>DATCLK010000197.1:0-18179 GCA_036563975.1 Longimicrobiales bacterium | reverse complement strand
TCCCCCGGAGATGCGCGAGGCAGGCGTATGCAGCGCGGGTTCCTGCGTGAGACCGAGCGCATCGACTCCCGTTACACCCCCTTTCGTCGGTACCGTGAAGGCCGGCGAAAGGTGGCCGTCCCCCGAGGCGCGCGGCAGATTGACCCACGTTGACGCCTTCGGCCGGGGGGACCTCGCGAATGGCTGCCGGCGGTTCGGGAGACTCTACGACCGAGAAGCTGCGCGTCCGGCTGGTCACCGCGCCGCTGGCTGATTCGGAGCTCTGTCATGGCAGGGCATGGCGAGCGGCTGAGGTGGTTCATGCGCTGGCGCCGCGCTTACGGAGGGCGAGCGTGTCGCGCGGCTCCTGAGAGTTCTTGAACATGGTGGTTTCTCGTTTTCTGGTTCGCACGAAGCAGACTGCCGCGGCGCGATCCGCTGCTCCGGGGCACCCGGCGGGCCGCGTCCGTGGCGGCGCAATGCTCCTGGCGCTCGTGCTCGGCCTTGGGATTCTCCTTCGACTCTACGGCCTCGGCTCCTACCCGTTCGAGGAGGACGAACTCTATACGGTGATCGAGGCGACCCACCTGTTCGAGTCGCCCCTCCGGCCCGGGATCGAGGCGCGTCCGCTCTACTACCTGCTCCAGCACGTGCTCTTCGAGTGGGTGCCGCCCACGCATGTAGGGATGCGGCTACTGCCGCTCCTGTTCGGCCTCCTGGGCATCTACGTCACCTGGAAGCTCGGGGCCGAGCTCTTCGGCCGGCTCGGCGCCGCCGCCGCCGCGCTCTGGGTGGCGCTTGCGCCCTGGCACCTCCATGTCTCTGGAATGGCGCGGTATGGATCGCTGCTCTATCTCCTCTCCACGCTCTTCCTGCTCTTCCTGATCCGCGCCTGGGAGACCGATCGGCCGCGCGACTACGCCGCAGCGCTCGTGGCCCTGGTGTTGGGGACCGCCACCCATCCGACCTTCCTGTTCCCGGTGGTCGGCGTCGCCCTCGGGACGGCCCTGGTGCGCCGGTCGGGACAGATAGGCTGGACCTGGCCATCGCGCGCCGCGTGGTCGGCGCTCTGGCTGCCCTTCGCGGCGTTCGCGGGCGCGGGCTACCTGATCCTCTCCCTGCTGGGCCGCGGCTCCTCTCTGCGAAACTTCAGCGGCCGGGGCCTGGAGGCGACGCTCCGGCTGGTGCCGGCCATCGTGGAGTGGTTGACCCCGGTGATGGTCGCGGCCGCGGCGGCCGGGGCGCTGGCCCTCCTTCCGCTCGCGTCCACCACCCGCCAGCGGCGCTGGGCTGTCGCGGCCATTGGCGGCGTGGCGAGCACGCTCGCGGCGCTGGTCGCCGCGTCGACCGTGACCAACGTCTACGCCGACTACGCGGTCGTCATGTTGCCCATGGTGTTCGTCTCCGCCGGCGGCCTGATCCATCTCGTGGCTGAACGGGCTGTCGACCGGAAAGGTGTGCTGGCGGCGACGGTGATGGCGGTCATCGGCGCGGGCCTGGCGCCGTCCCTCGTCTCACACCTGTCCGATGGGATGCGCTTCGATCCGCGCCCCGCGTTCCGCGCGATCGCCGCGACAGCGCCGGAGCTCCCGGTGCTCACGACGCCGATCATCTTCCAGCGGCATTACGCGCCCGAGCTCGATGGCCGCGAGCTGAAAATGACCACGGCCCAGTTGGAGGACGTGCTCGCGAGCCATTCGCGGTTCTGGGTGGTGGCACTGGTCCGGCGCGAGGGCCTCGCCTTCGACGCCTCCGGCGAGGTCGCCCCGTGGCTCGCCCGGCACTGCCGCCTGACTCACTCGCACCAACGCCCGCGGTTCGATTACCGCGTGTACCGCGTCGACCTCCACCTGTGTGGGGCGCCTCTCGGGGACCGCTGAGCCGCCGAGGGGAGCGGTGTGGCGCGCCTACTACAGATGTGGGAGGCCGGCGGCGGCGGCCCGCCCCTAGCGGCATTCCGGCCTCCCGTCCGCACCGACGCCACCCCACCCCCTTCTGGTATCAGACTTGCCCGTACCCGCGCCGACCGTAGCCGATAGGGGATCAACGTGCTGCGACCCGAATTGTCCATCATCATTCCGGCCTTCAACGAAGAAGCGCGGCTGGAGCCCACCCTTCGCGAGACCGTCTCGTACTTCCGGGAACGGCGCCGCGCCGCCGAGATCCTGGTGGTCGATGACGGAAGTCGCGACGGCACGAGCGCTCTGGTCGCCCGGCTGGCCCGGCTGTACCCCGAGATCCGCCTGTTCCGCCTGCCCGGCAACCGCGGCAAGGGCTACGCGGTGCGGGTGGGCGTCGTCAACGCCACGGGGCGCCGCGTCCTGTTCGCCGACGCGGACGGCTCGACGCCCATCGCCGAGCTCGAGCGCCTGGAGGCGGCAATCGATGCGGGGGCCGACATCGCCATCGGCTCCCGCGCCCTGCGGGCGTCGGGAGTGCAGGTGCGGACCCGTCTGTACCGGCGCGTCATCGGCCGGGCCTTCCACCTCCTGGTGCGAACCCTGGCCGTGGATGGCATTGCCGACACCCAGTGCGGCTTCAAGCTGTTCCGGGACTCGGTCGCGCACGACCTCTTCTCCCGCATGCGGATGAACGGCTTCAGCTTCGATGTGGAGGTGCTGTTGATGGCGAGCCGCGCGGGGTACCGCATCGCGGAGGTGCCTGTCAACTGGACGCACAAGCCCGGCTCACGCGTAAATCTCGCGCTCGATTCGCTCCGCATGGCCCGCGATCTGTTGGTGATCCGCGGCAACCTGCTCCGTGGGTTCTACGACCAGCCCCAGGTGGCGCTGCTCGACCTCGAATCTCAGGGCGTCGAAGGGGCGCTGGCTCCGGCCTCACTCCCGTCCTAGCCAACGCGCTGCGGGAGGCGTCCGGCCAACGACTCGTGCGGCGTCCCGGGAGTGGCGCGCAGCCATCCAGTGCGCGCCCCGTCGGGACCCCCGCGTGGTCGTCCTGGAACGTCGAACGCGTGCGCTGTCACGAGACCCGAGATGTGCGGCTTCGCGGGAATAGTCTCGACTCGAGGATACGAGCGCACCGGGCTGGAGACCGCGGTGCGGCGGATGATCGCGCCCATCGCGCACCGTGGCCCCGATGACGAAGGGGTCTGGGCGGATGCCGAGGCCGGCGTCGCGCTGGGCTTCCGGCGGCTCGCGATCCTGGATCTCTCGGCGAACGGCCACCAGCCGATGCGGTCGCCTTCCGGGCGCTACACCCTGGTCTTCAACGGCGAGGTGTACAACCACCTGGCTCTCCGATCGGAACTGGAAGGAGCCGGCTTCCGTTTTCGCGGCCACTCGGATACAGAGACGATCCTGGCAGCGTTCGAGCACTGGGGGGTCGAGCCTGCAGTGCACCGCTTCATCGGGATGTTCGCGATGGCCGTCTGGGACGCGAGCACCCGCGAGATCCTCCTGCTGCGGGACCGGCTCGGGATCAAGCCCCTCTACATCTCCTGGCGACCCGGCCTCCTGACGTTCGGATCCGAGCTCAAGTCCCTGGTCGAGGGGCCGGATTTCGATCGTCAGCTCGACACCGCTGCGCTCGCGGCGTATCTCCGGTACCTGTACGTTCCCGCACCCAGGACGATTTACGCCCACGCGTCGAAGCTGCCTCCCGGCCATATCCTGGCGGTCCGCTCGGTCGACGAGCCGCTCCCCCCATCACGGCCGTACTGGTCGCTGTTCGATGCGGCTACACGCGGCCGCGCCGCCCCGTTCAGGGGCACGGAGATGGAGGCGCTCGAAGAGTTCGAAGCACTCCTCACGGATTCGGTGCGTCTGCGCCTGCTGTCGGACGTCCCCCTGGGCACCCTCCTCTCGGGCGGGATCGATTCGTCGACGGTGACGGCGGTGGCGCAGAGCCTCTCCTCGCGCCCGGTCAAGACCTTCTCCATCGGGTTCGATCACCCGGATTACGACGAGGCGCCGGCCGCGGCCCGGATCGCCGCGCACCTGGGCACCGATCATACGCAGCTCGTGCTGACGGACGAGGACGCACGCGCCGTGGTCCCGCGGCTGCCCGACATCTTCGACGAGCCACACGCGGACCCCTCGCAGATCCCGACCTTCCTCGTGTCCCAGCTCGCGCGGCGGAGTGTGACCGTGGCGCTTTCCGGTGATGGGGGCGACGAGGTCTTCGCAGGCTACCACCGCTACATCCAGGGGGAGCAGGCGATCGGGGGGCTCCAACGGATGCCCAGGCCGCTCCGGCGCGTCGTCGCCGCTGGCATCGGCCGCGTCTCATCCCGCTCCTGGGACCGGCTCTACCGCTCCGTCAGCCCCGTACTCCCGGCGACGGCACGCCACCGTCTGCCCGGCGAGAAGATCGTCAAGATCGGGGCTCTGATGAGATGGGACTCGCCGCCGGAGATGTACCGCTCGCTGCTCAGCGCGTGGCAGCAGCCCGGCCGGATCCTGCGGTGCGGCGAGTCGCAGCCCAGTCCCGTGGACCAGGCGTTCGAGGCGGGCGCGGAGCTCCCGCTGCTCGAACGCATGATGCTGACGGACCAGGCGATGTACCTGCCCGACGATCTGCTCGCCAAGGTGGATCGTGCGAGCATGGCAGTCAGCCTGGAGGTGCGTGTCCCTCTGCTCGACCACCGCATCATCGAGTTCTCCTGGCGCCTGCCTCGCAACTTCAAGATCCGCGGCCGCCAGGGGAAGTGGCTCTTGCGCCAGGCCCTCTACCGTCGCGTGCCGCAGGAGCTGGTCGATCGTCCCAAGATGGGGTTCTCGGTGCCGATCGCCACGTGGCTGCGGGGCGCGCTGCGACCATGGGCCGAGGATCTCCTCGACCGTGACGCCCTGGATCGGGACGGCATCTTCCGCGGCGCCAGCGTTCACCGCGCCTGGGCCGCACTCCAGCGCGGACATGACGAGCTGGCGATCGGGCTCTGGGCCGTCCTCATGTTCCAGGCATGGCGGTATCGATGGCTGGCATGAACGGGTCATCGGTGGCGCGTTCCGCTGAGGCGTCGCTCGCGAGGAGCGGATCCGGGGCAGGCGCATCGCGCATGGTGAAGCCAAAGCTCCTCTTCCTGTCGCACGCCCTGCCGCATCCACCCAGCAGCGGCGCCGCGATCCGGACCTACAACGTGCTCCGTCAGCTCGCGGCCGCCTTCGACGTGACTGCCCTCTGCTTCTACCGGGTGAAGGTGCACGGGTCTGCGGCGCAGGTGGCCGCGAGCCTCGAGGCCCTCTCCGGCGTCGCCCGGGTCGAGGCGTTGCCGATCCCCCAGGAGCACAGCCGACTCCGCTTCCTCTGGGACCACCTCCGGAGCGTGGTGTCGCGCAGGGCGTACACGCGCTACGCCTACGATTCCGGCCCGTATCGGCGCCGCCTGCTCGAGCTGCTCCGCTCGGAGCGCTTCGACATCGTCCACGTGGACAGCTCGGATCTCTCTGCGTACCTCCCGCTCCTCGACGGCGTCCCCGTGGCCTGCACGCACCACAACGTGGAATCCGAGCTGCTCCGGCGCCTTGCACAGAACGCGACGGGTCTCCGCTCCTGGTATCTGCGCCTCCAGGCCACGCTCACCGAATCGGAGGAGCTACGCTGGTGCCGCTCCGCCGCGCTCAACGTTGCCGTCTCCGGTGCGGACCGGGATGGGCTCCTCCGCATCGCGCCGGGCACGCGGATCACGGTGGCGCCGAACGGCGTCGACATTGACGAATACGTGCCGTTGCACGGGACGGATGAGCTCATCGCCTATCTCGGCGGGACCGAGTGGTTCCCCAACCTCGATGCACTCGAGTATTTCTGCGGAGAGATCCTGCCGATCTTGCGGCGTGATGGCTGCGCCGTGCCCGTTCGGTGGATCGGGCGCGCCAGCCCCGAACAGATCGCGCACTATCGTGCGCGGCACTCCGTCGAGTTGACGGGATACGTCAATGACGTGCGGCCGTGGGTGCGTGATGCATTCTGCACCATCGTCCCCCTCCGCATCGGAGGCGGAACTCGCTTGAAGATCACCACCGCCTGGGCCATGGGGAAGGCCGTCGTCAGCACCAGCGTCGGGTGCGAGGGCCTCCATGCAGTGGACGGTGAGAACATCCTGATCCGCGATGACCCCAGGAGCTTTGCCGAGGCGATCCGCCAGCTGATGGCCGACGCGCGACTGCGCAGCCGGCTGGGCGCGAACGGACGGCAGACCGTGGAGCAGCTCTATAGCTGGGACGTGATCGGCAGGGCCTTGGTCCGCGAATACCTGCAGGTGCTTGGCCGGCCGGAGCGCCCCGTGGCAGCCGGCAACGGCGTCGCCATGGACGCATCCGGCGCCCGCGACTCGCACGGCGACCCCCTCCGGCCGCGGGACGGCTCGCGATGATCCGGCGGCAGCTGAAGGCCTCGCTCGAAGCGGTCCTGGTGGGGTGCGGCGCTGCGTCGCTGGCCCGCCGCCTCAACGCGGGCCGCGGCTGCGTGCTCGCGTACCACAACATTGCCCCTGAAGGCGAGGAGCCGGTGGGGGACCGCTCGCTGCACCTGCCCGTGCAGCAGTTCCGGGCCCAGCTCGACCAGCTCGTCGAGACCCACGAGGTCGTGCCGCTGGATGCGTTGCTGCGACCGCCCGACAAGCCGCCGCGGCGGCCCCGCGTTGCGATCACCTTCGATGACGCGTACCGCGGTGCGATCACCTGCGGCGTGGCGGAGCTGCGTGCCCGCGGTCTCCCGGCCACGGTCTTCGTCGCGCCGGCATTCATCGGCGGCCGATCCTTCTGGTGGGACAGCCTGGCCTCGGGCCCCGAGGGGCTCGATGACGAGCTTCGTTCCCACGCGCTCACGGCTCTGCGCGGAGTGGATTCCGAGATCCGGCGCTGGGCGGCAGAGGCGGGGATCGCCGAGGCGACCGTGCCGGCGCACGCGCGTGCGGCCAGCGAGGAGGAACTGGCGAGCGCGCTCGAGCATCCCGGTCTGTCGCTCGGCTCGCACACGTGGAGCCACCCCAATCTCGTCCGCATCCCGGCGGCCGAGCTCGCCGCAGAGCTGGAGCTGCCGCTGCGCTGGTTGCGGGAGCGTTTCGAGCGGGTGCTGCCCTGGTTATCATATCCTTACGGCATGACGTCGCCCGCGGTGGAAGCAGCCGTCGCCCGGGCGGGCTACGTCGCGGCACTGCGCGTCACCGGCGGCCTCCTTCCCCGCGGACGGACACGGCCGTACGCGCTCCCGCGGGTCAATATCCCGGCGGGCAGCTCGCCTCGAGGCTTCGCGCTACGGGCGGCGGGGTTGTTCCGCTCATGAACGGGCCGGCTCGGATCGCGGCGGAAGCGGTCACGGCCGGTGCCGGCAGCCGGCGTGCTGCGGCCGTGTCTCCCGGAGAGCGCCCCGCCGGCGGCATCGGCTGCGGCCCATGTGTACGTGCTTCGGCTTCTCTTGACGGATGACCCGCATGTCGATCGGTCTTCCACCTGGCGCGAACGGCCGAACACCGTTCGACATCCAGCGACCTTCCGTTCCGGCCGGGGCCGGACCGCGGGCAGGGCGCTTGCGCGTGCTCGCAGCCCGGCGGTCCGCGAAAGTAGACCCGCTCCTCCTCGCGGTGGCGGTGAGCATCCTGACGTACGTCTGGCGCGTCCAGGACCTCTACCCGATCCTCGCGACGGTCAAGCTGCCGATCCTCGCCTCGCTGGCGATGTACGGCCTCTACGTGATCGATTCGGACCGCCGCCGCAAGCTGAAGTCGATTCGCCATCCGGTGACCATCTGCGTGGTCGCGATCATGGCGCTCGCCGTGGCGTCCGTCCCCACCAGTCTCTATCAGGGACTGAGCTTCGGCTTCATCAAGGATGACCTGGGCAAGAACTTCCTGCTCATGATCATCCTGGCGGCGAGCATCCGGACGCTGGAGGACGTCCGCCGCTATGCTGCCTTCGTCGTGATCGGGGGCGCGATCTACGCACAGTTCGTGTATCTCAATCTGGACATCGGGCCCAGCGGACGTTTGGGGAATCTCGCCTACTACGATGCGAACGACCTCGGCATGCTGCTCGTCTGTTCCCTCCCGCTCGCCGTGTACTTCGCGCTCCGCGCGCGCACTCTCCTCGCGCGTGCCGCCGCCGCCCTCTGCATCTGCCTGTTCGTGCTCGTGATCATCAAGACGGGCTCACGAGGTGCGTTCCTCGGCCTGCTCGGCGTGGGCGGCTATCTCCTTGTCGCGTTCCGGTCGGTCCCCGTGAAGGTGCGCCTGGCAGCGGTGGGCGCGTGCTTCGCGGTGCTGCTCCTCGCAGGCAACGAGACCTACTGGAGCATGATGCGCACATTGCTCAATCCCACGGAGGACTACAACTGGAGCGGCAACGCCGACGAGGGACGGATGGAGGTCTGGAAGCGCGGCATCGGCTACATGTTTTCCCGTCCCGTGACGGGCGTCGGCGTTCGGGCGTTCCCGGTCGCGGAGGGCACGATCTCCCCGCTCGCCGAGCGCCAAGAGTACGGAATCGGCGTGAAGTGGTCCGCCGCGCACAACTCGTTCGTGGAGATCGGCGCGGAGCTCGGGATCCCCGGCCTGGTCGCACTCGTGCTCCTCCTGGTGCATGCCTACAGGACGGCACGCGGCGTCGATCCTGCGCCGGGCCGCGGGACCACCCACTCGGACGAGGTGGTCCTCGGCCACGCGCTCGCGGGAACCATCATCGGCTACGTGATCTCCGGCTTCTTCCTGTCCCAAGCGTATGCCGTGTACATGTTCGTCATCTACGGCGTCATCGTCGGGCTCGCCAAGGTGACGGCCGTCCGTTCCGCGCATGGGCATCCAGCCATGGCCAATGCCATTACGCAGGCGCACCCGCGGCGGGCGGCCCCGATCGCCGTGCGGCGCCTGCGCTCGTGATCGGCGGCAAATGGCCATCCCGGTCCTCGTAACGGATGGGGATGAGCGCGCTGCCCTCGCCCTCGTCCGCTCCTTGGGGCGGGCCGGATACACGGTCCACGTCTGCTCGACGCGCGGGCGCTCCCTCGCGGGCGCCTCGAGGTATTGCAAGGATGAGCAGCGCGTTCCCGACCCGCTGATCGACGCGCCAGGGTTCGTGCAGGCGATCGAGCAGCGAGCCCGGACTGCCGGCGCGCGCGTCCTCCTCCCCGTCACCGAGGCCTCTCTCCTCGCCGTCCTCGGCGAGCGAGCTCGCTTCGGCGGCATCTGCGTCCCGTTCCCGGAAGAGTCCGTGTTCCGCGCCGCCTGCGACAAGGCGCGTGTCCTCGCAGCGGCACGTCAGGTCGGGATCTCGATCCCCGAGCAGCGCGTGCTGAGCCGCCCGGAAGACGCCGGGTCCCTGGACCCGGATTCGTTGCGCTACCCCATTGTCGTCAAGCCGGCGCGCTCCGTGGCCGAGAGCAGCCACGGAAGGCTGAAGCTCGGCGTGACGTATGCCCGCGACGGAGGCGAGCTGCGCCAGGCGCTGGCGCAGCTTCCGGCGGCGGCGTTCCCCATCCTGCTCCAGCAGCGGATCATCGGCCCCGGAATCGGCATCTTCCTCCTGCTGTGGGATGGTCGACCGGACGCGGTGTTCTCCCACCGCCGCATCCGCGAGAAGCCACCCGCTGGCGGGGTCAGCGTCTACCGCGAGAGCATTCCGGCGGATCCGGAGCTGGTCCGCGTCTCGACGGCGCTCCTGGCAGCCTTCGACTGGCAGGGCGTGGCGATGGTCGAGTACAAGGTCGACGCATCCACGGGCGAGCCGTACCTGATGGAGGTCAACGGCAGGTTCTGGGGATCTCTCCAGCTCGCCGTGGACGCCGGTGTGGACTTTCCGGTCCGGCTCGTCCGGCTGGCGCTCGGCGAGCCGCTACCGCCGCAGCCGCCGTACCGCGTGGGCGTCCGGAGCCGGTGGTGGTGGGGGGATGTCGATCACCTGCTCGCGATCCTGAGGCGATCGCGGGAGGAGCTCGCTCTTCCGCCGGACTTCCCGTCCAGGTGGCGGTCGCTCCTGGATTTCCTCGTGCTGTGGAGACCCGGCGACCGCAGCGAGGTCTTCCGATGGTCCGATCCCGCGCCGGCGCTGCGGGAGTCCATTGATTGGTTCGCGAGGCGTTGAACGTGCCGACGAAGGGCTTCGAGACGGCGCGCGCCCGTGTAGTGGCCGCCTGCGGCCTGGGCCGCATGGTCGCCCGCTACGAGTCCATCGATCTGCCGCCGGCAGGGCAGGGGACAGCGTGCGCGACCGGGAGCTGAGAATGGCCGATGCCGCCGCACGGCGGTTGCTGGTCATCACGTACCATTACCCCCCGGACGGGTCGGTCGGCGGGCTGCGCTGGGCTGGGTACGCCAAATACCTCGCCCGGCTCGGCTGGGAGGTGCACGTGATCACCGCGGCCGAGGCGGCGACGGCGGTCCCCGGCGTCCACGTGCACACGTGCCGGCGGGCGCGCACGCTCAACGACACCTACAACGCCGTCATGCGCCGGATCCGCTCCGCGCGTCCCGCCGCAGCGGCGGGCTCGGGCGCTGCGGCCCCGGCCACGATTCCGGCGCCAAGCCTGATCCGGCTCATCCGGGCCGAGCTCGCCGCCCTGCTCGTGATCCCGGACTACGCCCGCGGCTGGCTGCTGAAGAGCGCGTGGATGGCTCGCCGCCTGCTGCGGCGCATGTCCTTCGATGCAGTCGTCAGCAGCGGCCCGCCACACTCGGCTCATGTCGCCGGGATGCTCGCCACCCTCGGGATGCCGGGACTCCACCGCGTCGACATGCGCGACCCGTGGTCAGACCTGATCGACAAGACGTGGAGCTCGGGCACTTCTTCCTCCCGCGCCGGCCGCTGGCTGACCCCACGCCTCGAGCGTGCGGTGTTCCGCCGCGCGGCCCTCGTCATCGCCAACACCGCCGAGTTCGCGGAAGCGGCGCGCAGGAAGTATCCCACGCTCGCCGTGGAATGGGTCCCCAACGGAATCGACCCCGAGCCCCTGCCGGCGAGGAGCGCCGATCCGGGGCCGGGCCTCTCGGTCGCGCACGTCGGCACGCTCTACGCGGGCCGCGACCTCGGACCCGTCCTGGCGGCCCTGGGTGGGTTCCTGGCCGAGCACCCGGAAGCCCGGGCGATGACGCGCCTGCACCTCGCCGGCGCAGTGGCGGGGCCTCACGAGGCGCGGTTCCGCGAACAGGTCACGGCCTACGCGCTCGGCGACATCGTCGAGACGCACGGCGTCCTGCCGCGCGACGAGGCCCTCTTCCTCCTCTGCCGGTCGCACCTCGCGCTGGTGCTGGCGCAGGATCAGGAGATGCAGGTCCCTGCCAAGCTGTACGAGTGCGTGGCGCTGGGACTGCCGACGCTCGTCATCGCAGAGGCCACCAGCGCCGCCGCACGGGAAGCACGAAGGATCGGCGCGATCGCGTGTGAGCCGACGGACATCGCCGGGATCGTCTCCGTCCTCCGGCGGCTGTGGCTGCGGACGCAGCCCGCCCGGATCGAGCCCGCTGCCGCCATCGACTACGCCACGCTCGCGAGCGACATGGACCGGGTGCTGAGGAAGGACTCCGCCTCAGCCGGCCGTCGGCTGTCGTGAGGAAGCGCACGGTGCCCACCGGCGACGAAACCGACGTTCTGAAGCGTGAGCGAATAGCTGGCCGCCGGCGGGTCTGAACAAGCGGGCCGCGCCCGCGCTCAGCCGGCCGGCACCGGTTCCCGCCGCGTGGGCTCCCAGATCGGATTCAACTGGCCCCGGAACGCCCGGATCCATGCGTGCAGCGCCGCGACGTTGCCGGCGACGAGGTACGCCGGGATCCCGAGCCACCGGGGCATGCCCCGCTCCGCCGGCCACAACCACCCCGCTCCCGCGAGCGCGAGCACGAGGCCCATCGCGCCTGCCGCCACCCGCGCCCACGGCTCGACCAGGGCCAGCCCCGCGACCGCGATCGCGAGCATCGCCAGTGCCCAGGGGACGAGCCAGCGGCACAGCTTGTGGCTGAAGAGCATCCACGCGAACACGCCGTAGCGCAGGGGATTCAGGAGGTGGCGCTTGTAATGGAGCGTCCCGAGCCCTCTCGTGATCGTCCGGACCTTTCGCCGGTACTCGCGGCGCAACGAGGGCGCCCGAGGCACATAGCACACCGCTTCGGGAACGGATACGGCGCGATACCCCGCCTCGCGGGCGACCAGCGCCGCCGCGAAGTCCCGGCTCAACGCCTCCGGCAGCGAGTACCTGTGCAGCTGCGCTCGGATCGCGTAGAGGCTCCCCGACGCGCCGACGATCCCATCCACCCGCGTCTCGAGGCTGCGCACCCACATCTCGTATCCCACGTAACCCGACTCGCCCGCGTTCGCATCGCGGGACACGCGACCAATGCTGACGTCCCTTCCCGATGCCACCCCCACCGTCGGGTCGCCGAACCACCTGACGAGCGCCTTGATCGAATCCGGCGCCAGCCGGATCGAGGCATCCGTGTTGACGATGATCTCCCCGCGCAGGTGCGGATGCGCCGCGTTCTCTGCAGCGGTCTTCCCGCCCCGCCGCGGCAAACGCAGCAGCTCGACGCCGCGATCCGCGAAGCCCGCGACGATCTCGTCTGTCCGGTCCGTCGACGCATCCGAGATCACGACGATCTGCAACCGGTCCCGCGGGTAATCCAGCGCGAGCAGGCTCTCCAGGGTCTGCGCGATCTGCGCCTCCTCGTTGTGGACCGGGAGGCTGATGCTGACCATCGGCCACACCGCCGGAGGCGCCGGCGGCCGCAGCCGCCGACGCAACAAGCCCAGTACGCCCAGGATGAGCGGATAGCCGGCGTACGTGTAGACGATCAGCGCGATGGAGACGAAAACGACAGCGTAGAGGATCGGCATCGTCGGTCGGGTTGTTGATGCACGGTCGTCAGGCGCGCGGCTGCCGCGCCACCGCCCTGTAGATCGCTTCGTAGCGGGCCAGCCACGGCTCCACGGAGAACTCGCGCGCCAGCCGCTCGCGCGCCGCGCGCGCCCGCGCGGCCGCCGCACCCGGCGCGTCATGATGCGCGCGGAGCGCGCGGGCGATCTCCTCCGGCATCTCGGGCTCCACGAGCAGCGCAGCGTCCTCGCCCAGCACATCAGGGACGCCGCCGACCCGCGTCGCAACGATCGGCACGCCGGCCGCTATGGCCTCGAAGAGCACGATGGGCGTCCCCTCGGTGCGCGAGCTCAGCACGAGCGCGTCGAACGCGCGGAACCACCGGCCCGCTTCCGGCACCAGGCCGTGCCAACGGACCCGCTCCGCCAGCCCCAGCTGCGAGGCCCGGCGCTCCAGGGCCGGTTGCTCCGGCCCGGCTCCGATGAAGGAAGCGACGAACGGCAGGTCCCGCAGCAGGCCGAGCGCCTCCAGCAACACATCCGGCGCCTTCTCGGGGCTGAGGCGCCCGACCCAGCCGATGTGGAACGCGTCTGCAGGGACGCCGAGAGCTCTCCGCGCCGCGTCACGCTCCTCGAAGTGATGGTCCCCCGGCCACGCGTTCGGCAGCACGTGCAGCCGCTGCCGCGGAACGCCCGCGCGACCGAGCGCCTCGCCCAGCGGACGCGACACGGCGACCACCGCATCGAACCGGCGGAACGCGCGGCGCTGCAGCCACTCGTAGACCCGGTTCTTCGCGCCGCCGCCCGTGAAGCCGTGCACCGTCGTTACCACCGGGATGCCCAGCGACCGCGCGAGCCCGACGTGCAGGACATCCGTCCTGTACCCGTGCGTGTGCATCACCGCGGGCCGCCTGGCCCGGCAGAGCCGCGCCACCTCCCGGCGTTCCCGGAGGTAGGATCGCGATCCGAGCACGATCCGGGCGACGGGGACGCCGGCCTCCTCCAATGGACGCACGAACGGGTGGTCCTCCGCCCCGGGCTCCAGGACCGCTGCGACCCGGACATCGTGCCCGGCTCGATGGTGGCCGATCGCGAGAGCATGGACCACGCGCTCGAGACCGCCGGCCCGGGCCGGGGCGAGCACGTGCAGGATCGAGAGGTGGGCGACGGCGCGTTCGGGATCGCTATGCATTCCGGCTCGCCGCGGAATTGCAAGGCGAATACCACGCAGCGCATTCGCCGGCCGGTCGCCCGCGACCTTCGCGCCGGCCCGGCGTGCTCGCCGCCGCCCCCAACCGTTGCGTTGCGGCTACGCCACACATTGCCCGGCCTAGCGACAACCCCCACGACGCTCAGGGGCGCCGAACCTCCGGCCTCACCGCGTACCCTTCCGCCCGCGGGCCCGATCGGCCGGCTTCGCCTTGCGGGTGCACAGACCTTGCACACGCTCCCGGGGCTGCGGCCACGCCGGCCGGCCCCGCCACCGGCGTGCGCCGCTCTTTTTCGCTTGCTCCGTGAATACGCGGGCGTGCCGCCGACGCCGAACCGACCGACGGATCAGGACGGCAAACCGGTGGGCGCCCTTCTCACGAGGGCTCCCTGCATGGGATCGACCGGGATCGCTGTGCCTGAGGCCGGGAGCCGAACGCTCCCCCGTGCGGCTTCCTTCCATGCTGCCGCGGCGTCTGGAGGAGTCCCGTGGCGGGATCTGGCGCTCGTCGCGGCCATGGCACTGGCCATCCGCTTGATCCGGCTCGACCACACGGTTCAGGTCGATGAGCTGAACCACGTCCTCGCCGCACGCTCCCTCCTCGAGGATGGAACGCTCCGCCTCGGAGAGGATGGCATGCTGTACACTCGGGCACGCGGGTTCACGTACCTCATCGCGGCGATCTTCCGGCTCTTCGGAGAGAGCGTGGTCGTGGCGAGGATCCCGGCCGTACTCGCCGGCACGGCGCTCGTGGCGGCCCTGTTCCTCTTTACGCGATCCGTGGCCGGGCGCGCCGCGGCGTGGCTGGCCGCGCTCTTCCTGTGCTTCGACCCCACCGCGATCTATCTCTCCCAGCTCACGCGCTTCTACACGATCCACGCTCTGCTCTTCCTGCTGGGCGCGATCGCGGTGTTCCGCCTCTGCACATCGCCGCTGTCCCCGGCCCGGCGTGCGGCGCTCATCGCCGGCGCGCTCGTTGCGTTCGGGATAGCCTACCACCTGCAGGTCACGACCGTGATCGGGCTGGGAGGCGTCACCTCAGCCGCCGTGCTCCTGCGCGCCCGCCGCGAGACCCTCGCGGCACTCGGGCGTCGGTGGCGGTGGTGGCTTCCCGCCCTGCTCGTCGCATCGCTGCCGGCCGCCTTCATGGCCCGCCGCATGGCCCCCCGCTACCTCGAGCTCTTCACGTACGCCGACCCCTGGGCCGCGGGGTTCGTGGACGACCCCCTCTACTACCTCCGCTTCTGGCTCGAGGGCTACCCCACGATGTGGTCCTTGCTGCCCATCGTGCTCGTCGTGGCCCTGTACCGCCACCCGCGATTCGCGACGTTCGCCGGCGCCATCTTCCTGGTCGCGTTCGCGACCCACTCGCTCGCGGCCTGGAAGAACCCGCGCTTCCTGTTCTACTCGATGCCGTTCCTCTTCGCCCTGTGGGGCATTGCCGCGGCGGCGGCGCTGCGCTGGACCTCCCGGCGCGTGCGGGCCCTGTGGCGCAACGTTCCGTGGCTCTCCGCCGCGCCGGGGCTCGCCGCGGCGGCAACGAAGGCCTCGCTCGCGCTCGTCATCGGCTACCTGCTCACGGCCAACAGCGCCTACCGGCTGAGCTACAAGATGTTGACCGTCGATGACCGGGACTGGGCTGCGCCGATCCTCTATCGAGGCGAGCCCGATTGGGCGGCGGCGGCCGACGAGTTGCGAACCATCGTGGATAGCTCCGCCGTGATCGTGTCATCATCGGACCTCAAGGCCCTCTTCTATCTCGGCCGTATCGACGTGGTCCTCTCCGCCAACGGGCTCGGGAGTGGGCCCGAGGCGCTCCCCGACTTCTCGATCGCATCCAACGTGAACCGGCCGACCATCCAGCAACCGGAGTCCTTGGCGCGCCTGATGGCATGCCAGCGCAGCGGCCTCGTCATTGTCGAGGACAAGCATCTGGGCCAGACGTGGTCCGTACCCCCGGCCACTGCTGCTTACCTGCGGGACCACACCGAGACCCTCCCGCTCCCCGCTGGCCTCCGGCTGACTGCGTTCAGGTGGCGCAACCCCGAAGCAGATGCCAGCGCCTGCCCCGCTGGAGTCTCCTCTCTCCCTTCCCGGTGAGACTAAGGAGCGGAATCTGTCGATGTCGTTGAAGGAGCGCACGGTCGCGGGCATCGCGTGGAACACGGCCGCCCGCGTCGTCCAGCAGGCCATCCAGTTCGCGCTCTCCGTCATCCTCGCCCGCCTGCTCGTTCCCGCCGACTACGGCCTCGTCGGGATGGTCGCCGTGTTCACGGGCTTCGCGACCCTGTTCGCCGAGTTCGGCTTCGGTTCCGCCATCGTCTATCGGCCAGACCTCCGGCCCATCCACCTCACCAGCATCTTCTGGGTGAACCTCGCGGCGGGCGTGCTGCTCGCGGCGGTCTTCTGGATCGGCGCACCCTTCGTTGCGGCCTTTTACGAGACCCCGACGCTCGTGGGCATCACCCGGGCAATCGGGCTGAACTTCCTGCTGAGCGCGTTCAGCATCGTCCCCAGCGCGCTTCTCCGCAGGCGCATGGCCTTCGATCGCGTCGCCGCCCTGAACGTCGTCGCCGCGCTGATGGCCGGCATCGTCGCGGTGGGACTCGCCTACGCCGGCCTTGGGGCGTGGGCCCTCGTCATCCACGGACTCGTCTCGGCGGCCTCCATCAGCGGCCTTTCCCTCGCATTCGCCCGCTGGCGGCCGAGCCTGCAGTTCTCGGTTTCCGCGGTCCGCGAGCTCCTGGGCTACAGCAGCAGCCTCGCCGGCTTCGGGCTGATCAACTACTGGGCCCGAAACGCGGACAACCTGCTGATCGGAAAGTTCCTCGGATCCGCCGCGCTCGGCGTCTACAGCCGCGCATACAGCCTCATGCTCCTCCCGATCAGCGAGGTGATCTCCGTGCTCGGGGGCGTCATGTTCCCGGCGCTGTCGTCCATCCAGCAGGATCGGGCGCGCGTCAAGCGGATCTACCTGCGCGCTATGCCGATGATCGCGCTGGTCGCCTTCCCGATGATGCTGGGCCTCGTGGCAGTCGCGGAACCCTTCGTCCTGACCCTCTTCGGCGAACGGTGGATCGGTGTTGCGCCGCTGCTCCGCATCCTCTGCTTCGTCGGTGTCATGCAGTCCATGTGCAGTCCGACGGGCTGGATCTACACGTCCCAGGGCCGGACCGACCGGATGTTCTGGTGGGGGGTCGTGGGATCCGGAACCCTGATCGTCGGCATCGTCGTCGGGGTCCTCCAGGGGACCGTGCAGGCGGTCGCGCTCTGGTACTTCCTGGCGAACGCGGTGATTTGCTACCCGTGCATCGCCATCGCCGGGCGTCTCATCGACCTGCGCTTCTCCGAGGTCGCGCGCTCGGTCAGCGGCCCGCTGCTGTGCGCCGCGGCGATGGCCGTTCTCGTGTGGGGCACCGGACGCCTGCTCCCCGCGAGCTGGTCACCCGCGACGACACTCCTCATCCTCGTCGGACTCGGCGTGCTCAGCTATTCGGCCCTCGTGCTCGCCGCCGGGCTGCCGGTCGTCGCCGAGCTCCGCGATCTGCTCCGCTCGACGCGGCTGAGCCGGAAGCCCGAACCGCAGGTCGCGAGCTGAGCCACGGCGGCACCCTCCACCCGGCCGACTCGCGCGCCGCTGCCTTTTCGCCCCGGACGGGAGCGAGCGGCGGATCTCGCACCTGACGGACGGCTCGCGAGCCTGCCGGATCGAGCGCTGCGTGCGCGAAACACGCGGGGCCTGCTGCGCGGACCCGGCGCTCCGCGCGTCACCGCGGGCCGGGCGACCCGTTCACCGCGTACCGATCGTAGAGGTCGCTCAACGCCGCCGCACACCTGCGCACGTCGAGCGCTTCCCTGATGTGGCTGGCGAGTCGCAGGCCGTCCGCCGTCAGCCGGGAGGGATCCTCGGCGTACGTCAACAGCCGATCGGCGATCGCCTGGCCGGATCGCTCCGGAACGAGGAGGTGGGCGTACGGCCCGAAGATGAACGGGATGTCCGAATGGAGGGTCGAGATCACGGGCATCCCCGTCGCCATCATCTGCTGGATGACGAAGGGCGTTCCCTCCGCATCGCCGTCTTGCGCCGTGACGCTCGGGGCCACGAACACGTGGCACTGCAAGGCGAGCCGCACGAGATCGTCGAAGCGGAGCCAGGAATGGTGGTGCGTGCAGTCCTGCAGCTCGTATCCGCGGATCCGGCGGAAGACCTCCTCCTTCGTCTGGGCATCGCCCTCCTTCCC
>DATCLK010000196.1:0-11376 GCA_036563975.1 Longimicrobiales bacterium | reverse complement strand
GCGGCTTCCCCTCAGACTGTTCGCCCCGGGCGCGGCGCCGACCACCCAGTCGGCATCGCTGGAGCGATAGACGCGCATGAAGCCCTCATCCGGATCCTGCGTATCGCCATCTCCGTTCAGGTCGATGGCGACGAACTCGATCCGAAGCGTGGCTCGCCCGGTCGCCGCGGTGGAGGTCCCCACGAACGCCGTGCCGCCGAGCTGCGCTTGCGTGCGCAGGTTGTCGAACTCGGTCGTGGACGGCAGCGGGATGCGCGGCCCACGCTCGGTGAGCCCCCCAACGAAGTTGCCGTAGCTGCGCGAGTAATCGGGGCGGTCTTCGACCACCACGCCTGCGGTCGTCACGCGGTTGTGGAAGGTCGCGCGGCGGTTGCCCTCCGGCGGATAGATCCTGATGTCGTCGTTGCTGTGGACGGGCCCCCAGATCTCGTCGCCCGGACCGAACGCAATGTTGGAGGGCTCGACATCCGTGAAGTATGCGTACTTCGAGAAGCTCTCCTGCACGATCTGGGAGCGGCGGACGACGATCCCGCCGCCGCGGTCCCAGGCGACGGAGACGATCGCGCCGAAGACGCCGTACTCGCCGCTGGTGATCCCGACGGGCCCCGCGTAGATGGCGCGTGTCACGCCGGGGATGGGGTTGTTCAGCGCATCCGTGACGGATCCGCTGTCCAGCCGGGCGTACCCTCCGTTGCTGGGATAGAGTGCGGGGTTCGCGTTGAGGAGGGCGCGCGCCGCCTCC
Source organism: Longimicrobiales bacterium (assembly GCA_036563975.1). Lineage (GTDB taxonomy): Bacteria > Gemmatimonadota > Gemmatimonadetes > Longimicrobiales > RSA9 > RSA9. Next base: position 10,634 of record DATCLK010000196.1, on the reverse strand, counting down.
AGGCCGTCGTCGGCGACGCTCTCGAGCAGGCTGTGACGCTCGTGTGACAGCTCGATGACGCGGGAGGTCATGCCGAGCACCATGGCCGCGCCGGTGAGCGACGCCATCGCCAGCGAGACGAGGATCACGACGGCGAAGGCGAAGCCGCCCTCCTCGCGGGTGATGATCCGGTACAAATTGGTCAAGATGCGCATGGGCACCTCGCGTGCGTCAGGGATTGCTGAGCTCCGCCAGCACTGGCCCCACGATGATGGGTTGGGATAGCGTGGGGGTGCAGTCCTGCGCTGCGACGGCATACTCGTAGGCCACTCCGCTCTGGACATCCCGGTCGATGTGGCTATAGCTATTCGCCGCGCTCCCCGCAGGGACGCTCAGGTAGGGGTCGCCCCACTCAGGTTCGCCGGCGACGCGTTTCCAGACGAGGTAGCGCACGACGTCTTCCTCGCCGTCCGTCTCGTCCACCGCCGGGAGCCACCTGACCTCAATGACAGGCACGCCTTCCTCGTCCAGGACTTCTGCCGCGACGAGCGAGCTGAAGATTGGCTCGTCGCCGCAGATCTTGAGTTGCGCCTGCGAGGCGTTGGGCAGCCAGATCACGCGGCTGATGGACCGGATCCGCTCGCTCGCGCCGCCCGGCCCGTAATCCGTGGTCGCGAAACTCACCCGCACGCCGCGGATGCTGTCGATCGTGGCCGCGGCGCCGACATCGGCGGGCCCGGGGTGGATCGGCGAGGTGTGGACGAGGGGGAGCCTGTTGGGCCGGACGCTGTCGATCTGTGCGCCGTTCGCGCCCGGGACCAGGCGGAAGTACTGGAAGAAGGGGCGCCCATCATCGGAGCGCACCAGGCCGCGCGCAACGAGCTCCGGCGGCCGGTCGTTCACCTGACGCCAGAGCACGTAGTCGTCCAGGCGCGGGGTGCTGCTGTCCGGCCGGAAGAACAAGATGATCAACTCGGCCGGGCTGCCGACGTAATTCGTGCTCGGGTACCAGAAGTTGCTCAACGGGATCTGGATGCGGTTCGCCGGCGTCAACGCCATGACCGCACCCGGCGGCAGGTCCGGATCGTAGTAGACGGCCGAGGGGTCCGCCGGCAGGTTCGTGGCGTAGTCCGCGTTGAAGGCGATGACATCGGAGTCCGCGTAGACGAGGAACGGCTGGCCGGGCGGAACGCTGGTGCCCGCGGCGCGGATGTCGCGCGTCAGCCAGTTCGCCGCGTACTGGAGGTTCTGCGTCGCGCTGACGCGGTCTGTGCCCATGGCCAGCGTGCGGCTCTGGACGCCGAGCAGCTCGAGCGCGGCCGCGAGCACGATCGCGAACACCGTGATCGCGATCAGCAGTTCGATGATCGTGAAGCCGCCCCGGTCCGGGGTCATGCCGTCATGGTGTCTCATGGTGCGGCGATCGTGATGGTGCGCTGGACCGGCGTGAGCAGCCCCGGTCCTTGCACCGTGACCATGATCCGCTGAGCATCGAGCTGGCGGCCATTCGGCAGCGGCTGGATCACGCGTGTGATCATGGTGGTGCGGCGCCAGCCCGGGAAACCGGGGATGAGCGTGTCGATCCCCTCGTAGCGGCTCTCGAGCTGCCCGTACTCCGGGTCCATCGAGATCTCGCGCAGCCGGCTCTCGAGCAGCTCGAGTGCGACGAGCCGCTGGCCGCTGTCATCCGATGCCCGGGAGAGCGTGCCCGTCGTCGCGGCGAAGCCGAGCACGACCACGCCGAGCACGGCGAGCGCCACGACGATCTCGATCATGGAGAACCCGTCCGTCCGCATCAGGACCCTCCCCGCCAGCTCGTTCCGTCGTAGATGAGCCAGGTCGCGCGGCCGGTCGCGCGCTCGACCTCGATGGCGCGGGCCGCCCTGCTGCCGGGCCGCGTCGACGCCAGGTACAGTCCTCCGGCCTCGCTGGCGCTGCCGTTGCGGTGGAACGTCAGGTATGGGACGCCGAGCCGCTGCCGGAACGTCACCGGGCCGGGGCCCATCGCGCGCTGCGGCGCCGAGCCGCGACCGAAGACGACGCCGTCCGGCAGCGCCACCGCGCTCACGGGCTCACCGGGCTGCACGAGGCCGTCGTTGTTGCGGTCGTCGTGGATCCGGATCCGGCGGTCTGTGACCTCGAACCACACCACGACGTCATACTGATGGACCAGCGCCCGGTACTGGGCGCGGGCAAACGCGGTCATGACCTCGCGGGCGGCCTCGTTCAGCCGAAAGGCTTCCACATCCACCCGCGGCATGGCCAGACCAAGGAGGATGCTGAGGACGGTCACAACGATCAGGACCTCGAGGAGCGAGAAGCCGGCCTGAGCCCGTGCGCGCTCCTGCCGCCCGGACGGCCCGAGACGCCATCGCGTCGATGCCATCGCTCGCTCCGTACGCTCGTCGGGTTGCCTGACGGCCGACCGGCCGTTGTTGCGAACGGCGGGTAGTGGAGTCAAGCCGCGTGCCCGCACTCGTTTCCGGCGGCCGGCAGCGTAAATCTGCACGATTTTCCGCGCGTCACGAACGGACCGAGGCGCGCATGGGGCGGCGTACGCCCCTGCAACCGCCTTCGCAAAACGCGAGGACCGGTGCGAAACGCGAGGGCGGCACGGGGCGCATTCCGTCCCGTGCCGCCGGAAGATTTCGTGAACCGCCGCGAGACGTTTCGCGAACCGGGCCGCCGGGCGACATCAGGGCTGCCCTCATCGCCCCGGCAGCGAGCAACCCACCCTGCGGATCCGCACGCCGTGTCGCCGCTGGCGCCTCGCCGCTCGATGCGGACGGGCCGTCGGTATCCCTCCCCTGCCGCTCCGCACGCCGCACCGCCCCGCCATCGCGGTGGATCAGGGGCGCTCGCGCGCTCCGCGCTCAGCCGTCGAACAGCCCGAGCTGCGGCCCGGGTGCGGGTGCGGGCCGCCGGAACGCCGCCGTGGAGAGCGGTGGCGGCTGCGTGGCGAGCCCCGCCTTGCGCGCCGTGGCATGAAACAGCGCCCGGAGCTGCTCCGCATACTGTCCCTCGCCGCGCATGCGCGCGTGGAAGCGGGACTCGTTCAGCTTGCCGCCGCGCATCGCACGCACGCGCCCCAGCACCTTCTCTTTTCGCTCCGGGAAGTGGCGCTCGAGCCACGCCACGAACAGGTCTTTCACCGCATACGGCAGCCGCAGCACGGTGAAGCCCGCGAAGCGCGCTCCGGCCCGCGCGGCCGCGTCCAGGATCGCCGGCATCTCGTGATCGTTCAGCCCCGGGATCAGCGGCGCGACCATCACGCCCACGGGGACACCGGCCTCGGCCAGCGCCTCGATGGCGGCGAGCCGCCGCGCGGGCACCGACGTGCGCGGCTCCATCACCCGCTGGAGTTTCGGGTCCAGCGACGTGACGGACACGGTGACGGACGCCGCGCCGTGGCGCGCGAGCTCGGCCAGCAGGTCCACATCCCGTGTCACCAGGTGGTTCTTCGTGACGATCCCCACCGGGTTGCGGAACTCGACGAGCACCTCCAGGCAGCGGCGCGTCAACCCGAGTTTGCGCTCGATGGGCTGGTACGCATCCGTGACGCCGGACAGGACGAGGACCTGCGGCTGCCAGCGCGGCGACGAGAGCTCGCGCCGCAGGAGCTCCGGCGCGTCCTCCTTCACCAGGATGCGCGTCTCGAAGTCCAGACCGGCCGAGAAGCCGAGATACTCGTGGGTTGGGCGGGCGTAGCAGTAGATGCAGCCGTGCGAGCAGCCACGGTACGGGTTGAGCGACGCATCGAATCCCACGTCCGGGCTCTCGTTGCGCGAGATGATGCTGCGGCTGCCATCACGGTAGTAGACCGTCTCCGGCGCCGGCGCTTCGTCGTCCGGGCCGAACGTCTCCGGGTCCGGCTCGAAGGCGAGCCGCTCGAAGCGGTTGGGCGGGTTCTCGGCCGCGCCGCGGCCCCTGATCGGGAGGCGTCGCATCGGCGGCCAGGATAGGCGAAGAAAACCCGAATGTCAAGGATACCACAGCGAGTGCCTGATGCGCCCGACGCTGGCGCCGCCCCCCGCCGGGCCCAACACCGGCACCGGGCGCCCTCAGTCGCTCGCGCCCGGCGGCAGTGTGCCGGTCACGCGCTTCACCACGTCGCGCGCACTGAAGCGGTGGCCGGGCTCGACCTGATTGAGCCGGGCCAGGACGTCGACGGAGACGGGCCCGGGGTAGCGCCGCGCGAATTCCTCGAGCGTCATGGCGCGGTCGAGCGTGACCACGTCCAGGCGCAGCGGCTGGACGGCGAGCGCAGCCTGGTCGGTGAGCCGAGCGAAGCTGCCGATGGCCTGGCGGGCCGCGGCCTCGTACGCTGGCCAGCGGGACTCGACCCCGTAGGCGATGACGTTGTAGACGCGGCCGCCGTGCGCGATGAACGCCGCGATGCCGCGGACCGGTCCGCTCTGCGTCGTCGCCGCGAAGTTTCCGGTGACGGCGTCGAGTCCGTTGATCCGATCGCTGCGAGGCGAGCCCGCCATGCCCTGGGCGCCGAAGAACCGGCGCGCCGCGGCATCGGGCGTGGGCTCTTTGGCGAGCGTGATCTGGATCATCGCGTCCTCGTTCGGGCTCATGGCGAGGACGGCGCTCTTCTGGTTGCTCGTGCTCCAGCCGGCAGGGAACGAGAAGCGGAAGGCGAGGTCCGGGTGCAGGAACTCGCTGCCGCGGAAGAAGCCCTCGCGCGGGTTGTCGCCGAACACGAGGCCATCGAGCCTGCGCACGAAGCTCTCCCGCTCGACGCGGCCGGTGGCGGAGTCGGGCGGGAGCGCGGCGACCTGCCGGGCGATGCGGTCGCGACGGTTGCCGGGGTCGGGGTGCGTGGAGAGCCACTCCGGCACGCGGCCCCCGCCCTCGGCGCTGCTGACGCGCTCCAGCATCGTGAAGACGTCCGCCATCTCTCTGGGATCGTACCCGCCGCGGCGCATGTAGCGGAGGCCGAGGTCATCGGATTGGCGCTCGTCGTCACGCGAATACTTGAGGAACAGCACGCTGAGGCCGGCGTTGGCGATGCCGGCGACGGTCTCGAGCTCCGGCCGCAGCATGACGCCGACGGCGAGCCCGAGCTGCGCGAGCTGCTGCGTGCTCATCCGGCTGACGGAGTGGCGCGCCGTGACGTGACCGATCTCGTGGCCGAGCACGGAGGCGAGCTGGGCCTCGGAGCCGAGGTAGGACAGGATGCCGCGCGTGACGTAGATGTAGCCGCCGGGCAGCGCGAACGCGTTGACGACCGGGTCGTCGAGCACGCGGAACGTCCACGGCAGGTGCGGCCGCTCGGAGGTCGCGGCGAGGCGGCTCCCGAGGTCCTGCACGTAGCGCTGCAGCGCGGTATCCGGGTAAAGGCCGAGCGAGGCGACGATCTGCGCGTCGTACTCGCGGCCCATCTGGATCTCCTGCGCCTCGCTGATCAGCGAGAACTGGCGTTGCCCCGTGGCCGGGTTGCGGACACAGGCCGCCAGGAGCATCGTCGTGGCGAGCAGGGGAGCACCGAGCTTTCGTGCAGGCCGCATGCCACCTCTCTCCTTGTCCGGGAACAAACGGCGAGCCGGCAACATACTAAGGCCGACCCGGAGAGAATACCCCGTCCGGCGCCCCCGGGATCGCCGCGCGGGGACTGGACCTGACGACATGCACTGCCATGCTGGTTCGCGCACGGACTGGTAGAGGTGGTCGCCTCGTGGCTGGAGCCGTACTGGCCCTACAACTCCTGCTGGCGGGGACGCTGCCGCTGGCGGATTCGGGCGTCGAGGCGACGGCGCCGCGTACCGGCATCGCAGTGAGCGATTGCGGTGCTGATGCGCCGGACAAGCGGTCACACGACCACCTGGCCTGCCAATTCTGCCGGCTGTTGGGCCAGGGCGCCCTGACGGCGACCGGCACGACACGAGCGGCCGTCCTGATCGATCCGACCCCACCTCCAGCTCCCGCGACGGCCATCACCGTCACCGCGGCCACGTCCCCACTTCCACTCGGCTCCCGCGCGCCACCGCGAGCCTGACCATTGAGAGAGAGGCACCGGCGATCCGGGCGCCGCGCACGGCGGCGCCGGGGTGCCGGCGACCGGCTGAGCTGGCCGGGTGGTTCGACGCGCCGCGCCGCGGCGGTCACGCAACCAACGCACGACGGGTCAGGATTCATGAGTGTACGCAACACCGGTGTCATCACGTTCTTCGTGCTGTCTGCACTGGTCGGCGCGCCCGCGCCACGCCGCGTGCTGGCGCAGGCCCCGGCGCAGGCCACGGGCGAGATCGTGGGTACCGTGCGCGACAGCGCCACTGCGGCGCCGCTGGCCGCCGCGCGGGTGCGGCTGCTCGAGACGCACCGCGAGGAGCTCGCGCACTCGGATGGGTCGTTCCGTTTTCCCGAGCTCGCGCCCGGAACGTACACGGTGGAAGTCGAGCATCTGGGCTACGCACGCTGGCGGCGTCGGGTCGACGTCGGCGCGGGCGAGTCCCTCCGGCTCGATGTCGCGCTCCCCGTCCAGGCCATCGAGCTGCGCGGCATGGTCGTGACCGGGACCGTCGGGCCGCGCGCGGGCGAGGACGTGCTCAGCCCGGTCTCCGTGCTGCGCGGCGCCGCCCTCGACCGCGAGCTGGGCGAGACGGTCGCCGCCACGTTGGACGGCGAGCCCGGCATCGCGGTCACATCCAGCGGCCCGGCAACCGCGCGCCCCGTGATCCGGGGCCTGGGCGGCGACCGCATCCTGGTGCTCGAGGATGGGCTGCGGCCCGGCGACATGTCGTCCACGTCCGGCGACCACGCCGTGGCGATCGACCCGCTCACCGCGCGGCATTTCGAGGTGGTCCGCGGGCCCATGTCGCTGCTGTACGGCAGCAGCGCGCTCGGCGGCGTGGTCAACGTGGTCCGCGAGGAGATCCCAGCCTCGCTACCGGCGCACCCCCACGGCACGCTCACGTTGCAGGGCTCTTCGGTGAACGAGGGGCTGAGCGGCGGCGGCTTCATCACGACCGCGCTCGGCCCGTTCGCCCTGCGTGCGGAGGCCAGCGCGCGGACCGCCGGCGACGTCAGCACGCCGGCCGGCACGCTGGAGAACACCGGCGTGCGGGCCTACAGCGGGGCCGTGGGCGGCGCGTGGGTCGGCGGCCGGAGCCACGCGGGCCTGTCCTACCGGTTCTACCGCAACGAGTACGGCATCCCGGGCAGCGGTGAGCATGAGCACGACCACGAGGAGGACGAGGACACCCACGAGCACGGGCACGCCGCGGACATCCGGATGACGCGCCACACGCTGCGCGGCGAAGCGGCGATCCATATGGACACCGGGCCGTTCGCCGAGATCAAGCTCACCGGCGCCGCCAGCGACTACCAGCACGTCGAGCTGGAAGAGGGCGGCGCAACGGGCACGGAGTTCACGCAGCGGCTGTACAGCGGCGAGCTCATCGCCAGGCACGGCGAGCGCGGCCCGTTCGCACAGGGCGCCGTCGGCGTGCGCGCGCAGTACCGCGACATCGCGACGGGCGGCTCGCTCCGTACGCCCTCCACGTACGACTACACGTTTGCCGTGTTCGTCGTCGAGGAGCTCGGCACCGGCCCGTTCAGGGCGCAGGTCGGTGCGCGCTACGACTGGGCGCGCTACGTACCGCGCGACACCATGTCGTTCGTGCTGGCCGGCGGCGAGCGCATCCCTGTCCGGCCGCGCACCTTCGGCTCGTTCTCCGGCTCGCTCGGCCTGCTCTATCTCCTGTCCGAGGACGTACGCGTGGGCGTGAGCGCCAGCCGCGCCTACCGCACGCCCGACTTCAACGAGCTGTACACCAACGGCCCGCACCTCGCCGCCAACTCCTACGATGTGGGCGATCCCGGCCTGAAGCACGAGACCGGTTTCGGGCTGGACGCCTTCCTGCGCGTGAGCGGCGAGCGTGTGCGCGGCGAGCTCGCCGTGTTCCGCAACCAGCTCGCCGACTACATCTTCCCGTCGAGCCGCGGCCGAGCCGAGCTGAGCGCGGAGACCGGCCGGCCGCTCTTCCAGTACACCAACGAAGATGCCCGCTTCGTCGGTGCGGAAGGCGACCTCGAGGTCGCCCTGACGCCGGCGATCGTGCTCAGCGGCAACGCTTCCTACGTGCGCGCCCGCTTCACCTCGCCGCGAGACTCGATCCCCGTCTTCTCCGAGACTGACACCACGTTCGTCGCGGCCTCGCCGCACCCGCCGTTCATCCCGCCGCTGCACGGGCGCGTCGGCCTGCGCTACGAGCAGCCCGGGTACTTCGCGGGCGCCGACCTCCGTTGGGCCGCGAGCCAGGAGCGGCTAGGCGACTTCGAGGAGCCCACGGACGGCTACGCCGTGGCGGACATCTCCGCCGGCGTGCGGTTCTCGCGGGGCGGACGGCTCCACACGCTCACCGTTCGCGTCGAGAACGTCACGAACACGGAGTACCGTGACCACCTCTCGCGCATCAAGGACCTCATGCCGGAGCCCGGCCGCAACCTGGGTGTGGTATACCGGATGACGTTCTGACGAGCACGTACCGCAGCACGTACTCGTACTCGTAAACGTACTCGTGCACGTGCACGTGCACGTTTACGAGTACGAGTACGAGTACGAGTACGAGTACGAGTACGAGTAGGCTGGCCGGAGGGCCTGGGCGGGAGGGCCTCGCCGTTCACGCGCGGGCACGCGGCCGCGGGGCGGCCGATGGAGACGCCGGACGGGCCGGATGCTGCGCGGCCACCGTGACCGTGTCGAGCTCACGGGCGGGAAGCTGCAGACGCCGACGGGCCGGGCGACCCCGGCACGGGAGAGGGCGCGCGGGTGCGCCGCCGCTGGCCCGCGGCGCGGGGCGCCGGGTGTATCGCACCCGCGCGCCCCGCTTCGTATCTTGCGGCGGTGCAAGTCGTCTGTGGGAGACCGGAGCATTCGAACGAGGGGAGCAGCGATGACGATCCGCGCCGTCAACCCGGCCACGGGCGAAACCATCGAGGAGTACCAGGAGACGCCGCCGGAGGAGGTGGACCGCATCCTCCACGCGGCAGACGCGGCGTTCCAGGAGTGGCGCAGGACGAGCGTGCAGGAGCGCGCCTCCCGCCTGCGCGAAGCGGCGCGGCTGCTGCGGGAACGGGCGCCGGAGTACGCGCGGCTCATGGCGCTCGAGATGGGCAAGCCCGTCCGGGCGGGCCGCGCCGAGGTGGAGAAATGCGCGTGGGTGTGCGACTACTACGCGGAGAACGGCCCGCGCTTCCTCGAGCCGGAGATGGTCGAGACGGATGCGCACCGCAGCTTCGTGGCGTTCCAGCCGCTCGGCGTGGTGCTCGCCATCATGCCGTGGAACTTCCCGTTCTGGCAGGTCTTCCGATTCGCCGCGCCCGCGCTCATGGCAGGCAACGCGGCGGTGCTCAAGCACGCGTCCAACGTGCCCGGCTGCGCGCTCGCCATCGAGCGACTGCTGCGCGATGCGGGCTTTCCGCCCGCCCTCTTCCGCACGGTTCTCGTCGGCAGCGAGGCGGTGGACGGCCTCATCGGCCATCCGGCCGTGCGGGGGGTCACGCTCACGGGCGGCACGCCGGCCGGGCGCGCCGTGGCGGCCAGCGCAGGCAAGCGGGTCAAGAAGACCGTGCTCGAGCTGGGCGGCAGCGACCCCTACATCGTCCTGGAGGATGCGGACCTGGAGCACGCCGCGACGGTTTGCGCGGCCAGCCGGCTGATCAACTCCGGTCAGAGCTGCATCGCAGCCAAACGATTCATCGTGGTGGAGAGCGTGCGCGCGGAGTTCGAGCGGCTGTTCGTCGAGCGCATGCGCGCGGCGCGCATGGGTGATCCGCTGGACGAGGCGACGGAGCTCGGCCCGCTCGCGCGCCACGACCTGCGCGACGGCCTGCACGAGCAGGTGCAGGCGAGCGTGCGCGCCGGCGCGCGCCTGCTGCTCGGCGGCGAGATCCCCGAAGGCCCGGGCGCCTACTACCCGCCCACCGTGCTCACGGACGTGAGGAAAGGGATGCCCGCGTTCGACGACGAGTCGTTCGGCCCCGTCGCCGCGATCGTGCCGGCCAGGGACGAAGCCGAGGCGATCCGGCTCGCCAACGACTCGATGTTCGGGCTCGGCGCGGCGGTCTTCACGCGCGACCGCGCACGCGGCGAGCGCATCGCGACCGAGGAGCTCGAGGCGGGCTCGTGCTTCGTCAACGCGCTCGTCCGCTCGGACCCGCGGCTGCCGTTCGGCGGCGTCAAGGAGAGCGGGTACGGGCGTGAGCTCTCGCACTACGGCCTGCGCGAGTTCGTGAACATCAAGACGGTGTGGGTGGAGTAGGGGCCAGGGCGAGGGCAAGGGCGAGAGCGGGGGATTTCCCGCGGCGCACTGCCACGGCCCGCCCCGGCCTCAGCGGAAGTCCCGCGAGCGGTGGGCGATCGGCCGCATGGTCAGCTCGCGGAAGCGCCAGCCCACCACGTTGATCGCGTCACCATCGATCTCGAGCTTGCCCTCGACCACCAGGAACGGCGAGAACTTCACGACCTCGCGGTTGCGCTGATAGAGGCGGGCCGGCACGATCACGTTGATGAAGCCGGCCTCGTCCTCCAGCAGCACGAACACCGTGCCGTTCGCGGTCTCCGGGTGCTGGCGCGCGATGACGAGCCCCGCGACGACGACCCGCGCGCCGTCGCGCTCTTCGCGCAGCCGGTCGCTGCGCGTGAC
>DATCLK010000195.1:0-5873 GCA_036563975.1 Longimicrobiales bacterium | reverse complement strand
GATCGTCGCGCGCGGCAATCTTCCAGAAGGGGCGCTCATGCGGCATCTGCGCGATGCGGTGCGCGCGGTCGACTCCTCGCAGGCCGTCTACAACGTGCGGACGATGGAGCAGGTGATCGCGCACGCGATCGCGCCGCGCCGTGCCACGACGACGCTGATCACCGGGTTCGGCGTGCTCGCGCTACTGCTTGCGGGCATCGGCGTGTACGCCGTCGTCGCGTTCAGCGTTGCGCAGCGCACGCGCGAGATCGGGATCCGTATGGCGATGGGCGCACGGGGGAACGACGTGCTGCGGCTGGTGCTGCGTGAGGGCGCGGCGCTGGCCGTGGCAGGCGCCGCGGCGGGACTACTGGGAGCGTGGATGCTGGCGCGTGTGCTCGCGGGGATGGTCTACGGCGTGAGCCCGCGGGACCCGGTCGCGTTCGCGCTCGCGCCCGCCGTGCTCGTCTCGATCGCGCTGCTGGCCTCGCTCCTGCCGGCGCGGCGCGCCACGCGCGTGGACCCGGTCGAGGCGATCCGGGTGGAGTGAATCGGGCCAGGGCCAGGGCAGGGGCGAGGGCGAGGGTGGGGCGGACGCGGGCGGCTGGCGTGCATAGGCTCCCTCGGCCTCGTCGCTTCCGGCAGCGCCAGGAGGAGCGCGAGTGCGCGCGGCGGCGCCCGGCGCGCATCGCCTCCCACGGCCTCGTCGCCTGGCGACCCGAATCGCAGGTCCCGAACGTTCTTTGGCAAGGCGGGGTCCGTTGGGCCGGGGAAGTTACCCCGCGAGCTCCCCCGCCCTCGCCGCGGCCCTTCCTCTCGGCCCTGCCCCGGGCCGGGGCGAGGGCCCCTGCCCATCCGCCCGGGCGAGGGCCAGGGAAGGGCGGCAATGCTGCGGACGGACATTCTTCTTATAGATCTTATAGATTCGTCCCGCGCCCGTACTCGTACGCGTTCTCGGTAACGGCGCCGTTAAGGGACTCGTGGCTTTCCGCCTCCGCGCCACTCGCGGAACCCTGGCGCGTGAGCGCCGCCGCAACCAGGGACCCCGCTCACGCGTCGAACCATGACGAGCCACGAAACGGCCCCTGCCCTCGCCCTCGCCCCGGCCCGGGGTGGAAGGGCAGGGGCAAGGCAGGGGCAGGGGGCGGGTCAGGGCAGTTGCATTCCCGTTTCCCGTAGCATACCATGTCGCACCGCTTTCTTTCGCCGTTCCACCGTTCTCTCCGCGTGCATTCGCACGCTTGAAACGCCTCCGAGGAGCCGACCATGCGATCGCATTCGACCCCCCGGGTCCTCGCCGTCGCGCTCGCGCTGGCCACTGGCGCGGGTGCGGCTGCCGCCCAGTCCGCCGCGCCGCAGCCCCGCGCCGTGGCAACGGCCGCGGCGGACCCGTCGGACCAGGAGGGCCTGCCCCTGCAGCCGGCGCGCTGGGCGCGGTTCACCACGAGCCGCGGGACCTGGATCTCGCTGGACGTTAGCCCGGACGGGCAGACCATCGTCTTCGACCTGCTGGGCGACCTCTACCTCCTGCCGATCACGGGCGGCAAGGCGACGCGGCTGACCAGCGGCCTCGCCCATGACATGCAGCCGCGCTTCAGCCCGGACGGCAAGAAGATCGTCTTCGTCTCGGACCGCAGCGGCGATGACAACGTCTGGCTGCTGGACCTGGCGGGCGGCGAGCCGTACCCCCTCACTACCGGCAAGGACGCCACGTATTTCTCACCGGAGTGGACGCCGGACGGGCAGTACATCGTCGTCTCGAAGGGCACGCCGTTCGGCAACGAGAAGCTCTGGCTCTACCACGTGAAGGGCGGGCGCGGCCTCGAGATGGTGGGTGGCTCGCCCGCGCTGCGCATGCTGGGCGCGGCGTTCGGCCCGGATGGTCGCTACGTCTGGTACGCGCAGCGCACGAACGCCTGGCAATACAACGCGATCTTCCCGCAGTACCAGCTCTGGGTGCACGACCGCGAGACGGGCACGCGCACGCCCATGACCTCGCGCTACGGCTCGGCGTTCCGCCCCGCGCTCTCGCCCGACGGGCGCTGGCTCGCGTACGGCTCCCGTCACGATGCGGAGACAGGCCTCCGCATCCGCGAGCTGGCGACGGGCGAGGAGCGGTGGCTCGCGTACCCGATCCAGCGGGACGAGCAGGAATCCGTCGCGAGCATGGACGTGCTGCCCGGCTACTCGTTCACGCCGGACTCGCGCGCCGTGATCCTCTCCTACGGCGGCGAGATCTGGCGCGTGCCGGTGGACAGCGGCCCGCCGGAGAAGATCCCGTTCACCGTCGACGCGGAGATCCCCGTCGGGCCGGAGGTCAAGTTCGAGTACCCGGTCGACGACTCGCCCACGTTCATCGTCAAGCAGATCCGTGACGCGGTGCCGTCGCCGGACGGCCGGCGCATCGCGTTCACCGCGCTCGACCGGCTGTACGTCATGGACCTGCCCGACGGCACGCCGCGGCGCCTGACGGACCAGGAGGTGGGCGAGTACTATCCGGCGTGGTCGCCGGACGGCAGCCAGATCGCGTACGTCACGTGGAACGACACCGTCGGCCACATCATGCGTGTGAGCGCGAGCGGCGGCCGGCCGGTCCGGCTCACGCGCGTGCCGGCGTATTACCAGCAGACGGCGTGGTCGCCGGACGGCCGGCGCATCGTCGCGATCCGCTCGGACGCGCGCAACCTCCAGGAGGCGATCGACCCGTTCGTGTTCGACGGCCTGGGCGCCGAATTCGTCTGGGTCAGCGCGCAGGGCGGCGACGTCAACGTGATCGGGCCGACGGGCGGCCGCACGCGCCCCCACTTCACAGACGACCCGGACCGGATCTACAGCTACGGCCCGATCCCGCCGGAAGCGCTGCCGTCCGGGCAGTCGCAGGGGACGGGGACGGCCATTGGCGTGGTCTCGACCCGCTGGGATGGCACGGACCCGAAGGCGCACGTCGCCGTCAACTGGCGGTTGCCCCTGACCGTGGGCGGCTGGCAGGTCTCGAGGACCTCCGACCTGCTCATGCCGCGGAACTTCGAGCGCGAGCCGCAGATCCCGCAGCGCCCCGCGGACCTCGTGATCATGGCGCCGCGTGGCGACCAGGCGCTCGCGCAGGTCGGCAACGACATCTACGTCGTCACGGTGCCGCGGCTCGGCGGCACCGTGCCGACCGTCCTGCTGACGCGGCCGGACAGCGCGCCGATGCCGGTCCGCAAGCTGACGGACATCGGCGGTGAGTTCCCCGCGTGGAGCGCAGACGGCCGCACCGTGCACTGGTCGATCGGCAACGCGTTCGTCACCTACCGGCTCGACCGCGCGGAGGCGGTGGAGGACAGCCTGCGGCGGGCGGGCGCGGACTCGGCCGCGATGGCGGCCGCGGCTTACCGGCCCGAGGAGATCCGCGTGCGCGTGACCGCGACGCGGGACATCCCGCAAGGCACCGTGATCCTGCGCGGCGCGCGCATCATCACCATGCGCGGGGACGAGGTGATCGAGAACGGCGACGTCGTCGTGCAGAACAACCGGATCGCGAGCGTGGGCCCGGCGGGTTCAGGGCCCGCGGGCGCCCGCGTCATCGACGTCTCCGGGAAGACGATCATCCCGGGCTTCGTGGACACGCACGCGCACATGTGGAACCTCTGGGGGCTGCACTGGAGCCGCCCCTGGATCTACCTCGCCAACCTCGCCTACGGCGTGACGACGACGCGCGACCCGCAGACCTCGACGACCGATGTGCTGACCTACGCCGACCGCGTCGAGGCGGGACACATGCCCGGGCCGCGCGTCTACTCCACGGGGCCGGGCGTGTTCTGGACCGAGGGCATCCGTGACCTGGACCACGCGCGCAACGTGCTGCGCCGCTACAGCGATTACTACGATACGAAGACGTTCAAGATGTACATGTCCGGCAACCGCCGGCAGCGGCAGCTCCTGATCATGGCGGCGCGCGAGCTGGGGCTCATGCCCACGACCGAGGGCGGGCTGGACTACCGGCTCAACATGACGCACGCGATGGACGGCTACCCCGGCATCGAGCACACGATGCCGATCATCCCCGCCTACGAGGACGTCATCGAGCTGTTCAAGACCTCGCAGACCACGAACACGCCGACGCTCCTCGTCTCGTACGGCGGGCCCTGGGCGGAAAACTACTTCTACACGCACGAGGACCTGGTCAACGACAGGAAGCTCGCGCATTTCACGCCCAGGGAGGAGCTGAACTCGAAGATTCGGCGCCGCAACCCCGGCCCCGGACCGGGCGGGTGGTTCCACGAGGACGAGTACGCGTTCCGCAAGCACGCCGCCTGGATCAAGGAGCTCGTCGAGGCCGGTGGCCGCGCCGGCATCGGCAGCCACGGCCAGCTCCAGGGGCTGGGCTACCACTGGGAGCTGTGGGCCGTGCAGTCCGGCGGCATGTCCAATCACGACGCGCTGCGCGTGGCCACGATCATGGGCGCGGAGGCGATCGGGTTGGGCAGGGACCTCGGCTCGATCGAGCCGGGCAAGCTCGCGGACCTGATCGTGCTCGACGCGAACCCGCTCGAGGACATCCGCAACACCAACACGATCCGCTACGTCATGAAGAACGGGCGCCTGTACGAGGGTGACACGCTGAACGAGGTCTGGCCGAGGCAGCGCCCCGCGCCGGACGAACCGTGGCGCCACGCCGCGCCCGCCGTCGCCAACGGCATCCGGGGAGGTGCGCGATGAGCCGCTCGACACGGATCCCGCACGCCGCTTCGGCGGCCCTGCTGTTGCTCTGCGCGCTCGCCGGCCCCGTGGCGGCGCAACCGCCAGCCATGCGTCCGGGCGGCCCCGGCGGGCAGCGCGAGAGGCCGTTGCCGCTCGAGGCCGCGCGCAAGGCGAGCTTCACCGCGACCCGCGGGACCTGGATCTCGCTGGATGTGAGCCCGGATGGGCAGAGCATCGTCTTCGACCTGCTCGGCGACCTCTACCTGCTGCCGATCACGGGCGGGAAGGCGAAGCGGCTGACCAGCGGCCTCGCCTTCGATGCGCAGCCGCGCTTCAGCCCGGACGGCAAGAAGATCGTCTTCGTCTCGGACCGCAGCGGCGGGGACAACGTCTGGGTGATGTCGCTCGACCTGATCGACACCATCCAGGTCACACAGGGCAACGGCAACCTGTACATCTCGCCCGAGTGGATGCCGGATGGAGAGCTGATCGTCGTGAGTCGCTCTTCCGGCCTGGGCGGCGCCGCCAAGCTGGAGTTCCGGCACGTGGACGCGCGCGGCGTGCTGCCCGTGATCCGCACGCCCGCGAACCTCAAGACGCTGGGCGCGGCCCCCAGCCCGGACGGCCGCTACATCTGGTACGCGGGCCGCAGCGGCGATTGGCAGTACAACGCCCTCTTCCCGCAGTACCAGCTCTACCGCTACGACCGGGAGACGGGCGTGTCCACGTTGATGACCAACCGGTACGGCTCCGCCTTCCGGCCCGCGATCTCTCCGGATGGCCGCTGGCTGGTCTACGGCACCCGCGAGGGTGCGGAGACCGGGCTGCGCATCCGCGACCTGAGCACGGGCGAGGAGCGCTGGCTGGCGTACCCCGTGCAGCGGGATGACATGGAGTCCCGCGCGCCGCTGGACGTGCTCCCCGGTTACAGCTTCACGCCGGACTCGCGTGCCATCGTCGTCTCGTACGGCGGCGAGATCTGGCGCGTACCGATCGACGGCGGCCCGGCCACGAAGATCCCCTTCGAGGTCGATGTGGAGCTCGATATCGGCCCGGAGGTCAAGTTCACCTACCGCGTGGACACGACGGCCAACGTCGTCGCCCGGCAGATCCGCAACCCGGTCCCCTCGCCGGACGGGCGCTGGATCGCGTTCACCGCGTTCGACCGGCTGTGGGTGAAGCAGCTCCCGGACGGCGAGCCGCGGCGCGTG
>DATCLK010000194.1:0-2044 GCA_036563975.1 Longimicrobiales bacterium | reverse complement strand
GTTGATGAAGCCGGCCTCGTCCTCCAGCAGCACGAACACCGTGCCGTTCGCGGTCTCCGGGTGCTGGCGCGCGATGACGAGCCCCGCGACGACGACCCGCGCGCCGTCGCGCTCTTCGCGCAGCCGGTCGCTGCGCGTGACGCCCGCCGCGTCGAGCCGCGCGCGCACGTGCTCCATCGGGTGGCCGTGCGTGCTCACGCCCGTCGCCAGGTAGTCCAGGAAGATCAGCTCCTCGCCTTCCAGCTCGCGCGGGTCGAACGGGAGCGGGACGCGGGTGCCGCGCCCGCCGCCCGCGTTCGGCGCGCCGGGCCGGCCGTGCGCCGGCGCGAGCGGCAGCAGGTCGCCGGCCGCGCGGAGCGCCTCCCACGCTGCCTTGCGGCGGCCGGGCTGGAAGGCCTCGAACGCGCCGGCGCGCGCGATGTGCAGCGCTTCGGCACGCGTGAGCCGCGCGCGCCGGATCACGTCCTCGATCGAGGTGAACGGCCCCTCGGCGCGTGCGGCCCGCAACGCCTCGCCCGTGCGCTCGCCGAGGCCTCGGATGAACTTCCAGCCGAGGCGAACGGCCGGCGCGGCACCCGGCCGCGGCACAGCCGTGGCGGAGCCCGGCGCGTGCGAAGCATGCGCGGAGCCCGGAGGCGCAGCAGCCCCGGCGCCCAGGCGCGGCGAAGCCGCGTCGGAGCCCGGAGGCTCAGCCCCGACACCCGGCCGCGGCGAAGCCGCACCGGAGCCCGCCGGCTCCGCAGGCTCCACCTCCACCAGCTCGCACTCCCACCCTCCGTCCCTCATGCACGGCCCGAGCACGACCACGCCGTGGCGCCGCGCGTCGTGCACCAGCGTGGAAGGCGGGTAGAAGCCCATGGGCCAGGAGTTCAGCAGCCCGAGCAGGAACTCCGCGGGATAATGCGCCTTGAGGTACGCCGTGGCGTACGCGATCAGCGCGAAGCTCCACGCGTGCGACTCGGGGAAGCCGTAGTTGGCGAAGCTGAGCAGGTCCTGACACACTTCGTTCGCAACTTCCTCGCCGTAGCCGCGCGCGATGATGCGCGTGCGCAGCCGCTGGAGCGCCGCCACCAGCCGCTCGCGCTTGCGGCGATGCCCCATCGCGCGGCGCAGCTCGTCTGCCTCCGCGGCGCTGAACCCGCCCAGCGTCATCGCGATGGCCATCGCCTGCTCCTGGAAGATCGGAATGCCGTACGTCCGCTTCAGGATCGGCTCGAGCAGCGGATGCGTGTAGCGCACGGGCTCGAGGCCGCGACGCCGCCGCGTGTACGGATGGACGAACCGCGCCTGGATCGGGCCGGGGCGGATCAGCGCGACCTGCACCACGATGTCGTACAACCGGTCCGGCTTCGTCTGGAGGATCGAGCCGATCTGCGCGCGGCTCTCGATCTGGAACATGCCGACCGTGTCGCCGCGCGCGATCATCTCGAACGTCTTCGCGTCGTCCACCGGTAGCGAGTACAGCTCGAGCTTCCGGCCCGTGCGCCGCTCGATCGCGTCGAAGGCGATGTGCACGGCCGAGAGTCCGCCCAGCCCCAGGAAGTCGAACTTGGGCACGCCCGCCGCGTCCAGGTCGTCCTTGTCGAACTGGATGATGGTCCGGCCCATCGTCGTGTGCTCGATGGGCAGGTACTCGCCCAGCGGCCGCGAGGAGAGCACGAACCCGCCGGGGTGCGTGGCGCGCAGGCGGGGCAGATCCTCGAGCGCACGCATTGCGGCCAGCAGCGCACGGCCCCTCGGGTCGTTGACGACGTCGATCCCGACCTGCGCCGCCACCTCCTTCTCCAGCGCATCCGCACCCTCGCCCGGGTGCCAGCGGTGCAGCCGCTTCGAGACGCGAAACGCCAGCTCCGCCGGGTAGCCGAGCGCGCGCATCGCGTCCTGCGCCGCGCTGGGCGCGTGATAGGTCAGGACCGTGCACGTGATCGCCGCGTGCTGCCGGCGGTACCGCTCGTACATGTAGTCCAGCACCTCCTCGCGGCGGTGCATCTCGAAGTCCACGTCGATGTCCGGCGCCTCCGTCTTGCCGTCCGTGCGCACCTCG
>DATCLK010000193.1:0-6970 GCA_036563975.1 Longimicrobiales bacterium | reverse complement strand
GCTCCTCCCGGTCCTCGATCTTGCGGCTGACGCCGATGTGGTTGGAATCCGGCATGTAGACGAGGAAGCGGCCGGGCAGCGAGATCTGCGTGGTCACGCGCGGGCCCTTCGTCCCGATGGGCTCCTTCGACACCTGGACGATCGCCCGCTGCCCCTTCTGGATCAGCTCCTGGATCGGCGGGTAGCGACGCGCCTTGCCGTCGCCTTCGGATTCCTCATCGTCGTCCTCGTCGCTCGTGGCATCGCGGGGGACGATGTCCGAGACGTGGAGGAAGGCGGCTTTCTCCGTGCCGATGTCGACGAACGCGGCCTGGATGCCCGGGAGGACGGCTTCGACTTGACCGAGATAGATGTCGCCCACCAGCCGCTCGGTGTCGGGGCGGTCGACCATCAGCTCGACGAGCACATCGTCTTCGAGGATGGCCACCCGCGTTTCCTGCGGCATGGAGGAGATCAGGATCTCTCGTTTCATAGGGTCAGGAACATTGTCCGGTGAGGCGCGGCGTGGTGCGTGGGCTACGAAGCCACGCCGGCCTCGCGCAGCAGGTGACGGGCGATGACCAGCCGCTGGATCTCGCTGGTCCCCTCGCCGATCTCACAGATCTTGGCATCGCGAAGCATGCGTTCGACGGGGTACTCGTCGAGCAGTCCGCGCTCGCCCAGCAATTGAATCGCGGTGGACGCAGCCCGAACCGAGAGCTCGCTCGCGTACAGCTTCGCCATGGCCGCGGCACGGCCGTAGGGCTCGCCTCGCTCGCGGAGCCAGGCGGCGTGATAGACCAGGTGGCGCGCCGCCGTGATCTCCGTGGCCAGGTCCGCCAGCGTGAATTGCGCACCCTGCGAGTCGCGCAGGCGTGCGTCGGGCGCCGCGGCGAGGATGCAGTCGAGCGCGCCCTGGGCGATCCCCAGGGCGAGCGCGCCGATGCCGATGCGGCCGGAGTCGAGCGTCTTCATGAAGTTGATGAAGCCCTCGCCCTCCGCACCGAGGCGGTTCTCGACGGGCACCTCCGCGTCCTCCAGGATGAGCTCGCGCGTGTCCGAGGCGCGCCAGCCCATCTTGTCTTCCTTCTTCCCGGCGCGGACCCCCGGCGTGAACGGCTCCAGCTCGGGCGCGTGCCCCACGCCGACACGCTCCGCCGCCTCACGGTCGGTGGTCTCCTTGGTGACGATGAAGCTCGTGATCCCGCGCGCGCCGGCGGAACGGTCCGTGACCGCCGTGACGACGAAGACCTCGCCCACGCCCGCGTGGGTGATGAAGATCTTGTTGCCGGTGATGCGGTACCCGCCGTTCACCCGCGTGGCGACCGTACGCGTCCCGGCGGAGTCCGACCCGGCGCCCGGCTCGGTCAGGCCGAAGCCGGCGAGGACGCGGCCTGTGGCCAGCAGGGGAAGGTAACGCCGCTTCTGCGCTTCGTCGCCGAAGTTGAGGATCGGGGAGCTGCCCAGCGTCGAATGCGCGCTCACGGTGATCGCGTGGCTCGCGTCCACCCGCGCCAGCTCCTCGATGACGATGATGTAGCTCAGGTAGTCGAGCCCGAGCCCGCCGTACTCTTTCGGGACGTTGACGCCGAAGAGGCCCAGGTCCGCCATCTTGCGGACGTTCTCCCACGGGAACCGGCTGGTCTCGTCCAGCTCGCGGGCCACCGGCGCGATCTCGCCCTCGGCGAACTCGCGGATCTGACTCCGAAGCTTGCGATGCGACTCGGATAGGTAGGCGTCCATTCCCCACCCCGCCGAACGTGAACAATCGTACAAACTTACCCACACGCGGCGAGAGGGGGAAGAGGAGCGGGGGCCGGCCCGGACACCGCCCGCGATGCCGGGGCCGGTGCGGGAGGACCGGGCGTCGAGGCGACCCGGAGCACAGGCCGACGCGGGCTCCGCGTCACGCCCCCGGCCGGGCTGCCGCACGGGCGACGAACGGGTCGACACGGGTGGGCACGACACGTTCGCGCCATCTACCCCGCGCCACGCCGTCCGGGTTGCCCCACGCCGCCCCGGCGAACACACGGGGCATCGCCGCGCGGGGCGCGGCAACGGGCGGCGGCCCGCGAGCGGACCGGGTAACCGCCGCCTGTGCAGCGCGGCCGCGCCGGGCTCGACAGCCACCGCAGGCCCAGGATCGGGGCCCACTTCCCTGCCCGCTGCCCCTGGAGCGGCTCTGCGTCCGGCGGCCGCCCTCCGGAGCGGGGTTGCGCCTGACCGCCGCCGCGGCGCACCGCGGTCAGGATGTGCTCCGGGCGAGCGCCCGGGCGCCCGGCGTCACTCGATCAGCTGCACGTACCGGATGAGCGGCGCGGGGGGGCCTGCGCTGCCGGATTGGCCGGGGATGTAGTAGAGGAAGCGTCCGCGGATCACGCCGTTCCCCTGCACACCCTCGAGGAACAGGAGCCCCACGTTGTTGAACTGCACCTCGCCCACGATGCCGGAGGGCGGGCGCACGATGGGGACCCGGACGATGCGCGGACTCCGCATGCCGAACCTGCTGTTGGCGATTCGCCCGCTGCGGGTGCCGACCTCGGGGCCGGGCAGGTCCTCCCAGTAGGCATCGGGGTCCAGCGCGATGAGACTGTCCACCGCCGCGCGGGTGAGCCCGGCAATGCTGGGGTCGGCGCCGCTCGCGGACTCGACGGCGTATGACTGGCCAACCTCGATGCTCCGGCGGTCGCATTCCAGGATCCGCTCGGCATAGGGCGGCTCGCCGTCGTCGTGGCGCCAGATGTAGTAGCCCCCCGGACCGCGATAACCGGTCGTGCTGGCGGGGTCCGTGGGATCGGCCGGTCGCAGGGTGATGGGCAGGCCGTAGTCCCTGTGATAGGGCAGCCCCCCCGGCCCGCCCGGGCGCGTGCGGAAGCCGCTGCCGAGCCCGGTTTCGGTGCCGCCAGTCGCCCCGAGGGGGACGTACTGGTCGTCGAGCGGGTCGTAGCTCCAGGACTCGCCCGGATCCGGGAGGTCGTCGTTGTCGGGGTCCTGGAGCGGGCTCGTCTCATCCCAGAAGTCCACGATCGCCCACGGCATGACGCAATCCGTCCGCCCGGATGTCGCGACCGTTGCCGCGGCGCGCGCGCTCACCGCCATGCTGTCGACCCCGAAGACGCGCGCGAACCAGGTCGGAAGGCCGGCGCGCCGGATCGTGACCCGCACCTTCGCGCTGTCCCCGATCACGTCGATGTGAACCTCCCCGGAGTCGATCGGCTCCCCGAGGATGTAGTTCATCCGGGCAAACTCGAGCGCCCGGCGCTCGGCTTCCGCCTCTTGCGCCTCCCTGGTCACGAGGAACGGATCCATGAAGGCGCTGGCACCCGCGAGCGCCGCCGCATCGGCCGCGCGCTGCGCCTCGCTCCGCGTCGCGAACCGGAGGCCGAGGTCCACCGCGAGCGCCAGCACGGAGAGCCCCGCGACCAGGCTGAACGTGACCAGGACGAGCGCGCTGCCGCGCTCGTTCCGCGATGGCACCTTCTCGCGCTGCGTGGGAGGCTGCATCAGATCTCCGTCGAGGGGACTGCGAGCCGCCAGGCGACGGCGGGACCAGCCCGGCTCGGACGACGCCGGGTGACCGTGGCCGGGGCGGGCGGCGCCAATGTAGGCGGCGCATGGGTCGTGATCAAGGAAGGTCCGGCGCAGCCGGGGAGCCGGGCGGATTGGAGCTGCCGAGGTCAACTCTTACAGACCTCTGACTTGTCGCCATGGACGGCGCGAGGTGGCTCGGTCCAGGCCTGCTCGGAGCCGCGTCCCCGCGGCGCGTGCGTCGCCCCAACCGGGGCTTAGCGGCTCGCGGGCAGCCGGCCGGGCCGGCTCGGCGCGCTGTCGTTCCCCGTCTCCTTCCGGGCAGAGTCGCACTCAAACCTCTTGCGCTCGTGCGCGTTTGACGAAAAATTGCCAATACACTTCCGAAACGGATCGGATTACCATCCGCAGACGGGTGCATAGCAATGGCCTGACGCGATCTATCTCGGCTTCGAATGGCCTCGCTTGCGCTATTGTAGTCGCCCTGAGAGCGGCGTTCCGGGCTCACTTGGACGAGCAGCCGGCCCGCAATCTCACCCCATTTCGGCACAGATGCCGCTCCCCTGCCGGCTCGAGGGGGGCCGGATTGGGGGGGCGGCAGGATCCCGGGAGCACCTCCGATGGAAGCCCTCCGACCGGACGTCTCATTGCTTGCTGGGGCGCAGGCGGTAGCGCAGGACCTCGATCCCGAGTACCTCGCGCATAACGCTGCATTGCCGTTCATCGCAGAGGATGGGCGGTGCCTTGTCGCCACCTGGCGGCCGCGCCTCGAGCCCCACGTTCACGATGACCTGCTCCTTCGGCTGGGGCGCGACTTCGAGGTGGTGCAGCTGGAAGAAGAAGAGATCCGACCGGCGATTCAGCGACTCTACGGCCGCATCGGCCGCAGCGCCGAGGAGCTCGTTGCCGAACTGGCCGTTGCCAATGCATCACCATGGCAGGGCGAGGTCGCGAGCATCAGCGACCTGCGAAACCTCGCGAATGAAGCGCCGGTCGTACGACTCGTGAATCTTCTGCTCATCGAAGCCCTGGAGGCCGGCGCCTCCGATGTTCACCTCGAGGGGCATGAGGGAGGGCTGCGGGTCCGGTATCGGATCGATGGCGTGCTCCAGGACGCGCCGTCGCCGCCAGCGCATCTTGCTGCGGCGGTGGTCAGCCGACTCAAGATCATGGCGGAGCTGGACATTGCCGAGCGGCGCGTGCCGCAGGACGGCCGCATCCGGCTACGGCTGGAGGACCGCGAGGTGGACGTTCGGGTCTCGACCATGCCGGTCCTGCACGGCGAGAGCGTCGTGCTCCGCCTGCTGGACAGGGCGCGCGGTCGCATCCAGCTCGATGAGCTCGGCATGGCGCCGGATACGCTCTCGCTCTTTCGTCGCGCCATCGGCCGGCCGCACGGGATTGTTCTGGTGACGGGCCCCACGGGGTCGGGCAAGACGACGACCCTTTACGCCGCGGTCGAAGAGCTACGCACGGGAGCTGAGAAGATCGTGACGGTCGAGGATCCGGTCGAGTACGCGCTGCCCGGGATCTGTCAGACGCCGGTGAGCCCAAGGGTCGGATTCGCTGCTGCGCTACGGGCGCTGCTGCGGCAAGATCCGGACATCATTCTGGTGGGAGAGATCCGGGACCCGGAGACGGCCGAGATCGCAACCCAGGCCGCGCTCACGGGCCACCTTGTCCTCTCCACGCTGCACACCAACGACGCCGCTGGCGCAATCACACGACTCCTCGACCTCGGCGTGGCGGACTACCTGGTGGCGAGCACGCTCTCGGCCGTGTTGGCCCAGCGTCTCGTGCGCAAGGTGTGCGTAGAGTGTGCCGAAGAGTGTGTGCTGGGGCCGGAGATCGCGCGGATGCTCGAAGCAGCCGAAGAGGGCCCGCCGCCGCGAGGCCGCCGCGGACGGGGCTGCGCCGCATGCCGCGGCACCGGCTTCCGGGGCCGGACCGGCATCTACGAGCTGCTGATCGTGGATGACGAGGTCCGCGCGGCGATTCTCCACCGACGCGCTGCTGCCGGGCTCGCGCGGCTCGCGGCTGGCCGCGGGATGCGCACGCTACGCCAGGATGGCTGGAGGCAGGTGCGTGCCGGAGTGACGACGGCGGAGGAGGTGCTTCGGGTCACGACCACGTGAGCCAACGCCGTCATGCAGCTCGTGGCGGTCCTGCCGGCGGGCGAGCGCGGGCTCCTGGCCCTGTCAGAGGCCGCGCGGCCGTGCGCGGACCTCGTGCTGCTGGACGGCTGGTCCGCTGTGATACGGTGCCTCGCTGGCCGGCAAGCGCCGGCGGCGCTCGTCGTTGCGGCGGAGCGCGCAGACGAGCAGGGGCGAAGGGTGCTGGAGTTGCTGCATTACAGAGGACTCCTGGTGCCCACGGCCGTCTTTTTCGAGCGCGCCGATCTCGATCTCTTGCAGGCGGCCTGGCCGCTTGCGCGGCTGGGCATCGAGGTCCTTGTGTGCGGTGCCGATCTGAGTGCTCGCCTTGCGCGGCTGCTGGCCGCCGGGCCCGCTCTGCTCGCCGGCCTGCTCGCCGAACGCTTGCGCAGTGAGCAGCCGGGTGCGCGTCGACTTCTGTGGCTGCTTGCCGAGCAGCCGGAGATGCGGACTGCGCCGGCGGTGCGGCTGGCGACAACGCTTGGGATCTCCCGGTCGGCGCTTTATGAGGCTGTAGCCGCTGCGGGGCTTCCCCCCATTGAGCACCTGCAGTTCCTCTTTCGCCTGCTTCCGGCCCTGCGGATCCTCCAAGGTGGCGGCCGCGTGGAGGATGCCGCCTACGCGGCGGGTCTGGCAGATGGCCGCTCGCTGCGGAAGGTGTTGCGGAGCCGGCTCACACTGACTGTTGAGGAGGCGCGACGGCAGGCAGGCGGTCTCGCGTGGCTGGTCGAGCGGTCGCTGGCCCTGCATGGTCGCTTGGAGGAGGGTGGCGGTATGGCCCCCCACGTGAGAGCCCCGGTTATGGACGGTCGAACCCGGAAGGGTGGAGGGAGGCGAGCCCGATTCGCCGAGGGGGTACAGGAGAAGGCGAACGGGCTGGAGCAGCCACGTCTGGCCTGAGAAGGGCGTCGCGGCGCCGCATTTCGTTGCACGGGAGGAGGCACGCTCGTCGAGGCCGGCTTGGATGACACGACCGGGGATGAGATGAGTGGCCGTAGGTGCTGCGGGCCACGTACTTCCGCCCCGAGAGCACTTCATCCGTGGGCCCGACTCCGGGCGCGAATCAATTTCGAGGTAATCAGTCACGGAAATTCCAAGCCGGCTTCGACGGACGCGGCTGATGCCGCAGCGGCTGCCATGGCGCGGCCGCTCGCAGCGGAGCGGCGCTCTGGACGTTGGAGCCCCGGTTCTGGACGTTCGGACCTCGGCGGGCCAGGCCACTGCAGACAGATTCGCCGCCAGGGGTGGTACGGGAGGCGAGGGGGAAGCGTCCACGGCTGGCCTGAGGAGGGGGCGTCATGGCGGCGCAC
>DATCLK010000192.1:0-4149 GCA_036563975.1 Longimicrobiales bacterium | reverse complement strand
GCCGCGTGGTCTACGACTTGCACCGCCCCTCCGTACAGGCGACCATCACGGGACGGGAGAGGCGATGCGCCGCGAGCGGTCGGCCAGACTTTCGGATCACGCGTGGACGATCGGCCTCGGGGCGGCGGCGGGTGTGACGGCGGGATGGTGGCTGTCGCGGCGGCGCCGGGCTCTCCCGGGCGTGCCCACGGACCTCGCCGGGCTGGAGGAGCAGGTCGTCAGCGCCTTCCTGGATGATCCGTTGCTCAGCCAGCGCGACATCGAGGTTGCGGCGCTCTCGGATGGCATCGTCGAGCTGAGCGGCTCGGTGAGGACGGAGCACGAGGCAGACCGCGCGGTGCACGCCGCGCAACGGGTGCCCGGCGTGGTGACGGTCCTGAACCGGCTGGACATCGAACTGCTCGGTTCGCGCCTCGCCGAGACGCGGCGCCGCTTCGAAGCCGGTGCGCCGGACCTCACGGAGACGCACTGGTACGGCCTGCGGGTCGGCACCGGCCGGCGCCGGCAGGGGCTCGAGACCGAGCCGGACCGTCCCGACGAGAAGGTGCTCCTCATCTCCCGCGCCCTCGGCGTGAACCGGGCGGAGGAGCAGACCAGCGAGCCGCTGGCCAAGCTCTCGCCCGGCGTCGAGGGGCACACGACCGCGCCGGCGGCGCCGACCGACCGCGGCCGGGCGGAGGATGCGGCGCACCGGCGCCTCGGCAACGTCCCACCCGATCCTCTCCAGGACCTGAACCCCGCCTCCGGCATTCACCAGGAAGTGAAGAAGGGGACGGAACTGACGCTCGAGGAATCCGGCCTCGAGGCGGAGGAGCGCGGCGCCGAAGGCGGCGCCTGACCGGCGCGACGAATCCCCGACACACGGCGGCGCGGTGGGGGTATCTACGGAGCGGCCCGCGCCGGCCACTTCGCGCGTTTCGGCCCGGCCCGGGGCCTCGCGGACGGCGGTCGACGACGGTTGACGCGCCGCGCGCGGACGCGGATGTGCCGAGCGTCCGGACCGAAGCTCTCGCGGACGGCCGTCGCCGGCGGTTGACGCGCCGCGCGGGCCGCCGCTACCCTGTGGGGCCGGACCACCAACTCACGGAACATGACGCAGCCACTCGCGCCACAGTACGATCCCACGGCGTTCGAGGCGCCGCTCTACCGCGGCTGGAAGGAGCGAGGCTACTTCCAGGCCGATGCCGGTGTTGTGTTGCGCGGCGAGCGACAGCCCTACGTCATCGTCATCCCGCCGCCCAACGTGACGGCGGTCCTGCACATGGGTCACGGCCTCAACAACACGGTGCAGGACGTGCTGATCCGGTGGCGCCGGATGCAGGGGCGCGAAACGCTCTGGGTGCCGGGAACGGATCACGCCGGGATCGCGACGCAGAACGTGGTCGAGCGGCAGCTCGCCGCGGAGGGCAAGACGCGCTACGACCTGGGGCGCGAGGCGTTCGTGGAGCGGGTGTGGTCGTGGGTCCGCGAGACCGGCTCGACCATCCTCCGGCAGCTCGAGGCGATCGGCTGCTCGTGCGACTGGACGCGCACGCGCTTCACGCTGGATCCCGGCCTCTCGCGTGCGGTCCGCGAAGTGTTCGTGCGGCTGTACGAGAAGGGGCTGATCTACCGCGGCAACTACATCATCAACTGGTGCCCGCGGTGCCTGACCGCGCTGTCGAACGAGGAAGCGGAGGGTGTGGAGACCGCGGGCAAGCTGTACCACCTGCGGTACCCGCTGGCCGGCCCGCAGCCTGAGGGCACGCGGCTGCCCACGCTTCCGGACGGCCGGGCCTACCTCGTCGTCGCGACGACGAGACCCGAAACCATGCTGGGAGACACGGCCGTCGCGGTCCACCCCGACGACGCACGTTACCGCGCGCTGGTCGGACGCGAGGTCGAGCTGCCGCTCACCGGCCGGCGTATCCCGATCGTCGCGGACGAGTACGTGGATCGCGAGTTCGGCAGCGGCGCGGTGAAGATCACGCCGGCCCACGATCCGAACGACTTCGAGGTGGCGCAACGGCACGGGCTGCCGGCGCTGAACGTGATGACGCCCGAAGCGACGATGAACGAGAACGCGCCCGCCGAGTTCCGCGGGCTCGACCGCTTCGAGGCGCGCCGGCGCGTCGTGGATGCGCTCGCGGCGGCTCAACTGCTGGAGCGCGTGGAAGACCACACGCATGCGGTGCCGCACTGCTATCGGTGCGACACAGTGGTCGAGCCCCGCTTGTCCGAGCAGTGGTTCGTGCGCATGCGGCCGCTGGCGGAGCCGGCGCTCGCCGCATCGCGCGAGGGGCGGGTGCGCTTCACGCCGCAGCGCTGGACCAAGGTCTACGAGGACTGGCTCGAGAACATCCGCGACTGGTGCATCTCCCGCCAGCTCTGGTGGGGCCACCGGATCCCGGTGTGGTACTGCCGCGCGGACGGCTGCGGCGAGACGATCGTCGCGCGGGAGGATCCTACCCACTGCCCGCGCTGCGGATCGGCTTCGCTCGAGCAGGATCCGGACGTGCTGGACACCTGGTTCTCGTCCTGGCTGTGGCCGTTCTCCACGCTCGGCTGGCCGGATGAGACGGAGGACCTGAAGGCGTTCTACCCGACGAGCACGCTGGTCACGGCGCCCGAGATCCTGTTCTTCTGGGTCGCGCGCATGATCATGGCGGGCCTCGAGTTCATGGGGAAGGAGCCGTTCCGGGAGGTGTACCTGCACGGCACGGTGCGGGACCACCTGGGCCGGAAGATGTCCAAGTCGCTGGGGAACGGCATCGATCCGCTGGCCGTCGTCGAGCTGTACGGCGCGGACGCGCTGCGCTACACGATCGTGTCGCAGGCCGGCCCGGGGACCGACCTGTACATGAACTACGAGGACATCGAGTCCACGTTCGCGCCCGGCCGGAACTTCGCGAACAAGGTCTGGAACGTGGGGCGCTTCGCGCTGCTGCGGATCGGGGACGATGCGGTGCCGGCCGTGGAGGACGTGAAAGACTCGCTGGAGCTCGCCGACCGTTGGATCCTCTCGCGGCTGTCTGGGGCGGTGCGGGATGTGACGCGGCATCTGGAGGCGTTCCGGCTGCACGAGGCGGCGAATACGCTCTACCACTTCTTCTGGGGGGAGGTGGCGGACTGGTACGTCGAGCTCGTGAAGCCGCGCCTCGCGGGGGAGGCCGGGGAAGCGAGCCGCGCGGCCGCCCGCGCCACGGTCGTGGAGGTGCTGGACCAGGCCTTCCGGCTCATGCATCCCGTGATGCCGTTCGTCACGGAGGCGTTGTGGTTGCGGCTGCCCCGGCCGGCCGGCCGCTCCCGGGAGGAGTCGCTCGTGGTGGCTCGCTGGCCCGTGCCTGCGCCGGAGCGGGAGGATGCGGAGGCGGAAGCCGCGATGAATGCGCTGATCGAGCTGATCGGCTCGGTGCGCGGCCTGCGCAAGGAGTACGACGTGCCGGTGTCGCAGGAGCTCGAGGTGCGGCTGTCCAACGTGTCCGCTGCGCTGCGTGGCGCGCTGGAGGCCGAGGAACGCGCGGTGCGCCGCTTGGCCCGGGTGCGGGACATCCTCGTCGATGGGCGCGCGCCGGAAGCGAAAGCCGGGGAAGGGAAGGCGCCGGGCGCGCACGCGGTGTTGCGGGATGGCGCCGAGGTGTTCATCCCGCTGGCGGGCGTGCTCGACATCGAGCACGAGCGGCGCCGTCTGCATGCCGAGATGGAACGGCTCAGCGGGTTGCTGCGAGCGGTGGACGGGAAGCTGGCCAACGAGCAGTTCGTCACGCGGGCGCCTGAGTCGGTGGTCGCACGCGAGCGCGAGAAGGCGCAAGCGTTGCGTGATCAGCTCGAGCGCCTATCGGCCAAGCTCGCAGCGCTGTCGTGAGCCCGAAGGAGTTGGCGGCGCTCGGCATAGCGGCCGTCGCGGCGTTCTTCGCGTGCGCGCGGCCGTATCCGCCGCCTGGCGGCGATCCCGACCGGCAGCCGCCGCGCGTCGTCTCGATCACGCCGGAGCCGCTGACCGTGGGCGTCGCGCGGGACGCGCGCGTCGTCATCCGCTTCGACGAGCGGATCAGCGGGCGCGGAGTCAAAGAGGCGGTCCTGGTCTCCCCGCTCACGAGTGAGCTGCGGGTCGACCGCGGCCGGTCCGAGCTGCGCGTGTCGCTGCGCGACGGTTGGGAGCCGGGCCAA
>DATCLK010000191.1:0-2650 GCA_036563975.1 Longimicrobiales bacterium | reverse complement strand
GGGTACGAGCGGGTCTCGAACCCCTTCCTGGTGCCGCAGTTCGGCGGCGGGCTCGCATGAGCGCACGCATTGCCGTCTTCGCCTCGGGCGGCGGTTCGAATCTCCAGGCTCTCGTGGACCACTTCAACCGCCCGGGCGAGGCGAGTGCTGGACGCGTGGTGCTGGTCGTGAGCGACCGGGCCACGGCCGGCGCCCTCGAGCGCGCTGCGCGCGCGGGCATTCCGACGCGCGTCGTGGAGGTCGTCGGCCGGCCGGAGGAGGACGTCGCGCGGGAGACGCTCGCAATGCTGGAGGCCGCGGGCATCGAGTACGTGGCTCTGGCGGGTTACCTGCGCCGCATCCCCCCGGACGTGGTGCGCAGCTATCGTGGCCGCATGACGAACATCCACCCGGCGCTGCTGCCCGCGTTCGGCGGCAAGGGGATGTACGGGATCCGCGTCCACCGCGCCGTGCTGGCGGCAGGCTGCAAGGTGAGCGGTGCAACCGTGCACCTCGTGGACGAGGAGTACGACACGGGCCCGATCCTCGCCCAATGGCCCGTCCCCGTGCTGCCGGGGGACACGCCGGAATCGCTCGCCGCGCGCGTGCTGCGCGTCGAGCACCTGCTCTATCCGGCCGCGCTCGAGGCGCTGGTGCTGGGCGTGCGGCCGAGCGGCGCCGCGGGCCCCGGCGCCTTCTGTGCTAGCGACACGGACGCGCCCGCGCCGGAAGAGATCCGGCGGGCGCTGGGACTCGATTGAAGCGGACGATCATGCCGAGAGCGATCCTGAGTGTATCGGACAAGCGCGGGCTCGTGGAGTTCGCGCGCGGGCTTGCCGAGCTGGGTTGGGAGATCGTCTCGACGGGCGGAACGGCGCGCGCGCTCCGCGAGGCGGGCATCGCCGTCCGGGACGCGAGCGAAGTGACCGGGCATCCGCAGATGATGGACGGGCGCGTCAAGACGCTGCACCCGGCCGTGCATGCGGGGATCCTGGCGCGCCGCAACAACGCAGAAGACCTGCGCGCGCTCGAGCGCATGGGGTACCGCACAGTGGACCTCGTCGCCGTGAACCTGTACCCGTTCGAGGAGACCGTGGCGCGGGGCGCGGGCCTCGCGGAAGCGATCGAGCAAATCGACATCGGCGGGCCGAGCATGATCCGGTCGGCGGCCAAGAACCACGAGAGCGTGCTCGTCGTGGTGGATCCGGCGGACTACAACGACGTGCTGGACGCGCTGCGCTCGGGGCGGGTGGATGCGGAGATGCGCCGGCGCCTGGCGCAGAAGGCGTTCGCGCGTACGGCCGAGTACGACGCGGCGATCGCGGCCTACCTGGCGCGGGTCGACGCGGCGCGGCCGGAGCCGGGCGCGCCGGAGGCGGCGGGAGCCCGCGAGGCCGCGTTCCCCGCTGTGCGGGAGTTGCGGTTGACCAAGGTCCAGGAGCTGCGCTACGGCGAGAACCCGGACCAGCCCGCCGCGTTCTACGCGGAGCCGGACGCGCCCGCCGGCGCGCTGCCGCGCCTGCGCCAGCTCCAGGGCAAGGAGCTCTCCTTCAACAACCTCCTGGACATCGAGGCGGCGACGTTCGCGGTTTCCGCGTGGGCGTCCACCGAGCGGGCGGCGTGCGCGATCATCAAGCACAACACGCCGTGCGGCGTGGCGCTGGGCGACGACGCAGAGGATGCCTACCGGCGCGCGCTCGCGTCCGATCCGGTCTCCGCGTTCGGCGGCGTGGTCGCGCTGAACGTGCCGCTGACCGGCGCCGCGGCGGAGGCCATGGCGAGCACGTTCCTCGAGGTGATCATCGCGCCGGCGTTCGAGCCGCATGCGCTGGACGTGCTGGGCGCGAAGAAGAACCTCCGGTTGATCGAGCTGCCCATCGAGGCCGGCGAGCCGGACGAGCTGGATTACAAGCGCGTGCGCGGCGGCTTCCTCGTCCAGCGGCGGCTGCGGATGGAGTTTCCGGAGGATGGCTGGCAGGTGGTCACGCGCCGCCAGCCGACCGATGCGGAGTGGCGCGACCTGCGCTTCGCCTGGCGCGTGGTGACGGCCGTCAAGTCGAACGCCATCGTGCTCGCGCGCGACGAGCAGACCATCGGCATCGGCGCGGGCCAGATGAGCCGCGTGGATTCATCGCGCATCGCCGTCATGAAGGCGCGGGACCAGGGATTCGACGTCGCGGGCGCCGCGCTCGCCTCGGACGCGTTCTTTCCGTTCCGGGATGGCGTGGACGCGGCGGCCGAGGCCGGCGCGCGCGCGATCATCCAGCCCGGCGGCTCCGTGCGGGACGCGGAGGTGATCGCCGCGGCCGATGAGCACGGGATGGCGATGGTCTTCACCGGCCGCCGCGTGTTCCGCCACTGATCCGGTACAGCGCCGGGGGCGGGGAGCTCGTCAGTAGCCGGGCGGATCGCTCGCAGGGAAGGACTCGATCGAGCCCTCCTCGACGACCGTCGGTGATGGTGCGCGCGACGGAGCCGGCTGCGGCGTCCCGGCGAGGCCTGCGGAGATGACGCGCGGCCGCTCGCGGCCCGCCAGGAGCTGGCGGAGGACGTACTGGAGGATGCCGCCGTGGCGGTAGTACTCGGCCTCCTGGGGCGTGTCGATGCGCACGGTGGCGCGGAACTCGACCGTGCGGCCGCCTTCGGCCGTTGCCCGCACGACCACCTGCCG
>DATCLK010000190.1:0-2518 GCA_036563975.1 Longimicrobiales bacterium | reverse complement strand
TGCCGATCTGTCTCGTCTCTGGGCTGCGCGCGACGAACGGGTGCCCGTCCACCGTCGAGTGGTTCCTCCCGGGCACCGAGCCCACGCGCGACGACGACTGGTATCGCGACGGCCGCGTCGTGCTGCCGCCGGAGTACACGGAGTGGCTGGCGATGGGTGAAGCCGAGGGTGGGTTCGCCGGCGTGGATGACGGGAGCCCGGACGCCATCGCCGTCGCGCCCAGGAGGCCCGGCCACGAGGGCGGCGCGGCGCGGGAGGCCGGCGCCTCGAACGGGGGCGTTCGCCGCATCCTCTCGCCAGCCGATGGCGACGTCTACGAACGCCCCGTCGGCGTGGACCCCCGCTACGCGACGATCCCGCTCCTGGCTGCGGGGGAGGAGCCCGTACGCTGGTTCGTGGACGGCGTCCCCCACCACGGCGCGCGCTGGCGCCTCGTCCCCGGCGTCCACGTCATCCGCGCCGAGTGGGCATCCGGCGTCCGGGATTCGGTGCGGATCGAGGTGCGGTAGACGGGGCGCCCGCCGACCCCTACCTCTCGGCCGGCTGCACGAAGTAGCCGATCACCTTCCACCGCCCGTCCTCGCGGGTCAGCGAGACGAGCTCATGGGCGGTGGGGAGGTTGGCGAACGTGCTCTCGTACAGCAGGAGCACGTACTCGCCCGCGGGCGCGTTCGGCGGGTCGATCGTGTAATGCGCGTCCGCGAGCTTGCGGCTCTGGAACCTGCCGAGCTGGCTCCGCAGTTCGGCCGCCTGCTGCGCCCAGGCGTTCTCGGTGACCGCCGCCTGGAAGTGCTTGCTGGTCGCGGCCCAGCTCTCCTTCCCCTTCCCCTCCACGATCAGCGCGAGCCACGCCTCGCCGGCCGTCTGCGCGGCCTGCACGGCCGCGGCCGTGTCCGCCGTCGGCTGCGTGCCCTGAGCGTGACCGGGCCGCGCCGCCCCGGCCAGGATGATCGTCGCGATGATGACAACGGCGGCGAGCCGGTGCATTGATTCCTCCCGGTTTGCGGTGAAATTCCATCCTGCGGCGCTCCCCGCGTGCCTGTCATCGACGGGCGGCCGGCTGGGGCGCGGCGCACACCGCAACCATAACGCCGCGGGTGCTTCGACACAACGTTCGCGTGTCCCGGGCCACTGCCGTGTCGCGCGAACGTTCGACGCCCTGCGGGGTTTCTAGCATGGGACAATCGCCAGCCGGGCGCGCCGGCTGGCCCGCCGCACGCGGCCGGGCCGGATGCGGCGTGACCGGAGCAGGAGAACGATGAACGGCGACGCACGAGCCGAAAGGCGGATCCTGGGTCTCCTCTTCCTCGGCGTCCTCATGGGCGCCCTCGACATCGCGATCATCGGGCCGGCGCTCCCGGCGCTCCGGGCGGCGTTCGGCATCGACGAGCGCGCCGCGGCGTGGACGTTGACGATCTTCGTCCTCTTCAACCTGATCGGCACGCCGATCATGGCGAAGCTCTCGGACGCGCGCGGCCGCCGGCCGGCCTACGTGCTCGCCGTCTCGACCTTCGCCGCCGGCTCGCTCCTCGTCGCGCTCGCGCGGAGCTTCCCGCTGCTGATCTTCGGGCGCGCGGTGCAAGGGCTCGGCGCGGGCGGGATCTTCCCCGTCGCGAGCGCCGTGATCGGGGACATCTTCCCCGTCGAGAAGCGGGGGCGCGCGCTCGGGCTGATCGGCGCCGTCTTCGGCCTCGCCTTCCTGCTCGGCCCGATCATCGGCGGGGTGCTCCTGATCTTCGGCTGGCCGTTCCTCTTCCTCGTCAACCTGCCGGTCGCCGCGGCGGTGATCGCCGGCGCGCTGCGGCTCCTGCCCGCGAAGGGCTCCGGCGTCGGCCGCGCCCTGGACGTGCCGGGGATGGCCCTCCTCTCGGCGCTCCTCTTCGCGCTCGCGTTCGGCCTCAACCGCATCGACGCGGGGAAGGGTGGCGCGGGGCTGGCGGCGCCGGACGTCTGGCCGTTCCTCCTGGCCGCGGCGGCGCTCGCGCCCGTGCTCTGGCTGCGCGAGAGCCGCAGCCCCGACCCGCTGCTGCGTCCCGGCCTCTTCCGCTCCCGGCAGGTCGCGATCGCGAGCGCGCTGGCGATCGGCTCCGGGCTGGGCGAGGCGTCCGTGGCGTTCGTGCCCGCGCTGCTCGTCGCCGCGTTCGGCGTGACGACGTCGCAGGCGTCGTTCATGCTGATCCCGATCGTGATCGCGATGGCGATCGGCGCGCCGGTCTCCGGCCGGCTCATCGACCGCCTCGGCTCGCGCGCCATCGTCGTGGCCGGGACCGCGAGCATCGGCGTGGGGATGCTCGCGGTCGCGCACCTGAGGCCGACGCTCGTCGCCTACTACGGCGCCGGCACGCTGATCGGGCTCGGGATGGCCTCGCTCGCCGGCTCGGCGCTGCGCTACGTCATGCTGAACGAGGCGCCGGCCGGGGAGCGGGGCGCGGCGCAGGGGATGCTGACGCTCTTCACCAGCACCGGCCGCCTGGTCGGCGCGGCGCTCGTTGGCGCGCTCGTCGCCTCGCGGGCCGGC
>DATCLK010000189.1:0-22710 GCA_036563975.1 Longimicrobiales bacterium | reverse complement strand
CGCGCGCTCGGCGCGACGGCCGCGCGGCTCGCGCGTCGCTTCCTGAGCGAGAGCATCCTGATCGCCGCGGCCGGAGGTACGCTGGGGGTCGCGCTCGGGAGCGTGGCGGTGCGGCTCCGCTTCGGCTTCGACGCGGAGCAGATCCCGCGGCTGGGCGAGGTCGGCATGGACGGCACCGCCCTGGCATTCGCGGCCGGCCTGGCCCTCGCGACCGGCGTGCTCCTGGCCGCGGTCCCGCTCGCGGCGGTGAGACGGCCGGGGTTCGAGGGCGCGCTCACGGGTGCGGCCGGCCGTATGACCGCCGGGCCGAGGGAGCAGGCCGGGCGGCGGGTGCTGGTCGCCGCGCAGGTGGCGCTGGCGCTCACGCTGCTGGTCGGTTCCGCGCTCATGGCGCGGAGCTTCTCGCGGCTGCACCAGGTCGAGCTGGGCTTCAGGCCAGAAGGCGCGCTGACCTTCTACCTGCCGATCCCGGCCACCGAGTACGGGGACTACCATCGCTCGAGCCGGGTGCACCACGAGATCCTGGAGCGGCTGCGGGCGTTGCCGGGCGTCGACGCCGTGGAAGCAGCCAGCATGGCGAACTTCCCGCTCACGCCCGTGCCGGCGTATCACAACGATCGCATCGTGGCGGCAGACCGGCCGCCTGGCGACAGCACCGAGGCGCCGTACGCGCTCCACGGTTTCGCGACGCCCGGCTACTTCGAGGCGATGGGCATCCCGCTCCTCCGCGGCCGCACGTTCCAGCGCATCGACACGAGCCGGGACGCACACGGCGTGATCCTGAGCGCATCGCTCGCGCGTGCGCTGTTCGGCGATGAGGATCCCATCGGCCGGCGGGTGCGCTGGGCCGGCACGTCCGAGTACCCGCCGTACACGGTGGTCGGCGTGGTCGGCGACGTGCCGAGCCAGGGGCTCGCCGAGGGGCCCTCCCGGGTGATGTACTTCCCGAACATCTACCCGCCGCAGGCCGACACCGTCACGTTCATGGTGCACGTCTACATCCCGAGCGATGAGATGTACATCGTGCGGACGCGGCTCGACCCGTTGTCGCTGGTGCCCGCGATCCGCAGGGCGATCGACGAGGTCGATCCGAAGCTGGTGATGGCCCGGGTCGGCCTGCTGGAGGACGTCGTCGCGCGTTCGATGGCGCAGGCACGGCTCACGATGCTGCTGCTGCTCGTGGGTGCCCTCACCGCGCTGGCGCTCGGCGTGATCGGGATCTACGGCATCCTCTCGTACAGCGTGAGGCGACGGACGCAAGAGCTCGGCGTGCGCATCGCGCTGGGTGCGACACCCGGCCAGGTGGTCCGGATGGTCGTCGGCGACGGTGCGCGCATTGCACTCGCCGGGATGGTCGCAGGGCTGCTCGCCGCATTCGCGCTCACGCGCTTCCTGCGCAGCCTGCTCTACCAGGTGAGCCCGGCCGATCCGCTCGCGTTCGTTTCGGCGGCGGCGCTGCTCTTCGGCGTGGCCCTCTTCGCCAGCTACGTGCCCGCCCGGCGGGCGGCGCGGATCGATCCGGTGAGCGCGCTGCGCGTGGAGTAGCTCCGGCCGGACCGCTCTCGCCCGCCTTGCCAGACCCGCCGTTCGCACAATAACTTGCGCGACAGATCGAAGGCTCCAATCCCGGCGGGGTCGCCCGCGGCGGTCGTCCGCGCGGGGACGGCCCCGCTTCGCGCCTGCCTGGCTCGCTGGAAGTATGGGCGACGTGAATCGGACGCGTTGGCGGCTGCCCGCGGCGCTCGGACTCGTGGTCGTCACGGCGGCGTGCGGCTCACGGACCCCGGCCGCGGCGCCGGCGCCCGTGCGCCCGGCCACGGGCGGCGGCCCTGATGCCGCGACGATCTCCGCGGAAGCACGGCGGCGGCCGTACACCGTCGAGGACGTGCGCTTCATGCAGCACATGATCGTCCACCACGCCCAGGCGCTGGCGATGACCGCGCTGGTCCCCGAGCGGACACAGAGCGAGGCCATTCGCTTCCTCGCCGAGCGGATCGAGGTCTCGCAACGGGACGAGATCGCCCTGATGCAGCAGTGGCTGCGGGAGCGCGGCGAGCACGTGCCGGAGGTCGGCGCCGACGGCACCGTGCACGGGGCCGCGCACGGCGAGGCGGCCATGCCGGGGATGTTGACCGCGGAGGAGCTGGCGCGGTTGGAGCAAGCGCGGGGCGAGGAGTTCGACCGGTTGTTCCTCGAGCTGATGATCCGCCACCACGAAGGCGCGCTCGTGATGGTCGGTGAGCTGTTCGCCGCTCCCGGTGCGGGGCAGGACCCGGAGGTCTTCCGCCTGGCGATGGACGTGGATGCGGACCAGCGGGCGGAGATCCGCCGGATGCAGGCGATGCTGCAGCAGTGAGGAGCGAGAGCGGCGGGCGCCGCCCCTTCACGCAGTGTTCGCCCCTCGAGCCCTGTGACGTTGGACCAGGAGAGGTCGCGATCATGAGAACGAGAAAGCTGACCGTGTTGGCGCTGTCTCTGACCACTGCGGTGGGGGCGTGCGCGGCAGGGGCGAGCGGGCCCGAGGCGCCGGCGCCGGCCCGTACGGCGGCGGGCGCGGACCCGCGTGTGGGGCTGCGCGGGGGGTGGTTGGACGCGGAGTCGGCGGCGAGGAACCTGGTGCACC
Organism: Longimicrobiales bacterium; assembly: GCA_036563975.1. Taxonomy (GTDB): domain Bacteria; phylum Gemmatimonadota; class Gemmatimonadetes; order Longimicrobiales; family RSA9; genus RSA9. The sequence goes on along the minus strand of DATCLK010000189.1, from coordinate 20,087 downwards.
TCGCGCACCGTCCTCCGTCGGAGGGTTTCTTCAACCCGCGCGATCCGGGCGACTTCGCGTTCGCGCACTCCGACCTGGCGTTCCAGGGCAACTTGGTGTTCCAGGGCAGTTACCACGGGGTCCAGGTCTGGGACATCTCGGATCCGCGGAACCCGCGGTTGCGGGCGAAGTTGGTGTGCCCCGGCGGGCAGGGTGACGTCTCGGTGTACGGGAACCTGCTGTTCGTGTCGGTGGAAGAGCCGCGTGGGCGGGTGGACTGCGGGACGCAAGGCGTCGCTCAGCAGGTCAGTCCCGAGCGGTTCATGGGCGTCCGGATCTTCGACATCACCGACCTGGACAACCCGCGGCAGGTCGCGGCGATCCAGACGTGCCGGGGCTCGCACACCCACACGCTCGTCACGGAGCCGAACGACTCCGACCACATCTACGTCTATGTGCAGGGCATCAGCCGGGTTCGCCCTGCGGAGGAGCTGCCGGGCTGCTCCGGGCTTCCGCCGGAGCAGGACCCGAACACCTCGTACTTCCGCATCGAGGTCATCCGCGTGCCGCTGGCCGCCCCGGAGAGGGCGGAGATCGTGAACGAGCCGCGCATCTTCGCGGATGCGGCTACGGGCACGATCGCGGGGCTCTGGCCCGGCGGCGACCACGGCCCGGGCACGCAGCGGACCGAGCGCACGGACCAGTGCCACGACATCACGGCCTACCCGGCCATCGGCCTCGCCGCGGGTGCGTGCTCCGGCAACGGCATCCTGCTGGACATCCGCGACCCGGCGAACCCCAAGCGGATCTCCGAGGTCATCGACCCGAACTTCGCCTACTGGCACTCGGCGACCTTCAACAACGACGGCACGAAGGTCGTGTTCACGGACGAGTGGGGCGGCGGCGTCGCGCCGCGGTGCCGCGCCACCGACCGGCCCGAGTGGGGCGCCAACGCGATCTTCCGGCTGGAGAACGGCAGGCTCGCCGAGCGGCCGGCCGGCTACTTCAAGGTCCCGGCCCCGCAGTCGGACGTGGAGAACTGCGTGGCGCACAACGGGTCGCTCATCCCCGTGCCCGGCCGCGACATCATGGTCCAGGCCTGGTACCAGGGCGGCGTCTCGGTCTTCGACTTCACGGACCCGGCGAACCCGGTCGAGATCGCGTTCTTCGACCGCGGGCCGGTCAACCCGGACCGCCTGACACTCGGGGGGTACTGGTCCGCGTACTGGTACAACGGAGTCATCGTCGGGTCCGAGATCGGGCGGGGGCTGGACATCTTCGAGCTCGTTCCCAGCGAACACCTGACGCAGAACGAGATCGAGGCGGCCAAGCTCGTGCGCTTCGACGAGTTCAACCCGCAGCTCCAGCCGCGGATCGAGTGGCCGGCGAGCTTCGTGGTCGCGCGGGCGTACGTGGACCAGCTCGAGCGCGGCCGTGGGCTGTCCGCTGACCGGATCGCCGCGGTGCGCGGCGCTCTGGACCGTGCGGAGCGGGAGGGGGGCGAGCAGCGGCGCGCCACGTTGACGGCGCTGGCGGCAGAGCTGGAGCGAGACGCGGCGGGCTCGAGGGACGCTGCGCGCGTGCGTGCCCTGACCGCGGTCGTTCGGGACCTGGCGAGCTCCGGAGCCGAAGACTGAACCCGGTGGAGCCATGTCCGAGACCCTCGTGCTGGAAGGCGTGAGCAAGCGGTACGCGACCCACCACGCGGTACGGGAGCTGAGCCTCTCCGTGCCGCCCGGGTCCATCTACGGCATCCTCGGGCCGAACGGCGCCGGCAAGTCCACCACGCTGCGCATGGTGATGAACATCATCGCGCGCGACGCGGGTCGGATCTCGCTGCTCGGCGTGGACCCGGCGCGCGAGCGGGAAGTGCTGCGGCGCGTCGGGTACCTGCCCGAGGAGCGCGGCCTCTACCGCAAGATGAAGGTGATCGACGTGATCATCTTCTTCGCGTGCCTGAAGGGCGTGCCTGCGGACCGGGCGCGGCGCGAGGGCGAGGCGTGGCTCGAGCGGATGGGCCTGGCGCAGTGGCGCGATGCCAAGGTCGAGACGCTGTCGAAGGGCATGCAGCAGAAGGTCCAGTTCATCACCACCGTGCTGCACCAGCCCGAGGTGCTGATCCTGGACGAGCCGCACTCCGGGCTCGATCCGGTCAATCAGGAGGTGCTGCGGGACACCATCCTCGATGCCGCTCGGCAGGGCAGGACGGTGATCTTCAGCACGCACAACATGGATCAGGCGGAGCAGCTCTGCGAGTACGTGTGCATCATCGCCGGCGGGCAGAAGGTGCTGGACGGCCGTCTCCGCGACGTGCGCCGGGCCAACCGCGGAAACCGTTACCTGATCGAGTTCGACGAGGCCTCGGCCGAGGCCGACCGCTTCATCCACGGGAACCGGCGACTGCTGAGCAGGACCCAGCGGGCTCCGGAGCTGTGGGAGGTGGAGCTGCCGGCGGGCGACGCGCCCGGCGAGCTGTTGGCCGAGCTGGCGCGCCTGCCGGTGCCTCTCCACCGCTTCGAGCGCATCGAGCCGTCGCTGCACGAGATCTTCGTGGCCCACGTCGGCAACGCAGCCGTGGCGGAGCGCCGCCAGGAGCCGGCCCATGTCTGAGGTGATGCTCATCCTGCGCCGCGAGTTCCTCGAGCGGGTGAAGACGCGCGGCTTCGTGCTGGGCACCATCCTGTTCCCACTCTTCCTGGCTGCTGTCCTGATCCTCCCCGTGATGCTCGACGATGGCGCCGAGGAGCGGCGGTTCGCCATCGTCGACGAAGCGCCGGCCGGGATCGGCGAGCGGTTCGTGCAGGCGCTCACGGCCCCGGCGCCGGGCGCCGAGACGAGTCGCTACCGTGTCGAGGTGATCGCGGGGCCGCTCGATGCCGTGCGGGACGAGCTGCACGCGCGCATCCAGGCGGACGAGCTGGACGGTTACGTGGTGCTGCCGGCGGACGTGCTCGAGCGGAATCAGGTCCAGTACCGCGCCAAGGCGCTCGGCGGACCGAGCGTGCTGCGTGAGATCCGTAGCGCCGCGTCCCAGGCGGTGCAGGCGGAGCGGCTGCGGCAGGTGGGGCTCGAGCTCCAGCAGGTCGCGGCGCTGATCCGCCCCGTCGAGGTGGACAACGCCCGCATCACGGCAGAGGGCGAGGAGGGAGCGGACGCGGATTCGACGTTCCTGGCAGCGTACATCATCGCGATGGCGATGTACATGCTCGTCGCGATGTACGGGATGAGCGTGATGCGCAGCGTGCTCGAAGAGAAGACCAACCGGATCGCGGAAGTGCTGGCGAGCTCGGTGCGCACATCCTACCTCATGGCCGGGAAGATCCTGGGGGTCGGCTCCGCCGCGCTGGTGCAGGTCCTGATCTGGGCCGTGCTGATCGTGCTGCTGGTGACGCAATCCGACACCATCGCCGCGCGCTTCGGCGTGGAGCCGGACGCGATCCGTTCGATCGGCATCGCGCCGGACATCGCCGTGCTTCTCATCGCTTACTTCCTGCTGGGCTTCTTCCTGTTCGCCTCGCTGTTCGCCGTGCTTGGCGCGGCGGTCACGAGCGAGCAGGAGGCCCAGTCGCTCCAGATGGTGCTCATGCTGCCGCTGTTCGTGCCGCTGCTCTTCCTGCTGCAGCTCGCGGCAGACCCGTTCGGCCGCACGGCGACCATCCTCGGCCTGGTGCCGTTCACGGCGCCGATCGCCATGCCGATGCGCATGGCGGCGGCGCCGATCCCGGCGATCCAGATCGCCGCCTCGCTCGCCCTGCTCGCGCTGGCGCTGATCGTGTGCGCCTGGCTCGCGGGCAAGATCTATCGGATCGGCATCCTCTCCACGGGCAAGCGCGCGACGCTGAAGGACCTGGTGGTCTGGATCAGGACCGCGTGAGGCGGGGCCGCGGCGCCGCAGAGCCGGGCGATCGCGCCCCGGCCCGTCCTCTGCCCGTGCTGCCCCGGGCCCGGCCGCGACGCCCGCGCGCCGCTCAGCTCTGCGGGATGTGGCCCGGCGTGTAATGCAGCCCGGAGATGCGCATGAGCTCGTGCCACTTGCCGCGGACCCAGCGCTCGAGGGCGTTGCGCATCGCCTCCTGCTCGTCGTCGTCCAGCACGGGCTCGGCCGGGATGGAGGGCGGCTCGACGCGCGCGTACGGGCGCCCGTCGTTGAACACGAAGCGTGCGGCGGGCCGCGCTCGCGCGCCGTACAGCTCCGGCGGCGAGACGTAGTCCTCCCAGCGCGGCGGCACGTCATCCTCGCGGAACAGGACGCGGATCTCGTCCGGCTGGCGCTCGTCCCACAGGAACCCGGCGCCGTCGTGCGCGGTCGCGGCGGCGGTGCGGCCGAGCTGCTGCCACTGCTCGGGCGTCACGACGATCTCGAAGTCCAGGTTGCGCACCTCCATCTCGCTCCTCCTCCGCGGGGCGCAACGGACGCGCCGCGGCCCGGATTCGCCCTTCGTCCGGCAACGGCCGCTGGGGACCGCGTTTCCAGGCGTGCGGCGCGCCGTGCCTTCAGTGCATCGATTTCCGCTCGGGGTGCGCGGGTTCGCTGATGCGCTCGAGCGTGTCGGCGACGTCCAGCGGGCTCACCGCCTGCTCTTCGACGGCGTCGACGGCGAGGTCGGCCTGGGCGATGATGCCGATGACGCGTTCCTTCGGATCCAGCACCGGCACGCGCCGCACCTGCTCGCTCTTCATGACGTCCATCACGCGTGCGACGTCGTCGCCCGCGCGGACCGCGTGCACGTCCCGCGTCATGTGCTGGTCCACCGCGCATTGCTGCGGCTGGTGCCCCGCCGCCACGCAGCGGACGGCGATGTCGCGGTCGGTGATGATGCCGAGGAGGCGGCGGTCCGCGCGGCTCTCGACGACGGGCACGCAGCCGATGTCGTGCTCGCGCAGCTCACGGGCCGCGTCGGCGATGGTGGTGCCGCGCTCGACGACGATCGGGTCGGGGGTCATCAGCTCGGCGGCCTTCATTTCACGCATGGCGGACCTCCCATCCGGCTACGCCGGAGGGGTTGCACGGCGCGTGCCGGTGGGGTGGCCGACCGGCGCGGCGCGGAGGCCGGCATGGTGGTCTGGCCGGCGAAGCCGATGCAGCGAGATCCGTGTCGGGGGGTCAGGGCGGTGCGCGGGGCGGGCGCGCGGCGCGGACCCGCGGCGCGCGCCGGTGGCGGCGCAGCCCGGCGCCAGCGCGCCGCCGGCGCAAGCCCGGCGGCTGGCCGCGATGCCCGCTACAGCGACCGCGCGCCTGCCGCCGCCGGCAGGCGCTCCAGCACGAACTGCACGGCGAGGTCCGTGAGGTTCCAGAGCTGCACGTCCGTGCTGCTGCCGTAACGCACCGGCAGCAGGCGGCCATCCTCGATGCGGTAGCTCCAGAGCTCGAAGTGCCCGAGGCCGGACGCGTCCGCCGCGCCCGCGACCATGCGCAGCGTCGCGTTCAGCTCCTCGACGAGCGGCGCGAGGCGCGGCTCGACGGGGCGGCCCGCATCGTCGGTCGAGGCGCGGAGCAGCCCTGCGAGGCCCGCGACGATGATGTTGACCTCGCGGCCCCAGACCACGCGGGGCGAGTGGTAGCGATCGCGGTCGAACGCGTCCCACACGGCGCGCGGCGCGTACGCGTCGTTGGCCGCGAGCGGGCCGAGCCCCTGCACGAGCAGGCCCGCGGGGTAGGGCAGGCGCAGCGTGCGCGCGTCGCGGCGCGCGGCGGCGGCAGTCGCTGAGTCCGGAGGGCCCGCGGCGGCGAGCGCCTCGAGCAGCATGCGCATCGCCGGGTCGGTGCTCATGACCGGGATGGGTCGCGCGTCCGCATCCAGCGAGAGCGCGAGGAACTCGAGCTCCGGTTCGTTCGCGGCAGGCCAGCCGCCGAGCCGCGCGCGCCAGAACCGCGCCTCCGGCTCCGGCAGCCACGCGAGCTTCTCTGCGATCCGCGATGCGGCCTTGGCCGCCGGCAGCCGCACGAGGAAGTGCGACGCGGCGCCGCGCCAGACTTGCGCGGCGTGCCGCGCCCGCGCCGGATCGTCGAGCCACACGGCGAGCGGGCCGCTCGCGATGAATGGCGCCTGCGCGCGCAGCTCCGCGGCGCCGAAGCCGAGCGCGCCGAGGGCCTCGAGGATGCGCGCCGTCGCGTCCAGCGCAGCGGGCACCCAGATCGCGTTCACGTCCATCGCATAACGGCCGCCGGCGTAGCCGGCGCCGCTGTCCCGCCAGCTCCCGGGGAACCAGCCCGCGCCGTCCGCGCGTGCGGGGAAAGCGACCAGGTTCGCCGCCGCCGGCCGTTGCGCGTACGGCTCGGCCGAGCGGGCGACGTGGTCGAGGTTGCGCAGCAGGCGCGCGAGCCGTGACTCCGCGGCGCCCGGCGCTGCCGGCTCGAGCAGCCAGGCGCGCTTGCGCTGCGCCGGGATCCGCGGGTTCGCGAGGTAGCGTGCCGCGACGACGGGGAGCTGGAAGTCGTCGTCGCGCATCATGTGGTTCTCGCGGACGGTGCGGATGCCCGCGAGCACGGCGCGCGCGGCCGCGAGCGCGCTGTCCGCGCGGGCCGCGTCGCCCGCCTCGCGGCGCCTTGCCCATTCGTCCACCAGCGCGGCGTACTCCGCCGCGTGCTCGCGGATCGCCTGGCCGCCGAGCGCCTCCTCGTGGCTGACCTGGCCATCCGCCCTGACCTTCGCGAGCGCGCTGCCGATCACGTGCTCGAGCATGCCGTCCGCCCAGACGGGCTGCATCAGCAGCGCGGTCATGAGCATGTCGCGGCCGAAGTAGGTCGCGAAGTTGGGCAGCCCGGCCATCAGCTTCTCGCGGTACGAGAGCAGCTCGACGCCGCGGACCTGGCGCTCGAGCCGGCGGTAACGGAGCACCGCCGGGTGCGCCGTGGCGGACGGGTCCGCGGACAGCACGCTGTCTCGCGCCGCACGGATGCGGCTGTAGAACGCGAAGAAGTCGGCGTTGAAGATGTCATCCCGATAGAGCGGCGTGAGCGGCGCCGCGTCCGTGGCGATGCGCACCTCGAGCTCGATCGGCCTGCCCTCCAGCGAGCGGATGTGGAGTGTGCCGTTCCGCAGCGTGAGAGACGTCCCCTTCACGTCGCCGATCGGTCCGCTGAGGCGCAGCTCCAGGCGGGTGCGGCCGTCCAGCATGGGCCGTTCCACCTCGAGGGTCCACCGGCGCGGGCCGCTCGCGGTGTCCAGCCGGGGCTGCAGCCGCGCGCGCAGCTCGGCGAGGTCGCGGGCGTTCAGCAGCGCGAGGTGCACCTCTCGCTCGGCGGGCTCGAGCCGCTCGATGCGTTCCACGAGCGACCTCAGCTCCGCCGGCACGTACGCCTCGCCGAACGGGCGGAGGTGCGCCTGCGAGTACTGGAAGTCGCGCTCGACGCGCATCGAGCCGAGCAGGAAATGGCCGAGCACCAGCTCCGGGGAGGTCGAGCGTAGCCGGTAGGTCAGCGTGCGCAGTGCGCCATCGATGGACGACGTCGCCCCCTCCGATCCCCACTCGAGCTCCGCCGGCCGGCCGTCCGCCGTGCGCGCGGTGAAGCCGAGGCTCTGGTTGTCCGCGTCCGCCCAGACGTGGACGACGCGGCCGCTCTTCGCGTCCAGGTAGATCTGGACGACGTTGCCGGCCGCGTCGCGGTGGAAGCGGGTGCGGTAGCCCTCGAACGCGGTCGGGTCATCGAGCCCGGGCTCAGGAAAAGCGAGCACGGGCGGAATTTCCTGCGGTGCGGGCGGCGCCCACGTCCCCGGCTGCGCGAGCACGGCGAGGTGGGCGAGGAGTGTCAGCGTGCTGGCGATCATCGGCTCGTGTGCGGGAGGAACGGCCGCGCCCGCGGCCGCCGGGGAGGCGACCGCGGGCACGGGCGCGAGGGTCAGAAGTCGTACGAGAGCGAGACGAGCAGCCGCCGCGGCAGGATGGGCCGGGCGAGGAAGAAGTCGCTCGTCCTGCCGCCGACCGAGGTGAGCCGTGGGTTGCCCTCCTCCAGCCCCTTGGACTGGTAGACGTTCTGGAGCGTGGCGGAGAGGGTGAGGCCCGGCACCCCGGTCGGGTACGTGGCGCCCAGGTTGAGGTAGTGGTAGGTGGGCAGCTCCGGGCGGACGCCGTTCACCTCGAAGTCCGAGAACCGCCGGTGCACGTAATGGAAATCAGCCAGGAAGCTGGCGCCGTTGGGCAGGGTGTACGTGGCGGAGAGGTTGCCGATGACGGGCGGGACGCCGTTGAGCACCGTCCCGAGGTCCGCGCCTCCGGGACACCCCTCCGGGCAGTCCGCGAACTCGGCCTCGAGGACCGTCGCGTTGGCAACGAGTGTCAGCGCCTCGTTCGGCTGGGCCGTGAACTCGAGCTCCGCGCCGAACGAGCGGGTCTCGGGGCTCTCCCGCGTCACCCAATTGGGCGCGCCCGTGACGGGGTCGGTCTCCACGCCCTGGCTGAGCACGTTGCGCAGCTCGGTGAGGAAGCCGTTCACCGTCAGGCTGTAGGCGCCGGAGGCGTACTTGACGCCGGCTTCGATGCTGCGGACGCTGCTCACATCGAAGCTGTCCGCGTCCTCCTGTCCATCGGTGTTGAGGAACTCGTCGAGCGCGGGCATCTTGTAGGCCCGCGTGGCCAGGCCGTAGAGAGAGACCTCATCGCTCAGCCGGTAGTTGAGCGCGAGCGAGGCGGCCACATCGTCCAGCGTGCGCCGGACGTGGCGGAACGTCCCGGCGCCCCAGACCACGTTGTCATAGGGCGTCTCCGCGTTGCCGTCGAGATCGGTGGTCGCGGTGTTCTCGGCGGACAGCACGAACTCATCGCGTTCGTAGCGGAGGCCGGCATCCGCGCGGAGCCGCTCCGAGAGCTGGAAGGAGCCGCCCAGCATCCCGGAGAGGATCGTGGTGTGTCCCTCGCCGTTCGTGTAATTGGAGACGAACCGCCGGAACCCGCCCCTCGTGACTTCGACGGGCGGTGCCGCTCCAGGGGGATCGACCACCAGATCGAGGAAGCGGGGCTGGTCCCGCACGTCCATCAGGATGTCCGTGAAGTACCAGCGGTTCCTCTGCGTGTAGTGGGCGAAGTAGAACCCGAGGGCCATGCTGTGCTGCCCGATCTCCCTGCGGAGCTGGAACTGGTTCTGGAACGCGGAGAGCGGTTTCTCGACGTGCCAGAGGCCGGCGGGTGCGACCAGGCCGTTCGCGTTGTCGAACGGCAGGCGATTGCCGTTGGCGTCGCGGTGATTGGTGTAGAACAACTCGGCCTGCGAGCCCGCCGGGAACCCCATGGCGCCGAGCACGTCCTGCAGCCAGTCCTCGACGGGCCGGACGTCGTTCGGCACGATCGCGTTCCAGCCCTGCTGGTTCTCCATGACCTGAATGGTGTTCTGGAGCGACCAGCCGTTGGGCAGGACGAAGCGCGCGTCGCCCGTGAGCCAGTACGCGCGGGTGCGGAGCCCATCGTCCAGCGGCAGCGAGAGGCGGCCGTCGGGCGTCGGAACGCTGAGGCCGAGCCCTTCGGGCGTGTTCATCGAGCCGTAGTCGGAGAAGCCGTCCACATACTCCGGATCGTCCGGGTCGTGGAACGGCAACGGCAGGATGAACTGGTTGCGGTCGTCGATGATCTTGAGGGACGCGCGCACCTGGCCCTGGTCCAGCAGCCGCGTCAGGCTGGCCTTGAGCTGCCCGCCGCGGATGCCGGGGAAGCCGGGGTCGCGCACGCCGTTGTCGAAGCGGTAGAACCCGCCGACGTTGAACCGCCAATCCTCACCCAGCGGCCCGTTCAGGTTGATATCGTAGCGCGCGAGCTCGTGCGTGCCCACCGTGGCCTTCATGGTGCCGCGCAGCTCGGGCCCGCCCTGGTGGTTGATGAAGTTGACGATCGCGCCGGGCGTGTTCGAGCCGAAGAGCGCGGAGGTGCCGCCGCGGACGACCTCGATCCGCTCGATGTTCTCGTCGGGGCGGAACAGGTTGTCCGCGTTCATGAAGAAGGTGTGCATGGTGGGGAAGACGGGCAGCCCGTCCTCCATGAACATCACGTACTCGACGCCGAGGATCCCACGCATGCTGATGTTCTGGTTGACCTCGCCGCCGGAGCTCTCGACGCGGGTGAAGCCGGGGACGTAGCGCAGCGCCTCCGTGGTGCTGCGGGGCGCCGCCTTCTCCAGCTCCTGCGGCGAGAGGACCGTCACCGCGACGGGCGCGTCCAGGTTGGTGCGGGGCGCCTGCGTGCCGGTCACGACCAGCGCGGCCAATTCGAGCGCGTCCTCAGGGAGCCGGAAGTCGTGGCTCGCGCGCCCGCCCGCCGTGACGGTCACCTGCGCCGACTGGGGCCGGTAACCGAGCATCTCCGCGACCACCGTATGAGTCCCCGGCGGCACGCGCTCGATCAGGTAGCTGCCGTCGGGGCGAACCAGGACGCCGAGGCTCGTGCCCTGGACGATGACCTGTGCGCCCGGCAAAGGCGCGCCGGTGGCGTCCGTCACACGGCCAGCGATCGCGCCGGTCTGCTGCGCCGTGACGGGGGGCGGTGGGAAGAAGGCGGACAGCATCCATACGGCGAGCACCGTCGCCGTGCGAGCGAGCAGGCGACTCGGATCCTTGAAGCGCATGAGGCATCCTCCTCTCTGATGAGTGGTGCTGCCCCGCGGTGCGGTCGCACGCGGAGAGAAGGGATGGGCGCTGGGTTCGATGTCTTTCGGTTTGCGGCGAATCTAGGCGCCGGTGTCGCTTGACGTCAAGACAGATACGGTGGGCGCCCTGTATCTGCACCTGGCCGTGCGGCCCAGTCGAGACGTGATCGACGAACTGGCTGCCTCACGGCCAATCGGCCGTGCCAGCCCGACTCGAGGCATCTAACCTGGTTGATTGCCAGCACCCGGCGCGTGGCCCGCGGCGGCGCCTCGCCCATGATGTTGCGGCGGGCGCGGGAGCGCGCCGGCTGAATGGGGGCGAGATCCTCCATGGCAGGGCGAGAGGTCGCCTGCCGAGGCGGGGTGGTCTCGCTCGTCGGGCCCGACGCCGGTATCGTCAGGATGGAGTTCGGCTCTGCCACCACGGAATGCTCGGACCCTGTCCGAGCCATGCCCACGGATTGGTCCATGGAACTCACGATCCGTAGCACCATCCGCCTGAACAACGGCGTAGAGATCCCACGGTTGGGTCTGGGCGTCTACCGCCTGGCGCCGGGCGAGCAGACGCGGAACGCGATCGCATGGGCGCTCGAGGCCGGTTACCGCCATGTGGATACTGCTGCGTTCTACCGCAACGAGGAGGACGTGGGGCGAGCGATCCGCGAGAGCGGCATCGCACGGGAGGAAGTGTTCGTCACGACGAAGCTGTGGAACGACGACCACGGCTACGACCGCGCGCTCGCGGCGCTGGACGCGAGTCTCGAGCGGCTCGGCTTCGACTACGTGGACCTCTATCTGATCCACTGGCCGGTGCCGGGGCTGCGGCTCGAGAGCTGGCGCGCGCTGGAGCGGGCGTACAGGGAAGGGAAGGCGCGCGCGATCGGCGTGAGCAACTACATGGTGCGGCACCTGGAGGAGCTGTTGTCGCAGTGCGAGGTGGTGCCGGCGGTGAATCAGATCGAGCTGACCCCGTGGAGCTGGCGGAGCCGGCAGGACGTGGTGGGGCTGTGCCGCGCACGCGGCATCGCGCTCGAGGCGTACAGCCCGCTGGCGAAGGGGCGGAAGCTGGACGACCCGGTGCTGGTCGAGGTCGCGGCGCGCCTCGGCCGGTCTCCGGCGCAGGTGCTGATCCGCTGGGCGCTGCAGCACGACCTGATCGTGATCCCGAAGTCGGCGCACCGGGACCGGATCCGGGAGAACGCGAGCGTCTTCGACTTCGAGATCCCGGTGGAGCTCATGGATCGGCTCGAGTCGCTCGACCATGGGCTCGTCACGGGCTGGGACCCGACGGAGGCGCCGTAGGCACCATAGTGGGGGCGTGCAACCGAGAGGGCGCGGAGCTTGGCGGCTCACGCGAAGAAGCGGAGCGCGCGACGACGGAGCGGGGCCGCGTTCTTCGTGGAGCCGAGCGTTCTTCGCCCCCGATCCACGTGCCTTTCGAACGTGGCTTCTTTCGGTGGGATCGTAGCCCATCCCCTCACTGTCGGTGCCGGGCGAGGCGGGCCTCACCCCGCGAACCCTGACCGGCCCGGAGCAAACCACACATCGAGGGATCCCTGAATACGGCAGGACGTCTCCGCAACGCGTTGGGAGCGGAAGCAGCAACCCTCCGCGCACCGCGTCTCCGTGCGAGATTTCAGTACTCCGCGCCCCCTCCGCCGGGCTCCGCGCTTCGGAAACGCGCGGGGCGGGCGATGAAAGATCCCGGCCTCCACCGGCATTCAGAGGGTTGGAGGCGCATGCCATGACGCGTGAAATGCGATCGCAGATGCCGGAGCGCGGGACCGTGCGCGATGCGGACGACGCGATGCTGATCGCGGCGGTCCGGGGCGGGTCCACGCAGGCGCTCGCGGAGCTGTACGCGCGGCACGCGCCGGCGGTGTTCACCGCGGCGCTGGGGCTGCTCGGCTCGCGTGAGGACGCGGAGGACGTGCTCCAGGACGTGTTCGTGGGGCTGCCGGACGCGCTCGCGCGCTACGAGGAGCGCGGCGCCTTCGGCGCGTGGATCCGGCGGGTCGCCGTGCGCGCGTCGCTCATGGCGCTGCGGCGTCGTGGGCGCAAGCGGCATGAGCCATTGGCCTCGGCGGCCGAGGTCGTCGCCGCGTCCCCCGAGCCCGAACGGGCGATCGCGGCGCGCCGTGCGATTGCGGCGCTGCCCGATTCGCTCCGCGTCGTGTTCGTGTTGCGCGAGGTCGAGGGCTACTCGCACGCCGAGATCGCCGAGCTGCTGGGCATCACGCGGACGGCCTCCGCACTGAGACTGCATCGCGCCTGGAAGCTCGTCCGGAGGTCCGTATGAACCTGCCGCTCTCGCGTCACCCATCCTTCGGCCGCCTGCGCGCCTTCGCCCTCGGGGAAGCGGATGAGGCCGAGCGCCGCCGGGTGGCCCGCCACCTGGAACGCTGCGCCCGCTGCCGCGAGACGATCTCCCGCGTGCGCGAGGTCGTGGCAGCGGCGCGCGAGCTGGAGGCGCCGCCGGCGGGCGCGTTCGAGCGGATCGTCGAGCGGCGCGGGCGGGGCGAGCGCGTGGTCCTGCCGGCCGCTGCGGCCGGAGGCGCGCGGCGTGCCCGGCGGCTGCCGCGCGTCGCGGCGATCGCCGTGCTGATTGCGGGCGCGCTGGTCTACGCGCTGTCTCGGACTGGCGAGCTGGAGGCGCTGCGCAGCGAGCTGCGCGTGACGCCGGCCGCGCCGCGGATGGGCGAGGCGATCCGCGTCGAGTACCGGGCGACGTCGCGACTCCAGGACGAGCCGCGACTCGTGCTGCGCGCGCGGTTCCGCACGCCCCTCTCGATGCAGGAGGACCGGCACGCGGTGCTGGGCATCCTCGAGCGCACCGGCAACGGCGTGTTCGCCGCGACCGTGCGGCTGCCGGATTCCGCGGTGTACGCCGTGCTCGCGGTCGAGGACACGCTCGCCCGCTTCGTGGATCATCACGGCGAGCAATGGGAGGTGCTGGTGCACGGCGAGGACGGCCGGCCGCTGTTCGAGGCGCTGGACCAGCGCTCCCTGGACGTGAGGCGCCGCGACATGCGCCTGGCCGCGGAGATCGCGGAGCAGATGACACGGCTCTACCCGGAGCGGCCGGAGGGCTGGCGCCACCTGCTCCTCGAGGCGCTGTCGCTCGCCCCGGAGGCCGCGGCGGACTCGATCCGTGCGGAGCACCGCGCGCGTTACCTGCCCCTCGTCGCGCGCGGCATCGAGCGGGCGGACTCGCCGGACGTGGGGTTGCTCGCGTCCGCCGTGTTCTACGCGGACGACGTGGGCGACACGGCGGCGGCGGCGCGCTGGAAGGCAATGCTGTACGAGCGCTATCCGCTCCACCAGGCGACGCTCCAGCGGCGGGTGTTCGACCTGTACGATGAGTACCGGGGGAGGCCCGAAGAGCTGTTCCGGGCGTTCGAACGGATGTACGAGGAGGTGGGCCCGGCAGCACAGCTCACGTTCAGCGCGTTCACGCTGGCGGTGCAGCGCGGCGAGGCGGCTGTCGCCGCGCGCTGGGCGCCGCGGCTGGTCGAGGCCGATCCCCGCTTCGCGAGCATGGTGGCGAGCATGCTGGCGGACTTCCCGGCACAGCGCGGCCTGGCCGCGGAGTACCTGCGCGCCGAGATCGACTCGATCATGGCCGCGGTCGAGCGGGCCAGGGAGGTCGGTGCACCGGCTGGTGTGCAGCCGAAGGGACCGGAGCGCGGCCTGACGCAGACCGCCGCCGAGTACGCCAGGTCGCTGCGGCTCGGCTTGGGGCGGCTGCTCACCATGCACGGCACCACGCTGCTGGCGCTGGGTGACACGGCCGCCGCGCTGGACACGCTGAGCCTCGCGTTCGATGCGGGTTGGGACCCACACCGCTTCCGCACGATCGGCGAGCTGCACCTCGCCCGTGGCGACACGGCCGCGGCTGCGGCTGCGTTCGCGCGCGTCGTCGTCGACCCCACGACGCGCGAGGCCGCGGATTCGCTGCGCGCGCGGCTCGGCGCGGCGGGCGCCGGCTCTGCCTGGGAGGCGCTGATCGCCGACGCCCGCGCCGTGATGAAGCAGCACGTCTGGGACGGCGCCGTGGACCGCGTGCCGCTGCTGTCGCGGCTCCGGCTCGAGGATGCGGACGGCCGGACGCGCGTCGTCGAGCTGCGGCAGGACACGCCGATGCTCGTCGCGTTCTGGTCCCGCTACTGCCCGCCCTCCTTTGCGCAGCTCGACGAGCTGGCGCGCGTGGCGGCGCGGCTCGAAGCGGAGGGGGTGCCGGTCATCACGCTCAGCCCCGAGGAGCCCGCGACGCTGCGCGAGTTCATGGACGCGAAAGGCTACCGGTTCCCGGTCTTCGCCGATCGGGAGCGCGACGCAGCCGCAGCGTTCGACACGCCCGGCTTTCCCACCTACTTCGTGCTGGACGGCGCCGGCCGGATCCGCTTCGCCCACCACGATGTCGGCCGCGTGATCCGCGAGGTGGCGGCGCTGCGCGAGCAGGCGCTGTAGCGCGGTGCGCGGCCGGCGCGCTGGCCAGGTGTGTACGCGCCTGGCGGCGGGCGTCCTGGCCATGGGGGCCTCATTCTCCGTGGGTGCGAGGTTGCCCAGGTGCGGACGCACCTGCCAGCCGCGCGTCCCGGCTGCGGCGCCGGTCGCGATTCCCTGGCGGAAACGCGCTTCCGGGCGCGGCGGACCGCCACGCGTCACCCCCACATCCGGGTGATCCCCTGCCAACCCTGTCGGGGAGTCCCCGGCAGAGGTTCATCCTCGCTCTGACAGACTTCCGGCGACCCCGTCGACAAACATCGATCCCGTGGGGCCGATCCTGCGCGGCGGCCGGCCGGGTCCCACCGAAATGGCGCCGCGAGGGCCGAACCAGCCGACATCGGGAGTCGAGATGATCGTCATTCGTGCACTGCTGAACCTGTCCATTGTCGTGGCGATAGCGGGCCTGCTCGCTAGTTGCGGATCGGCGGAGGACTCGGGGGAGTCGGCCGTGGCCGATGCCGACGGCGCCACGGCCGCGCTGGTCCCAGGCCTGGATGTCACCGAGGACGAGCTGAAGTACGGCATCGGCCCGATCCGGCGGGTGGAGCTGGGGCCGCTGGACGACGCGCTCGCCGCCCGAGGGGAGGAGCTCTTCCGCATGAAGTGCATGGCCTGCCACCGCATGGACGAGCGCTACGTGGGTCCGGCGCTACGCGGCGTCACGGAGCGGCGTACGCCCGAGTTCGTGATGAACATGATGCTGAACCCTGGAGAGATGGTGCGGCGGCATCCGGTCGCGCGTGCGATGCTGGCGGCGCACTTCACGGAGATGCCGAACCAGAACCTGACGGAGGAGGAAGCGCGCGCGCTGCTCGAGTACCTGCGCACGCAGACGGTGGAGGGGCAGTAAGCGCAGCACGCACCGGGGGTGCGGTGCAACCATGAACCCATGACAGGCGAGGAAGAGCGATGGCCAGATCGATTCCGCGATCCTTCGTCCTGGGATTGGCCGCGGGCGCGGCGGTGGCCGCGTTCGCGTACGCCTGCCAGACGACGGGATCACACGGTGCGCTCGATGGCGACGTGGCGTCCAGGGTCTACGTCGCCCCGGGCGAGCATGACGAGTTCTACGCGTTCCTATCCGGCGGCTTCAACGGACAGGTCAGCGTGTACGGCCTGCCGTCAGGGCGTCTGCTGAAGATCATTCCGGTCTTCTCGCAGAACCCCGAGAACGGCTGGGGCTACAGCGAAGAGACGAAGCCGATGCTCGAGACGTCGTTCGGGTTCGTGCCCTGGGATGACGCGCATCACCCGCAGCTCTCCCAGACGGACGGCGTGCCGGACGGGCGCTGGCTCTTCATCAACGCGAACAACACGCCCCGGATCGCGCGGATCTCCCTCGCGACGTTCGAGACGGAGGAGATCATCGAGATCCCGCAGTCGGCGGGCAATCACGCGTCGCCGTTCATCACCGAGAACTCCGAGTACGTCGTCGCGGCCACGCGCTTCAGCGTGCCGGTGCCGCAGCGTGACATATCGATCGCGGACTACAAGGCGGCGTTCAAGGGGACGATCACGTTCATCCGCGCGAACGAGCCGGGCAAGATGGACATTGCGTTCCAGTTGCTCGTGCCGGGCTACGACTACGACCTGGCGAGCGCGGGGAAGGGACCGTCGCACGGGTGGGCGTTCTTCACATCGTACAACACGGAGCAGGCGAACACGCTGCTCGAGATCAACGCGTCGCAGAACGACAAGGACTTCATCGCCGCCGTCAACTGGAAGCGGGCCGAGGAGTGCGTGGCGCAGGGGCGCGGGCGGCAGGTGGCGGTGTCGTATGTCCACAACCACATAGGCGAGGACCGGGTCGCGCGGTCGGAGCGGAAGTCGGGCGTGCGGGTGCTGGAGCCGGCGGACTGTGACGGGATGATCTACTTCCTGCCGACGCCCAAGTCCCCGCACGGCGTGGACGTGGACCCGAGCGGCGAGTACATCGTGGCGGGCGGCAAGCTGGCGACGGTGATTCCCGTGCACTCGTTCTCGAAGATGCTCGCCGCGATCGAGGCGAAGGCCTTCGAGGGCGAGGCGGATGGGATCCCGGTGTTGCGTTATGACGCGATCATCGCGGGAGAGGTGCAGAATCCCGGCCTGGGGCCGCTGCACACGCAGTTCGATGGGAACGGCTACGCCTACACCTCGGCCTTCCTCTCATCCGAGATCGTGAAGTGGAAGGTTGGGACGTGGGAGGTGGTGGACCGGATCCCGACGTACTACTCGATCGGTCACCTGATGATCCCGGGTGGCGACAGCCGCAAGCCGTGGGGCCGCTACGTGATCGCCCTCAACAAGATCACGAAGGACCGCTACCTGCCGACGGGGCCGGAGCTGGTGCATGCGGCCCAGTTGATCGACATCACCGGCGAGCGGATGAAGCTGCTGCTGGACTTCCCGACGATGGGCGAGCCGCACTACGCACAGGCGCTGCCTGCGGAGCTGGTGGTGCCGCGCTCCGTGCGAGTCTTCGACATCCAGAAGAACACGCATCCGTACGCGACGCGGAGCGAGGCGGACGCGCGGGTCGAGCGGGTGGGCAACACGGTCCACGTCTACATGACGGCGATCCGCAGCCACTTCACTCCGGACAACATCGAGGGCATCCGTGTGGGTGACACGGTGAAGTTCCACATCACGAACCTGGAGCAGGACTGGGACATCCCGCACGGCTTCGCGGCGATGGGCGTGGAGAACGCAGAGCTGCTGATCATGCCGGGCGAGACGCGGACGTTGACCTGGGTCCCGAAGCAGCCGGGCGTCTATCCGTTCTACTGCACGGACTTCTGCTCCGCGCTGCACCAGGAGATGCAGGGCTACGTCCGGGTCTCGCCCGCCGGGGCGAACGTCCCGCTGACGTCCAACGCGCCAGGGCAGGTGCGGGTGGCGGCAGGAGGTGGGCGGTGACCGTGCAGTGGCTGCCCGGGCGGCCACCGAGCGGCCGGGCGGCGCCCGATGGGGCGCCGCCCGCGGCGCTGGGGCCCCCGGCCGGAGCGGGCGACGCGGCGGACGGGCGGCCGCCCGCCCGCGCCGGCGCCGTCGTAGCCGGTGATGCCCGCGTCATGAGCGCGACGACGCGGATCGGTGTGGCGGCCGCGGCACTCGCGTTGCTCGCAGCGCTGGTGCTGCCGCTGTGGCGAATCGAGCTCGAAGCGCCGCAGTACCCGGAGGGGCTCGGCATGGAGATCCGGGTGAACACGATCACGGGCGTGAAGCCGAACGACCTCCAGAACATCAACAACCTGAACCACTACATCGGGATGAAGGCCATCGCGCCCGAGGACTTCCCGGAGCTCGGGGTGATGCCGTGGATCGTGGTGGGCCTCTCGATCATGGGCCTGGTGGTGGCGGTACTGGGGCGCCGGCGCCTGCTGTACGCCTGGGTCGCAGTGCTGATGCTGCTGGCGCTGGCCGGGCTGGCAGACTTCTATCGCTGGGCCTACGACTACGGCCACAACCTCGACCACGAGCGCGCGATCATCAAGATCCCGGGCATGAGCTACCAGCCGCCGCTCATCGGATCGAAGCAGCTCCTGAACTTCCGTGCGCATTCGTGGCCGGGCGCGGGCGGTTGGATCGCCATCGCGGCGGGCGCCCTCGCCGCGCTGGCCGCGGCGCGGGAGCTGATCCTCGCGCGCCGGCTACGCGGGGCGGCGAAGGAGGCGGGGTGAGCCGGCGCCTTCCGCGAACGCTGGGGCGCCCCGCGCCCGCGCGGCGTGCCGGGCCTCGCGCGCCGGCTCGCGAAGGGCGCCGGTCCGCGCCGGCTCACGGAGGCGGTGGGGCACAGCGGTGGCGGTTGGCGCCGGCCCGCGTGGGCGGCTGGGTACAGCTGCCGCGGCTGGCGCCGGCCTGGGTGGGTGCCGCGGCACAGCGGCGGTGGTCGGGGCTGGCCCGCGTCGGAGGCGAGTCACCGCCGCAGCGGTTGGCGCCGGCCCCGGTGTGCGGCCCCCGGCGGCGGCGCAGCCGACTCCGCGCGTGGGGGTGGACGGCCGCCCCGCTGGTCCTCGCGCTGGCGG
Source organism: Longimicrobiales bacterium (assembly GCA_036563975.1). GTDB lineage: Bacteria > Gemmatimonadota > Gemmatimonadetes > Longimicrobiales > RSA9 > RSA9. Next base: position 1,022 of record DATCLK010000189.1, on the reverse strand, counting down.
GCTGCGGGCCGGAGCGGCCGCCGAGCCCGCACGACCACGCGGCCCACGGCCACACGCCGCGGGCCGTGGCGCCGGCTCACGGCTCCGCCACCGCCTCGGCGCACGATGACGCGCCACACCGGCCAGCCGCCACGGCCGCGCGGCCGGGCAGCATCGCGTGGATGGTCGCGCACGCGGAGCGGGGCGCGCGCGTCGTCGTGCCGCCGGGCGTGTACCGCGAGCCGACCATCGTGGTGGACCGGCCCATCGAGTTGGTGGGCCTGCCCGGCGCGGTGCTGGACGGCGAGGGCGAGCGGGAGATCCTGGTGATCACGGCGGACAGCGTCACGGTGCGGGGCTTCGAGTTCCGCGACGTGGGCGTGAGCTACGTCGAGGACAGGGCGGCGGTCCGGGTGGAAGGCGCGCGCGCGTGCACGATCGAGGACAACCGCTTCGACAACGCGTTCTTCGCCATCTACATCGCCAGCTCGAGCGACTGCCGCATCGCCGGCAACGTGATCCGTGGCCGCGCGCGCTCCGAGGCGTCGTCGGGCAACGGCATCCACCTGTGGAACTCGCGGCGCGTCCGCATCGAGGGGAACCGGATCGAGGGGCACCGGGACGGCATCTACCTGGAGTTCGTCGAGGACAGCGAGATCCTCGACAACACGAGCACCGGCAACCTGCGCTACGGCCTGCACTTCATGTTCTCCGACCGGTGCCGCTACGAGGGCAACGCGTTCCGACGGAACGGCGCGGGCGTGGCGGTGATGTACACGCGGCAGGTCGAGATGAGGCGCAACCGGTTCGAGGACAACCAGGGCAGCGCGTCGTTCGGGCTGCTGCTGAAGGAGATCTCGGACAGCCGCGTGCAGCGGAACGTCTTCCGGTCCAACACCGTTGGCCTCTACGCGGACGGCTCGAACCGCACCATCGTCGAGGACAACGACTTCGTCGCCAACGGCTGGGCGGTGCGGATCCTGGCCAACTCGGTGGACAGCGAGTTCCGGCGCAACAACTTCACGGGCAACACGTTCGACGTC
>DATCLK010000188.1:0-9433 GCA_036563975.1 Longimicrobiales bacterium | reverse complement strand
CCGATCGTCCGATAGATGAAGTTCAGCAGCCGGACCTGGTACCGCGCCACCAGCTCGCTGAACGCGCGCTTCTCTCCCGCGAGGAACTGGGCGACCAGGCTGCTGTCGTCCAGCTCCGTCAAGGGTTGCGGCCGCGGCCTGACGACCTGGCCCTTGGTGCCGCGCGTCGCGATGTCGATCATGGCATCCCCCGTTCCGGGCAAGAGGGCGGAGATCCCGACCCGGCGACTCTGCTCGGGTCCCGCGGTCTCCGCGGTGGCGGGCACGGGTGCAGGTTCCGTACCATGCGCCTGCCCGGCCGCCACGGCGGTCTCCGTATCGCAAGTTACAATGCCACAATGACTTGCGACGCCACGCCGGAACCGGACGCGTGCGGGGCCTGTCCCCTCACAAGGACACGAGCCGCGGAAAAGTGGACACTCTCTAGCGGCCGCCCTTCAAAGCGTAGCACGCCGCGTAGAGCAGGGTGCAGACGGTCTTGGCATCCGTGATCTCGCCCGCCCGGACACGGGCCAGCGCTTCCGAGAGCGGGAGGACGACGGGCTCCAGGAACTCGTCGTGGTCCAAGGAGACGCGGCCCTCCCTGAGGTCCAGGGCGAGGAAGAGGTGGATGCGCTCGTCGCAGAAACCGGGAGTCGTGTAGACGGTGGTGAGGGGTAGCAGCCGGCCGGCGATGAGGCCGGTCTCCTCCTCGAGCTCCCGCCGCGCGCAATCTTCCCAGTCCTCTCCCGGCCGGTCGGGCCGGCCAGCGGGAACCTCGAGCAGGTGGCCCCCAGCGGCGTACCGGTACTGGCGGATGAGCAGGATCCGGGGGTCGGGCGCGGCCGGGTCGTCCAGGACGGGCAGCACCGCGGCGGCGCCGGAGTGGCGAATGAACTCGAGCTGACCGACGGAGCCGTCCGGGAAGCGGACGGTGTCGACCGAGAGGTCCACGATGCGGCCCCGGTAGACCGGGCGGCGCGTGACGAGGCCCGGGCCGGCGGGCGTGGAATCCGGGTGCACGATCATGATCAGATCCTGGGAGCGTAGCGGCGGAGGGGAGGCGGCGCCTCACTCCACCCTGTGGACTTCGACGGGCCCGACGCCGAGCGCGCGCAGCGGGTCCGTGATCTGCTCAGCGTCGCCGATCACGACGATGGCGAGGCGTTCGCTGCGCAGGTGCGTCCGGGCGACGCGGTGGACGTCGGCCGGCGTGACCCTGGCGAGGCTGGCGCGGTAGTCTTGGAAGTAGGTGTCAGGCAGGCCGAAGATGACGATGTCGCTGATGCGGGCAGCGAGCTGCTCCGTGGTCTGGAGCTCGAGCGGCAGGATGCCCGCGAGGTAGTCGCGCGCGGTCGCGGTCTCCTCCTCGCTGGCGCCCTTCTCGCGGAGCAGGTCGATCTCCTTCAGCGCCTCCTCGATGGCGCGCGCGGTCACGTCCGTGGCGACGGCGACCTGGACGAGGAACGGCCCGGGCTTGCGCCGGAAGACGAAGGCGCTGCGCGCGCCGTAGGTGAAGCCGTGGCGCTCGCGCAGGCTCAGGTTCAGCCGGCTGGTGAAGGCGCCGCCCAGGATGGTGTTCATCACGAGCAGCGGGAAGTAATCCGGGTGGTGGCGCTGGACGCCGACGTCGCCGATGCGGATCTCGGACTGGACCGAGCCGGGTCGATCCACGACGAAGATGGTCGTCGAGTCGACCGCGCCGACGACCTCGAACTCCGTGGTCGGCGGTGTGGCCGGCGGCCAATCGCCGAAGAAGCGGCGCGCGAGGCGCTCGGCCTCCTCAATGTCGATGGCGCCGACGAGGATGAGCGAGGCGGTGTTGGGCAGATAGTGCGTGCGGTAGAACGCCTCCACGTCGTCACGCTGCAGGCCGGCCACGCTCGTGGCCGTGCCGATGAGCGGACGGGCGTACGGCACGTCCGGCGCGAAGATGAAACGGGCGGCCATGTCACTGGCCAGCGCGCGGGGCTCCTTCCGGCGCTGCATGATCTCCGCGATCTGCTCGTCCCGCAGCCGTGCCACCTCCTGCTCCGGGAAGACGGGGCTGCGCACGACCTCCGCGAACAGCTCGAGTGCGGGCTCGATCCGCTCCGCAGGGACGGTGATGTGGGCGGAAGCGGCATCCCACGTGGTGACCGCCTCGAACTCGACGCCCAGCCGCTCGAACGCCCAGGCCACCTCCTCCGCTGAACGCGCGCGCGTGCCGGTCTCGAGGGCCCGCGCCGTCAGATGGGCGAGGCCGGCCTGGTCTCGGGGTTCGCTCGCGGCCCCCGCATCCACCACGAGCGCCGCCGTCACGAGCGGCAGGTCGCCCGCGCGCGCCACGATGACGTCCAGCCCGTTCTCGAGCCGGCGCCGTTCGAGGCGCGGGAAGGCAAAGGGACGGATGGGGCCTGGGGGAGGCGGCTGGCTGCGGTCCGGTGCGCTCACGACGCTCTCCTTCACTTGCGCGGCACGTATTCGAGGGTGGCGCGGTTCTCCTCTACGATGCGGAACTCGGCGAACTCCCGCACGGCGCGTGGCGTCACCGCGCGAATGCGGTCCAGCTCCGTGTTGATCCGCTCCGGATCGTCGAAGAGCATGGTGAACATGGAGAGCAGGTCCGCACGCTCGTCCACGCGCTGCAGGTCGGAGAGGCGGCGGGCCTCGATGAGGTTGACGGCTCGCTCGACATCCGCGCCGTCGACGTCGCGCAACGTCGCGAGCTCGCGGGCGAGCGCGGCCTCGAGGGCGTCCGCCGTCACGCCGGGCCGTGCGGTTGCCCAGACGACCAGCATCGATGCGCCCACGACGATCGGGAAGGCGTACGCCGTCACATCCTGTGCCACGCGCAGATCCCGGATCAGACGGCGATACAGGAGCGATGCCTTGCCCCACGCCAGCACGTACGCCGCGACCTCCGCGGGATAGTAGTCGGCCGCGCCGAACGGCGCGATGCGGAACGCCATGTAGACGCGAGGCAACGAAATGTCTTGCTCGACCACCTGCCGCACCGGTGCGCCCAGGATCGGCGGCAGCTCCGTCACGCCCGGGATCGACGGGACGGGGGGGCCGGGCGGGATGTCCTCGAACCAGTACCGGACGCGCGCGAGCGCATGCGGGGGGTCGATGTCGCCGCACAACGTGAGGACGGCGTTGTTCGGCGCGTAGTACGTGCGGAAGAACTGCTCGACATCCTCCAGGCTCGCGGCGTCCAGGTCCTCCATCGACCCGATCACCGAGTGATGGTAGGGGTGCTCCGGCGGGTAGACCATCGCCTGGATCCGCTCGTCCCAGTCCCCGTACGGCTGGTTGTCCACGCGCCAGCGCCGCTCGTTCTTCACCACGTCCCGCTGGTTGTCCAGCTTGGCCTGCGTCATGGCCGGGAGCAGCCACCCCATCCGGTCAGCCTCGAGCCAGAGCGCGAGGTCCAGGTGGTGGGCAGGCAGCGTCTCGAAGTAGTTGGTCCGGTCCAGCCAGGTGGAGCCGTTCAGGGTGCCCCCCGCCTTCTCGATCAGCGCGAAATGCGCCGTCTCGGGCACGTGCGCGGACCCCTGGAACATCATGTGCTCGAACAGGTGGGCGAAGCCGGTGCGGCCGGGCCGCTCGTCACGCGATCCGACCCCGTACCAGAGGTTGGTGGCGACGACCGGCGCGCTCCGCTCAGGCGAGAGGATCACGCGCAGGCCGTTGTCCAGGCGGAACCGTTCGAAGGGGATCCGTAACACCCGTCTCGCTCCTCATCTCGGATGGTGGGGCCGGCCGACACCGGTCGTGGGCCGACGCTCGACGGTGACGGTGATGCCGCGCCGGGCGGCCCGGGGGCGCAGGGCCCGGCTGTTCGCACTTAGTGTACTCGGGCGATTCGGGAAACGCCATGTTCAGATGGGTCGGCCGCTCCGGCCGCCGCCCGGCCGGGACACAGCGGTGCGGCTCGGGCGGCCGCCGCCATCAGCGGCCGGGCCGGTCGGCAGCCGGCGCCCCTGACTGCCGGGGCCGTCCGGCGGCCGGGCGTCTCTCCCCTCCTACCCCTCGTACAGGTCCGCGGGGTCCGCGGCTGCGAGCTCCATCAGGAACCCGGCGATCCGCTCGGTCGCCGCGCGGAAAAACGCCGCACCCTTTTCGGCGCTGGCCGCGCGGGGGTCGCCCACGCCCGTGTCGTCCGTGACCTGCGTCCAGCGGCGAGGCGCCCAGGCCCAGCCCTCGCGCAGGGCCGCGATACGGAAGGGGCGCGCGCGGCCGGACCCCGCCTCCTCGAGGGGCCGCACGAGCTCGGGCGCCAGGTGCAGCACGACGCTGGTCTCCAGCTCGCCCGCGTGGTCTCCCGGCTCCCGGAAGAAGGGCCGGGGGTCCACGCAGGCATACCAGTCCAGCACGCAGAGGAACAGACGGAGCTGCGGCTGGAGCTCGCGGATGGCCGGGCGGAAGTCGTTTCCGCCGTGGCCGTTCAGGATCACCAGCTTGCGGATGCCCTGCCCATCCAGGGAGCGGGCGATGTCACCGAGCACCGCCGCCTGCGTGCTCGGATTCAGATTCAGGCAGAACGGGATGTCGAGCTGGCCCGTCTGCACGCCGAAGGGGACGGCGGGCAGCACGACGAGGCGCACGCCGGCCTCCCATGCGATCCTGGCCGCCTCCGCGGCCACCCGCTCGGCATGGAGCGTGTCCGTGCCGTACGGCAGGTGGGTGTTGTGCGCTTCGGTCGCGCCCCAGGGCAGGACGGCGAGGTCGCAGCCCGCAGCAGCGATGGACTTCCAGTCGGTTTCCGCCAGAATGTAGGGCCGCCCGGCCAATCGCACCTCCATCGCGGTCGCGTTACTGTAATCACGAGCGTCGCGGTAGAAAGTAACACCGGCCGGCGACAGCGCGAAGCGCTTCCTAACGGCCCGCGGTCAGCGACGGGCCCATGCGTCGCCGGGCGCTACCGCCCTCCCACCAGCGCGGCGGCCGGGAAGATCAGGCTCTCGCGCAGCACGTACCGCCAGCGCTGGCCGGGCACGCGGTCGATGGGGCTCCCCTGGGCGGGAGCGCGGTAGGGGCGGATGCCGGCGCGCCGCGCCAGCAGCTCGAGCCGCAGCATGTGGAAGGGATCGCTGACGACGAGGGCGCTCTCCAATCCGCGGGCTCGCATCAGCGCCGCCGCCGCGCTGACGGACTCGGCGGAGGTCGTGCCCTCGCGCTCGAGCAGGATCACCTCCGGCGGGACGCCGTGCTCCTCCGCGTACCGCCGTGCGACCTCGCCCTCGCTCAGGGAGTCCCCGGCGCCGACGCCGCCGGTGAAGACGAGCCGCGGTGCGAGGCCCTGGCGGTAAAGCTCGAGGGCGTGGTCGAGGCGCGCGCGCAGCACGGGCGAGGGCCGGCCGTTGTACTGCGCCGCGCCGAGCACCAGGATCGCGTCCGCGGGGCGGAGCGCCGGCCTCGCGCCCGCGAACAGGATCAGCGCGATCGTCGCCATCCAGACGAGGAACGCGCTCGCCGCGAGGGCGAGGACCGCGCGCAACCAGATCGTCCCGGCGTCGCTCATCGCTCAGAGTGGTTGGGAGAGCCGCTCGCGGAGCACGGACGGGCCGACGGTCTCCAGCAGCATCCCGCGCGCGGACTCCGGCCCCTCCGCCACGCGCTCTTCCGCCTCCTCGAGGAGCTGCGCGTCCGCCCGTTGCGCCACGTAGCCGGCGCGCACCAGCGCGGTTTGCGCGGCCTCCTCCCAGCCGACAGCGGCGGAGGCCAGCGCGGCGAGCACGTGGGCCTCCGCGTCGTCCTGGCGCTCTTCCGCGGCGCGGACCAGCTCCTCCGCCGCCTCTTCCAACCTCCCTTGCTCCGCGTAGAGCAGGCCGAGGAGCAGGCGGGACCACGAGTCGTCCGGCGCGAGCTCGAGCGTGGTCTCCAACTCCGTGATGGCGCCCTGGGCATCGCCCTGGAGGGCGAGCGCGGTGCCCAGCTCGCTGTGCATGGCCGGGTCATCGGGCGCGAGGTCCACCGCCGCGCGGAGATGGATCATCGCCTCCTCGAACAGGCCCTCGCGTGCGAGGTACGCGCCGTACTGGAGCCGCGCCATTGGAACGTCGGGTGCGGAGAGCGCGGCCAGGCGGAGCACGGATTCGGCCTCCGGGTCGTCGAGGGCGGCGAGGCCGGAGCCGGCCAGCGCCAGGATGTGCGGGTCGGAGGGCTCCTCCGCGAGGCAGCGGCGGAAGTACTCGTAGGCGACGCCGTCATTGCCGAGCTCGCGCTGGGCAACGCCCAACCAGCAGAGCAGGTACGGATCGTTCGGCGACTCCTTGAGGCCGCGCGCCAGCACGTCCGCCATCTCTGCCCAGCTCCCCTGGTCTCCCAGCTCGAGCGCTTCCTGCAACAACTGCTCGATATCCTGCATACGGCGCTCCGCACCCTCCTCGCTGGATGGTCAGGCCCCGAACCTGGCGAGACGCCCCGCGTGGGCGAGCGCCAGCGACATCAGGTGCTTCGCCGGGAAGATGCCCAGCTCGCCCTTGCGGCACTCGCGTTCGCCGAAGCCTGTGACGTCGCCGCCACGCACCCACTTCGATGCGAGCAACACGGGCACCGGGTGCCAGGAGTGGGCACGCAACCGTGAAGGAGTCGAGTGATCGCCCGTCACGATGAGCACGTCCGGGGCCAGCGCCTCGATGCGCGGGATCAGCGCATCCACCGCCTCGATGGCCTTCACCTTCGCGCGGAAATCCCCATCCTCGCCTCGCGAGTCCACGGCCTTGAAGTGGATGAAGTGGAAATCGTAGGCGGCGAACTCGCGCTCGAGCGTGGCGACGCTGTCCTCATCCGTCTCCGGCACCGGCGCGACATCCATGCCCAGCAGGCGCGCGATCCCGCGATACATCGGGTAACGCGCGATCGCCAGGCCGCGCAGCTTGAAGCGATCCGCGAGCGAGGGGTAGCGCTCGTAGGCGGCGAAGCCGCGGACCAGCAGGCCGTTGGCCCTGGGCTCGTCCGCGAGGGCGCGGACGGCGGCATCCAGGACGTCCTGCACGATGCGCGCGGTGCGTTCGGCGCCTTCGGCGAGCGGGCGCACGTGCAGCGGCGGCACGCCGGTCTGCTGCGGGTCCGTGTCCGAAAGCGCGGCGGAAAGCCCGTCGCCGCGCAACACCATGACCGCGCGATGCTCCTTCTCCGGCTCGAAGAAGAGCTCGACGCCCTCCGGCGCCGGCACTTCAGCCCGCAGGCGCTCGACCAGGCGCCGGTTGTCCGCGTCCGACGGCCGACCGGCGCGACGGTCCACGACGCGGCCCTCCGCGTCCAGCGTGGCGAAGTTGAGCCGCGCGGCGACGTCGCCCTCCCGCAGGTCGAACCCGACACCGAGCGCGCTGAGGACGCCGCGGCCGATGTTCCAGCGCACGGGGTCGTAGCCGAACAGGGCGAGATGGCCGGGACCACTTCCCGGTGAGATGCCAGGCGCCACCGGCTCGATCAGGCCCACGGCGGACGCACGCGCGAGCCGGTCGAGGTTCGGCGTGCTCGCGGTCTCGAGCTCGGTGCGCCCGCTCTCGGGATCGGGGAGTCCGCCGAGCCCGTCCAGCACCACGAGGACGATGCGGCTCTCCCCGTGCTCCACCAGGTCGTCCGGCAATTCGACTGCCATCTGCTCCCTCCGCGGTGGTCCGCGTTCGCGCCCGGTCCTGGCCGAGGGCGGGGCGAGAGTCCACGACGCCCAATCCGCGCCTCCACCCCGGCGGGTGCTGCACGTCGTCCGAAAGCTAGCCGGGAGCGGGCGCGCCGTGCAATGTCCGTTCCGGCGGGCGGCACGCGCGCCCGCTGGCCCGCGAGCGGTTGCCGCCTCGCGCAGCTCCTGCCATCCTACACGGACACGCGCGTACGGAGCCGCAGACGACGGCCCCTCGCCCGAGCACTGGAGTGATGCGATGAAACCGTTCGCGATGGAGCGCTGGCAGTCCACGTACGAGAACCGGGTGGCCTACAACCTCTCCGAGAGCGGGGTGCATCCCCTCACCTTCGGCGAGCTGGTCGAGATGGCGGGCGCCTCCCGGGGAATCGTCGGCACGCCGCTCTCCTACGGGCAGTCAAACGGCAGCGATGAGCTGCGCGAGCTCATCGCCCGGCTGTACCCGGGTGCGGGCGAGGCCAACGTCGTGGTCACCAACGGCAGCGCCGAGGCGAACTTCGTCACGCTGTGGGAGCTGCTCGAGAGCGGCGGCGACGTCGCCATGGTGCTTCCAGCCTACATGCAGGCGCACGGCCTCGCCGAGATGTTCGGCGCACGGGTGCAGGAGATCTGGCTGCGCGAGGAGCAGGGCTGGCAGCCGGATCCCGACGAGATCGCGCGGGCGGTCACGGAGCGGACGCGCGTCGTCGTCGTCACCAACCCCAACAACCCCACGGGCGCCGTGCTCGGCAGCCAGGCACGGGATGCGCTGATCCGCGCGGCCGACCGCGTCGGCGCATGGATCCTGGCGGACGAGGTCTACGCGGGCGCGGAGCTCACAGGCCCGGAGACCCGCTCGTTCTGGGGGCAGTACCCGCGCGTCGTCGCCGTCGGCTCGCTGTCGAAAGCGTACGGCCTGCCGGGGCTCCGCATCGGCTGGCTCGTGGCGCCGACGGACCTCGCAGCCCGCCTGTGGGCGCGCAAGGACTACACGACCATCTCACCCGGCGCGCTCACGGATCGGCTCGCCACGCTCGCGCTCGACCCGACGCTCAGGCCGCGCCTGCTCCAGCGCACGCGGGCCATGCTCCACGCCGGCCTCGAGACCCTCACCACCTGGGCGCGTGCGCTCGGGGTCTTCCAGTTCCGGCCGCCCGACGCCGGCGCGATCTGCTTCCTTCGCTACGACCTCCCCGTCTCCTCGCTCGAGCTGGCCGAGCGCCTGCGCGAAGAGCAGGACGTGCTGGTGGTCCCCGGCGCGCACTTCGGAATGGAACCCTACATCCGCATCGGCTACGGCCTGCTGCCCAACGACCTGGCCGCCGCACTCGAGCGCACGGGCACGCTGGTGCGCGAGCTGGCGGGGGCTCGCTCCGGCAACTGATTCCGGCGGAAAATCCGTCCCGGGCGCCCGCGCGAGGGTGCCCGTTTCGCATTCTGGCAACGCAGGATGCGGCATATGGATTGCGCTCTTCCCCATGCGGAGATGGCGAAATTCTTCGCGGGAGGTGCGCCGTGCGGATCACCCGAGGACGTCGCAGCCGGACGGCGCTGGTACTGGGCCTGGCGGCCGGGATCGCCAGCGCGAACGCGGGCCGGGGCACGGGCGCCGCAGACACGGAAGCGGCAGGCAGCGAGGCGGCGGCTCCGCTGCGTCTCGTGCTCAACACGGCGGCGTTCCGGCTCCATGTCTACGAGAACGGCGAGCGCATCCGCAGCTATCGCGTGGCGGTGGGCAAGCCCGGGCACCGTACGCCGCGGGGCTCCTACCGCATCTCGCGCGTGATCTGGAACCCGTGGTGGCACCCGCCGAACCGCCCGTGGGCGCGGGGCAAGCGGCCC
>DATCLK010000187.1:0-6851 GCA_036563975.1 Longimicrobiales bacterium | reverse complement strand
CGGGGAAACGCGCGGCGCCGCGCCGCCACGTCTGCAGCGCCAGCGCGTGGCGGCCCTGTCGCTCGTACAGCTCGCCCAGGTGCAGGTATGCCAGGGCGACGACGCGCTCGTCACGGTCGCCGTGGTCCGCCAGCACCTGCTCGAGCGCCTGCACGGCGGCCTGCGTGCGGCCGAGGAACGTGGGCGAGTGATAATGGTTCATCCCCAGCACGAACCGCGCGAGCAGGTGCCGCGGCTCGATCTGCAACGCCTGCTCGAGCAGCGCGTTGGACTCGTCGAGCAGCACGGCCTTGCGCATGTAGGGCGCGAACGGGATTAAGCACTGCGACCGCACGCGCGCCCGCACCACCAGCGCGTCCGCCGGGCGCTCCGCCTCCATGGCTGCCGCCGCCGCCTCGAGCCGCGCCGCCGCGGCTTCCATCCGGTCTTTGCGGCCCTCTGCTGCCGCCGCCGAGCACTCCTGGAAGTCCGCTTCCAGCGACGCCGCAGCCCTCACCTCCTGCGCCTCGATGCCGCGCGCCGGCACCATCGACGTCAACGTCAACGTGATCAACCACCTCGCACGCATGTCCCCCTCCGGTCGATCGCGGGCCCACGCGACCCGCTTGCGCTGTCCGCCCCGGGCAGGCCGGCTGCACGATCAGCCGGTCGGCGGCGTCCGGTTGGGCCGCCTGGTGGCGCCGGCCGCTCGCATCCTGACGGCGCCGCCGGCTCGCGTGGCCTGCTGGCCCTGCACCCTCCTGCGGCCTCGTGCCGCCGCGCGCTCGCGCGGCCCGGTGGCGCCGCCGGAACCAGGCAAGGGAAGGGCACACCCGGCCGGTCGTGACAACGCGTTGTGGCAGAGAGAGTTCGGCGCGAATGGCGCTGCGGAGCCCCGCAGCATCTGCGCTGCGGTGCAGCCGTGGGATTGCGCCTGGCCGGGGGATCCGTGGGGGCGATGTCGGAGGCGACGTGGAAGGCGATTCGGGAGGAGACGTGGGAGACGACGAGGGATCCGACGAGGGATCCGGCGCGGGAGACCGGCTCGAAAGACGACGTCGGGGGCTACGCGGGAGGCGACGCGAGAGGCCGGCGCGCAGACGGTCAACGATCCCGGCGCCCGCTCACGCCTCGCCCTGCAGTTTCCGGCATCCGCCACCCCACCAGCGGCCCCGAGGCCAGCGTGAGCGCGGCGATCGCGCCGATCGCGGGCGCCATGCCGAACGCATCGGCGAGGACGCCGGCGAGCAGCGCGCCGGCGGCGTAGCCGGTGTCCCGCCAGAAGCGGTAGACGCCCACGGCGGAGCCGCGCCAGCTCGGGTGCGCGACGTCGGCCACGGCGGCGAGCAGCGTGGGATACACCATCGCGGTGCCCGCGCCGAGCAGTGCGGCGGCGGCCGCCCAGGGCCAGAACCCGTGCGCGAGCGCGATCACCGCGAGCGCCGCGGCCTGCACGATCATCCCGGGCGCGATCAGGCGCTTGCGTCCGATGCGGTCCGACAACGCGCCGGTCCCGAGCTGTAGCACACCCCACACGGCCGGGTAGATGAAGGCGAGGACGCCGATCTCCGATACGCTCAGCCCGGCGGCCGCGAAGAAGAGCGGCAACAGCCCCCACGCCAATCCGTCGTTCAGGTTGTTGACCAGCCCGGCCTGGCTCGCGCTCGCGAGCGCGGGGTCGCGCCACGTGACGCGCGCGACGATCTCGCGCGTGCCGATGTCGCCGCTCGCATTCATCGGGTGGCTGTCCGGCCGGGCGCCGCCGGGTGCCGGCACGGAGGTTCGGCTCCGTACGGGCGCGGCCTCCGCGGGCCCCGCCGGCGGGGCCGCCGCAGGCGCGCCGGGCTCGGGCACGGAAGCCGCAGTCGACAGCGCCGCCTCGAGCGCGGCGTGCCCGCGGGTTTCGCGCACGAACAGGAGCGACAGCGCGAGCCCTGCCGCCGCAACGGCGATCCCCAGGTAGAACGGCGCGGGCCGCAGCCCGTAGACCTCTGCGATGGAGCCGGTGCCCAACGCAGCGAGCGCGACGGCGAGGTAGCCGGCGAACTCGTTGAGCCCCATCGCGAGCCCGCGCTGCTTCGGCCCGACGAGGTCGATCTTCATGATCACCGCGGTGGACCAGGCGAGCCCCTGGTGCACGCCGAGCAGCACGTTGGCGAACACGATCCACGGCCACGACGGCGCGGCGATCACGAGCAGCGGCACGGGCAGCGCGAGCGCCCAGCCCGCGAGCAGCACCCGCCTGCGGCCGTGGAGGTCGCCCAGGCGGCCGGCGTACAGGTTCGTCGCCGCCTTCGCGATGCCGAACGTGGCGATGAACGAGAGTGCGGCGCTGCTCGAGGCGAGCCCGAACTCGCGCTCGGCGAGGAGCGGGAGCACCGCGCGCTCGAGCCCGACCATCGCGCCGACGAACGCGTTGACCAGCACCAGCAGCCAGAACTGCCGCCAGTTCGCGCGCAGGCCGAGCGCCGGGGGTGGCGCGGCGTGTCGATGACGACGCGTTGCGCGCGGGGGCGACCACGCCGGCGGCGGGACTCGACGCGTCGTCGTCATGCCGCACCCGTCTCGACCTCGAGCCCGCGTGCGCGCCAGTCGGGCAGCCCCTCCCGGAGCCGGCGCGCGCGATAGCCGCGCGCGCGGAGCAGCTCCAGCGCCTGGAGCGCGAAGACGCAGTACGGGCCGCGGCAGTAGGCGACGATCTCCTTGCGCCGCGGCAGCTCGGAGATCCGCCGTTCCAGTTCCGCGAGCGGGATCGAGACCGCGCCGGGGATATGGCCGGCCGCGTACTCGTCTGCGGGGCGGACATCGAGGACGACGACGTCGCCGGAACGCATGCGCCGGCGCAGCTCCTCCACCGTCACGGGCTCCAGCGCGTCGCGCGCCTCGAGCGCATCACGCACGATCTGCCTCGCCTCGGCGAGTTGTCGAGTGGCCACGTCCTGGAGCGCGCGGACGAGCGCGTGCACGGAGGGGTCGGCGAGCCGGTAGTAGACGTGGTGGCCAGCACGGCGCGCGGCGACGAGCCCGGCGGTCCTGAGCTCCTTCAGGTGGTTGCTCGCGTTGGTGATGGAGAGGCCGGCCTGGCGCGCGAGCGTGTCGACGGACTTCTCGGCCTGAGCGAGGAGGTCGAGGAGGAGCAGGCGCGCGGGGCTGGCGAGCGCTCTGGCGACGCGTGCGAAGCCGTGGAAGAGGATCTGCTTGGTGGTGTCGTGGTGCATGCCGCCGCCTTAATTTCAGAATTCCATGAAATAATAGAAAAGCGCGCGCGAAGGTCAAGCGGGCCGCCCGGCCGCGCCCCACACGGAAACGCGGAATCCCCTGCCGGCCGCGGCCCTCGCTCGCGAGTCTTGCCCGACACCGATTCGTCCGATGCCCTACAGAACTCGCGTGCCAGCGACGTTAGCTTGCGAGCGTGGGGAGGGAGCGAGACACGCGAGCGAGAAGGAGGGCACGATGAAGGGCGCGATCATGGTCCCGCTGGACGGATCGGCGTTCGGCGAGCAGGCCCTGCCGCTGGCGCGGCAGCTCGCGCGCAAGGCGCGGGCGGAGCTGCACCTGGTACACGTGCACCAGCCAGTACAGCCGGCGATGTACGCGCAGGACATTGCGGTCTACACCGGGCAACTCGAGGAGGAGGCGCGCGCCCGCGAGGCGGAGTATCTGGCGAGCCTGGAGAACCGGAGCGCGGAGCTGGCCGGCGTGGTGGTGCGGCGGGCGCTGCTCGACGGGCCGGTGGCGCCGGCGCTGGCGCGGTACGCGGAAGAGGAAGGCGTGGGGCTGATCGTGATGACGACGCACGGGCGTGGCGGCCTGTCGCGGGCGTGGCTGGGGAGCGTGGCTGATGCGCTGGTCCGCGAGGCGACGATCCCGGTGCTGGCGCTGCGGCCGCGCGATGTTGGGACGGCGGAGGATGACCCGCGCGAGTTCCGTCGCATCCTGATCCCGCTGGATGGTTCGCCGCTGGCCGAGCAGATCCTCGAACCGGCCATCGAGCTGGGCCGGCTCACGGATGCGGAGTACACGCTGCTCCACGTGGTGGTGCCGCCGTTCGTGCTCATGCCGCCGACCTCCGCGGTGGTGCTGGAGCCGGAGGCGGACGGTGGTGTGGGGCCGCACGGCAGCGAGCAGTACCTGGCGGAGGTGGCCGCGCAGCTGCGGGAGGCGGGCCATCGCGTGAAGGCGGTCGTGGAGACGTACCCGAACGCCGCGCAAGGTGTGCTCGACTACGCGAAGCAGAACGAGATCGACCTGATCGCGATGTCCACGCACGGCCGCACGGGCTTCTCGCGGATCGCACTGGGCAGCGTCTCGGACAAGGTGCTCCGCGGCGCAGACGTCCCGGTGCTGCTGCTCCGGGTGAGGAAGGGGGCGGCCCGTAGCGGGAAGGAGGGCGACGATGACGCCGCGCAGCTCGAGACCGTGGTGGAGTCGCCCGCTGCGGCTCCGCGCTGAGGCACGGGGCGCGGGGCGGGCGTGCCGGCAGCGGGGACGTGATGCCGCCGCGCGGGCCACGGCGCCGATGAGGCGCGCCACGATCGTCGCGGCGCTGCTCGCGTGGGGCGGTGCGGGGGCCGGCACGCCCGCCTCGGCCGCCACGGCGAGACTCGCGGGGACACAGGACCCGATGTGCACCGGTGTGCCGGCGCCGCGGGCACCGGCGGATACGGTGCCCGCGCTCGCGCTGGTGCTGAACGTGCCGGCGGCGCGGCTCGACGCGTTCGAGTACGGCCGGCACACGCGGAGCTGGGACGTCGCCGTGGGCGAGCGCAGGTACCCGACGCCGCTCGGCTCGTTCTGGATCTCCGAGGTGACGTGGAATCCCTGGTGGGTGCCGCCGCCGAGCGACTGGGCGGCGGGCCAGACGCGGACGCCGCCGGGTCCGACGAACCCGATGGGCCGCGTCAAGCTGCGCTTCTTCGCGGACTACTACCTCCACGGCACGCCGCTCGAAGAGTCCGTGGGTCAGGCGGCGTCCCACGGGTGCGTGCGGCTGCGCAACGCCGCGGCCATCGAGCTGGCAACGCTGGTGCATCGCCACGCCGGGCCGAAGCTGCCGCCCGGCGAGCTGGAGCGCTTGGTGGCGAACCCCGCCGCGACGCGGACGCTCCCGCTCACGACGCCCGTGCCCCTCCACATCGTCTACCGCCTCACAGAGATCCGGGACGGCCGGCTGATTATCCATCCCGATGTCTACCGGCTCGGCGCGCCATCACGCGAGCACGCGCTGGCGGCGCTGGAGGAGGCGGGATACGAGCGTGGACGCATGGACGTGGACCGGCTGGACGAGCTGCTCGCGCGGGCGCGCCGCGGGCGCGCGTCGATGCCGGTGGACTCGCTGCTACTCGGTGCGGGCGGCGCCGCGAAGCGATGAGGCGCCGTGCATGACGCCCGGTGCACGGCGGCACGAGCCGCTACGGTTACGCTCGGTCGCGTGTAGACAGGAGGCGTAGTCGGAGCCGCGATGGTGAGGCTCAGCCGCAAACAGATACGGTGCGGCAGGCGCGGCGACGGTGCGTCTCGATCGTGCGCAAGCACCAGCCACGACGGCGTGTCTCAGTTACCCGCATCCATCAGTCCTGACCACGCACCTCAGTAGCCCACGCAGGCACGACGCGGCACGAGCCGCGACGACGCGCCTTGTTCGCACGCAGGCACGGCCCGGCGCGGGCCGGCACGGCGCACCTCAGTCGGACGCAGGCACGGCGTGTCACGAGCCGCGACGGTGCGTCTCGGTCGCGTGGTGAAACGGAGCTGCACGAGCCGCGATGATGCTCGTCAGTCGCTCGCAGGCACCGCGTGGCCCGCGAGCATCACCCGTTCGAGGTGCTCGGGAATCGTGACGTTCCAGCCGAAGCGCTCCTCGATCGCGTGGCGCAGCGCGTCCGCGGGCACGGGCTCGCCATGCGTGAGGAACGTGCGACGTGGCGGGGTCCGGAAGCCGGCGAGCCAGTCCAGGATCTCGTCGCGGTCGGCGTGCGCGGAGAGCCCGTGCATCACCGCGACCTCCGCGCGGATCGGGACGTACTCGCCGTGGATCTTCACCGCCTCCGCGCCGGCGGCGATGCTCGCGCCGCGCGTGCCCGCGGCCTGGTAGCCCGTCAGCAGGATCGTGTTGCGCGGGTCGGGCGCGAACGCCTTGAGGTGGTGCAGGACGCGCCCGCCCGTCGCCATGCCGCTGGCCGAGATGATCACGGCCGGCTCGCGCCGCCGACTGAGCTCCTTCGACTCCTCCACGCTGTTCACGATCTGCGCCGTGCTGCACACCGCGACGCACTGGGATGGGGTGAGCCGGTGCTCGCCCATGTGTGCGTGGAGGAGCCGCGTCGCGTTCGCGGCCATGGGGCTGTCGAGGAAGACGGGGATGTCCGGGATGCTGCGCGCCGCGCGCAGCCGGTTGATGTGGTACAGCACCGTCTGCGTGCGGCCCACGGCGAACGCCGGGATCACCACCACGCCGCCTCGCTCCGCCGTGCGGCCGATGACGTCGCCCAGCACGTCTGCGGGGTCGCTGCGGTCGTGCAGCCGGTCGCCGTACGTGGACTCGAGGACCAGATGCTCCGCCTCCGTGACCGTCGTCGGCGGAGGCAGGATCGGGTCCTGCGGGCGGCCCAGGTCGCCGGAGAAGAGGATCCCCGTGTCGGGCCCGCGCAGCTCGACCATGCACGCGCCCAGGATGTGTCCAGCGCCGAGGAAGCGGAAGGCGAGTCCACCGCCCAGGTCGTGGGTCGCGTCGGCGGCCACGGGCGTGAGCCGCTCGAGGGCGCGCTCCGCGTCGGCCGCCGTGTACAGCGGCAGCGCCGGCCGGTGCTTGGAGAAGCCCTTGCGGTTCGCGTACGCCGCGTCCTCCTCGTGGATCCGGCCGCTGTCCGGCA
>DATCLK010000186.1:0-2857 GCA_036563975.1 Longimicrobiales bacterium | reverse complement strand
CATGTCGCGGCCCCAGAACTCGGAGACGCGCGGGCTCCGGATCTTGATGAACTTCACCAGCTCGCCGTCCTGCGGGTTGCCCTGGTCGAGCACGCCGCCCTCGGGCACCGGCTCGATCGGCGGGATCACGCGGCTGAGCTGGAGCGTGACGATGCGGCCGCGGCGCGGGTCGAGCCGCACGCGCTGCACCGCGCTGTACGCGTTTCCCGGCGACCGCCACAGGTCCTGCCCCTCGCCCGTCTCGTGGTGCAGCTCGAGCGTGCGGCCGCCCGCGCGGTGGTAGGTCGTGTAGACGTTGAGGAACGCCTGGACGTAGTACTCGCCCGGCGGGAGGTCCGCGACGCGCGCGAGCGGGTAGCCCGCCAGGCCGGGCGCATCGTCCGAGAGCACCACGGGCAGACCGGGCGCGAGGTCGCGCACGTCCAATCCGTAGAACGGGACGCCGGTCACGTCCACTTGCTCGCGCGGCTCGCGCGTGCTGTCCCGAGTGAGGATGACGAAGACGCGGCCGGTGACCGGGACCTCGAGCCCGAGCCGCGCGATCGCCCGCGCCGCTTCGGCGGTGAGCTCGACCTCGAAGCGCGGCGCCGCCTCGCGGGCGACGATCCAGACGCCGCCCACCAGTCCGGCGAGCGCGATGGCGGCGAGGAGGGCGGCGGTGCCGGTGGTGCTGGTCTTTCGCATGGCTGGCTCTCCTGGCGAGTGCCGGGAGATTATGGTGCTCGCCGGGAAATTTCAAAGTCACGCGCGGCTGGAGGCATGAAGGCGTGCCGGGCGGCTCGCGGGGCCAGCGGCAGGGCAGGCGCTGCAGACCGCGCCCGACGGTCGGCCGGCGCAGGGCGGCCGTCGGACCGTGCCTCCGGGCCGGACCGCCTGCCGTGGCACGCAGTCGGCCGGGTGTCTAGATTCGCGCGATGCCCATGAGAGGAGCGAGGCGCCTGGCATGACGGAACGCGAGGATGCCAGCAACAACGAGCGCTACTTCGAGGCGAACCGCGCGCTGTGGGACGCGTGGACGGAGGTGCACGAGAGATCGGCGTTCTACGACGTGGACGGTTTTCGCGCTGGGCGCTCGACGCTGAACTCGATCGAGCTGGAGGAGCTGAGCGACGTCGCGGGGAAGACGCTGCTCCACCTCCAGTGCCACTTCGGGCTGGACACGCTGTCGTGGGCGCGGCTGGGCGCGCGGGTGACGGGCGTGGACTTCTCGGAGCGCGCGATCACGCTGGCGCGTACGCTCGCGGCGGAGGCGGGGCTCGAGGCGGAGTTCATCCTGTCGAACATCTACGACCTGCCCGCCGTGCTCGAGCGGGAGTTCGACATCGTGTTCACGTCGTACGGTGTACTGCCGTGGCTGCCGGACCTGACCCGCCGGGCGAGGATCGTCCACCGGTATCTGAAGCCGGGCGGCGTGTTCTGCCTGGTCGAGATCCACCCGATCGCGGGCGCGCTGGACGACGAGGGCGAGCTCCGGTACCCGTACTTTCACTCGCCAGAGCCGCTGCGCTGGGAGACGCAGGGCTCGTACGCGGACCGCGGGGCCGCGGTCGCGAAGACCTCGTATGAGTGGGTGCACACCGTGGGCGACGTCGTGAACGCAGTCCTCGCGGCGGGTCTCGGCATCGAATCCCTGCGCGAGCACCCGTACGTGCCGTACCCCTGCTATCCGTGGCTCGAGCAGGCGGAGCCCGGGTGCTGGATGCTGCGCGGCCGGCCGAACACGATCCCGCTCACGTTCTCGGTGCGCGCGAGGAAGCCGGGGCCGGCGAACGGCTGAACCGCGGGGGCGCCAAGGCCGCAAGGGCGGCGGCCGGCGCGGCTTGCCTGGCGCGCTTCGAGGTTTGTGGTACGGCAACGCGAGCCACTGGCGTGGCGTCCGGACCGGCACCCGCCGCCGGGGGTACACAAAGGGCGCCAGGTTGCGCGATCAGAGGAGGCCGAGATGCTGACGTTCACGGAGACGGCCAGGCGGATGGTCCGCTCCTTCATGGCGGAGGGATATGTGGAGCAGCCCGCGCTGCGGGTGGCAGTGCGCGGCAGCCCGTTCGCGCCGGAGTACGAGCTCACGCTGGTGGATGACGAGCCCGGCGCCGATGACGTGGTGCTGGACGGCGGCGGGTTCCGGGTGCTGGTGGATCGCGAGAGCGCGAGCCGGCTCGAAGGCAGCACGATCGACTACGTGGAGCGCGGTGGCGAGGTCGGGTTCGAGGTGCAGAGCCCGAGCGGGCGGCCGGCGGGCGGTGCGGCGCCTAGCGGCCCGCTCGCAGAACGGGTCCGGCAGGTGATCGAGCAGCGGATCAACCCGGCGATCGCGGCGCACGGCGGCTACATCACGCTCGTGGACGTGAAGGACGACGTCGTCTACATCGAAATGAGCGGCGGCTGTCAGGGCTGTGGGATGGCGCGCGTGACGCTGCGGCACGGCGTGGAGCGCATGATCCGCGAGGCGGTGCCGGAGGTCGCGCGCATCGAGGATGTGACGGACCACGCGAGCGGGCAGAACCCGTACTACGCGCCCTGAATCCGCGGCCAGCGGAGAGCGGCCGGATCAGCGATTCGGGTCAGGGTGCGGCGACGCGAATCCACTGCCGGCCGCCCCTCCTGATGCGGCATCCGGACCGGTCGCTGCGGCGACCGCTCGATCGGCCTGGGTATCGGCGACGATCTCGAACGTCACCTCACCGAGCCGGGTGTCATCGTTCCAGACGACGACGCGCCACGTCCCCGGCTTCGTCAGGTAGCCCGGGATGTCGTGCCAGAACCACCACCAGCTCATGCTGAAGAACGAGTGGTGGTGCTGCGAGAACGTCCGGAACAACGTGCCGTTCGGCCGATAGAGCTCGAAGCGGGTGGTCGT
>DATCLK010000185.1:0-11756 GCA_036563975.1 Longimicrobiales bacterium | reverse complement strand
GCGGTGGAGCACCGTGGCCGCGCCCGAGGAGGTCCACCTGACGGTGGACCGCGCGGTCTCGCCGGTGCACCGGGAGTGGCTGGCCGCGCTGGCGGCCGCCGGCACCCGGGTGAGCTGGGATGGCGACTCCGTCCCCCCGCTCGCGGTCGCCCTGGATCCCGTTCCCGACCCGGATGGCGGCACCCGGATCTGGGCGGCGGCTCCGCCGGGAAGGATGCTCGTCCTGGAAGATGATGCGGGCGCGATCGACTCCGTGGCCGCCGGGGGGACGGGCGCCCGCTTCAGCACCCGCTCCCCGCTCCGGGCAGTGCGCGTGCGGTCGGGCGGCTTCGTCGCGGAGAGCGCGCTGCGCGATTCCATCTCCTTCCGCCGCGTCCTGGTCATCGGCAAGGTGGGGTGGGAGAGCGGGATGGTGACGGCCGCGCTCGAGGAGCGGGGGTGGGAGGTGGACGCACGGCTCGCCCTCTCGCCCAAGGGCGACGTGGTGCAGGGCGCCGCGCTCGAGGAGATCGACCCGGCGCGCTACTCGGCCGTCGTCGTGCTCGACAGCGCGGCGCTCGTGGGGCCGGCGCGGCTCGTCCGCTACGTGCGCGAGGGTGGTGGCCTCGTCATCACCACGCGGGCGGCCTCGGCCGCGGGGCTCGCGCCGCTCCGCGTGGGGCGGCCCGGCCGCGTCGTGGCGCCCGTGGAGCCGTTCGACACCAGCGCCGATCCACGCAGGTCCCTCGGCCTCACCTCGATCGTGCCGGCCGAGGACGCCGTGCCCCTTGAGCTGCGGGACGACCTCGTCGCCGTCGCGGCGCGCCGCGTGGAACGCGGCCGCGTCGTCCTCGTCGGCTACGACGACACCTGGCGCTGGCGGATGGCCGGCGGAGCGGACGGCGTCGAGGAGCACCGCGCTTGGTGGGCGGCGCTCGTGGCCAGCGTGGCGCGCGTGGAGCGCACGCCGCTCCCCGCCATCGCGGACGAAGCGCCGCTCGCGACCATGGTCCAGCTCCTCGGGCCCCCTTCGGCCCGACCTGCCGACGCGGCCGCAGCGGGCGCGTTCCCCCGCGGCTGGGCGTTCGCGGCCCTCGCCGCGGCGCTCCTCCTCCAGTGGCTCTCGCGCCGCCTGCGCGGCGCTCCGTAGCCGCGCTTCACCCGATCATGACCGATCGGCCCGGCGCCACGGGATGTAGGGGACCCATGATCCGTCGCGTCCACTCTCGGCAGATCTGACGCTGATGGTAGACGAGCCCGGTGGACTGCCGTCCCCCGACCGAACACGACCCCGCGCTCTCCGCGCGGACCGGGCAGGTTCGAAGAGACGAATGCTCATGCACCGACTGCTTCGCCACTCGTGTATCCTCGCGGTCCTGCTCGCGGCGCCCGCCTCGGCCGGCGCCCAGGCCGTCGAGCAGGCCCAACCGGATGTCGAGATCGCTCCGCTTCCGATCGACCCCGAAGTCACCATTGGGAAGCTCCCCAACGGCCTCACGTACTACATCCGGAAGAACGGTGAGCCCGAACGCCGTGTCGAGCTCCGGCTGGTCGTCAAGGCCGGGTCGCTCCAGGAGGACGACGACCAGCGCGGCCTCGCCCACTTCCTCGAGCACATGGCGTTCAACGGGACGAAGAACTTCGAGAAGCAGGAGCTGATCCGGTACCTCGAATCGATCGGCATGCGCTTCGGCGCCGACCTGAACGCCTCCACCAGCTACGACCACACGGTTTACCAGCTCACCGTCCCGACCGATGCCGAGGGCGCGCTGGAGACGGCGTTCAGGATCTTGGACGACTGGGCGCGCGGCATCACCCTCGACCCCAAGGAGATCGAAGCGGAGCGCGGCGTCGTCCTCTCCGAGTGGCGCGCGCGCCTCGGCGTCGGCACGCGCGTGCGGGCGCACACGGACAGCGTGCTGCTCGGGGTGTCCCGCTACCTGGATCGGCACCCGATCGGCTTGCCGGAGCGCATCCAGACCGCGACGCGAGACGAGATCGCCCGCTATTACAGGGATTGGTACCGTCCGGATCTGATGGCGGTCGTCGTGGTCGGCGACATCGAAACGACGCAGATCGAAGCCCTCATCCGCAAGCACTTCAGCAACCTCCAGGCGCCACGCAGGAAGAGGGAGCGGCAGGAGTACACGATCCCGACCCACGGCGAGCCGCGGGTCGCCATCGTGACCGACCCGGAGCTCACCGGTTCGACGGTCGAGCTGATCCACAAGTTCCGGCCGGCGCCGGTCAACAGCGTGGAGCGGATCCGGAATGGCATCATCCAGACCATCTACGCGGGGATCCTGAACGATCGCCTGCGTGAGATCGCGATGCGGTCGAACGCGCCGTTCCTGGGCGCGAGCACCGACTTCGACAGCTACGTGGGCGGGATGAGCGTCCAGCGCGTCGTCAGCGCCACGGTGCGGGACGACGCGCTGATCGACGGGTTCCGCGCCGCCCTGATCGAGGTCGAGCGCATCGCACAGCATGGGGTCACCACCGAAGAGCTGGACAGGCGGAAGCGATTGCTGGAGAGCCAGTACCGGCAAGCGCTCATCACCCGCTCGAAGATCCCGTCGGCAAGCTACGCTGCCGACTACGTCACTCATTTCGTGACCGGATGGACGCCGGCGTCGGTGGAGGCGACGGTCGCCCTCTCCCGCGCCCTCCTGAAGGGAATCACCGAGGAGGATGTGGCCGAGCTCGCGCGCCGCTGGAAGAGCCGCGAGAACCTCGTCCTCGTGGCCCTGGTCCCCGAGAAGGATAGCGTCGAGCCGCCGACCGCGGAGGCGCTCCTCGCGGTGCTGGACGAGGTGAGCGGCAGCCTGCTGGCCGCGGAGGCGGGTGACACGATCGCCGCCGGCTCCATCGAGTTGATGGCCACGCTCCCGACGCCAAGGGCCGTGACCGAGGAGCGTTTCATCCGCGAGGTGGGGATCACCGAGTGGAAGTTGGCCAACGGGGCGCGCGTCCTCCTGAAGCCCACGGACTTCACGCCGGACCAGGTCCTCGTCTCCGCCTACGGCTGGGGCGGGACATCGGTCCTGGACGACGATCGCCTGCGGGATGCCGTGCTCGCGCGCAGCATCCCGGCGACTTCCGGTCTCGGCTCGTTGAGCTCGAACGATCTGCGGAAGGCAGTGGTCGGCAAGCTGCTGAGCATCGGGATCGACATCGGGAGCTACACGCAGTCCGTGTCAGGGCGGTCGACGACCCGCGATCTCGAGACCTTCCTCCAGCTCCTGCACCTCCACTTCGTCGCGCCCCGGATCGATGAGGACGCGATCCAGGCCTGGAAGAAGCGCCAGGTGGCGGCCATCGAAGGGCGCGTGGCCAGCCCGGAGGCGCACTTCGCGGACACGCTCAGGGCCATCCTGTCCCAGAACCATCCGCGCACCCGTTCGCTGACCGCGGCGGACATCGAGGCGCTCGATCCGCAGCGTGCCCTCGAGATCTACCGGGAGCGCTTCGCCGACCCCGGCGGCTTCACCTTCGTCTTCGTCGGGCAATTCGACCTGGATTCGATCCGGCCGCTCGTCGAGCGCTACATCGGCGGGCTGCCGCCCGGGCAGAGCAACCGCGGCTGGCGCGACAACGGCGTGCGGCCTCCGTCGGGCGTGGTCGAGAAGGTGTTCCGCTTCGGCCGCGAGCCGCGCGCCCGCATCGCGATCGTCTTCCACGGCCCGTACACCCACTCGGAGGACGATCAGGTCGCGCTGGGAGCCATGGCCCGGCTGCTCAGCACGCGGCTGCGCGACCGCCTCCGCGAGGCGCTCGGCGGGACCTACACCGTCAACGTCCGGTCCGAGCTCCATTCCGTGCCGGAGCGCATGTACGCGGTCCACATCACGTTCGACGCCGCGCCCGACCGCGTGGAGGAGATGCAGCGCGCGGTGTTCGATGAAATCGAGCGACTGAGGAATCGCGGGCCGACAGAAGAGGAGGTCGGCCGGCTCCGCGAAGAGGTCTCGCGCGAGCTCGAGCTGGCGCTGAAGAGCAACTCGTTCTGGCTCCGACTGATCACCACGTACGATCAGATGGAGCGGCCGCTGGCCGAGCTGGCCGACTACGGGGATGACGCCGCTGATCGTGTGACCGCAAAGCTGATCCACGAGATGAGCCGGCGGTACCTCGATTCGAGTCGGTACGTCCGCGTCACCCAGCTCCCGGTCCAGTGAGGACGGGCCCTGCCGATGATGGCATGTAGGGTTACGGCCGCACGGCACGTCTATGCCATCGATGGCGCCGCTCCCACCACGGGCAGCGGCCCGATCACGAGTGGTGCGGGAGCTGCCGGCGCCTGGCGCGGGCCGGGGTGCAATGGGTCGCGACCGCCGCGGTATTCGACCCGCTCAGGGGACCTGTGTTCCACGCCGGAGTCGTGGGTGTCGGGGGCGGGGCGCGGGCGCGTCTCCATCGATGCAAGCGAGCACGTGACTGCCAGCAGGCCCGACAGCGGGGCGTCGAGTGACGTGGACCGGGAGCTCGCTTCCCGGGTCCGTGCGAGAGACGTCGCGGCGTTCGAGGCGCTCTACCGGCGGTACGCCGGGGCCATGGTCCGCTTCGCGTACTCCCAGCTCGGTTCGCGGGAGGCGGCGGAAGATGTGGTCCAGGAGCTGTTCCTGGGGCTCTGGCGGCACCGCGAGAATTGGGTCCCGAGCGACTCGGTCCGGGCCTACCTCTTCGGCGCGCTTCGCAATCGCATCGTGAGTCATCGCCGGGCGCTCGCGGCTCGCGGACCACGGCGGCACGTGGGGCCGGGGTCGGCCGCCTCACTCCCGTCGTCGTCGAGCGCCGATCACGGCGTTCGCGAAGCCGAGTTGATCGATGCCATCGAAAGGGCGGTCGCGGGGCTCTCGCCGCGCTGTCGGGAGACGTTCCGGCTGGTCAGGCAAGAGCATCTGTCGTACGCCCAGGCGGCAGAGGTCCTGGGTGTGTCCGTCAAGGCAGTCGAGATGAACATGGTTCGCGCCCTCGCGGCGCTCCGCAAGCAGCTCGCCGAGTGGTGCGACTGAGTCGCTCCCGTCCCTCGGTTCGGGCTCGCGCGCGCTCACGGATGCGACATCTCGGGGTCGTAGATGCGACGGGCCCGGGGGTGGCACGATCACCGTCGCCGAGACGCCGGTGGAGCGACGTGCGCCGAGAGCGCCCGCTGCCTGGCCGGGTGTAGGGGAGACGAGAGGTGTGTGTCGTTATCTGCGATGATGGCCGCCGTTCCGGAGATCGCGGCGGCGCTCCGGAGGTCGGCCGCGCCCTGAACGAACCACGCATGCAGGGTCATGTCTCACACTCGCCGTGAATTCCTGAAGGCCGCGTCGGCGGCGGCGGTCTCGCTGGCGTGGCCGGGGGGACTCCTGGAAGCACGGCCGCGAGGCGTGCTCCCCGGGTTCGACGCCTACCCCCATGCGGGCGAGTCGGACTTGAGGGAGCTCGCGGCCCGCGCGCTCGACGCGGCTCGGGCGGCCGGGGCGACCTACGCCGATGTGCGCTTCACGCTCACCCGGGTGGAGCGCATCCTGTTCTATGACCCCACGCGTCACATTGTCCTCCAGGACTACGAGTACGCCGGGGTGGGCGTGCGCTGCCTGGTGGACGGGGCGTGGGGGTTCGCATCGAGCACGCTCTGGTCGGCTGACGAGGTCGCTCGCCTGGCGCGGGAGTCCGCGGCCCAGGCGCGCACGAACGCCCGGGGCCGCCGCCGCAAGGTCGAGCTGGATCCGCCGCCCGCGGCGGCTACGGGCGAGTGGCGAACCCCCATCGCCCGCGACCCGTTCAGTGTGCCCCTGCGCGAGAAGATCGAGGTGGCGGGCGCATTCATCGAGCACGCGAGCCGCTACAACATCGGCACCCGGAACGCAGGCGTCGGCGCTTCGATGACCACCATCTGGGAGCGGAAGGAGACGACCTTCGCCTCGACGGACGGGGCGTTCCTCTCCCAGACCACCTACTCGGCCCAGCCCTCGTTCTCGGTGGGCGTGACGACGCCCAGAGGCCGTGCCGGTCGGTCCTCCGACCTCATGCAACCCACGGCCGGCGGGTTCGAGGTGGTCAGCGAGGCGCGGCTGGTGGACGAGATCCCGCGCCTGGTCGAGGAGGCGCTCCTGATGGTGGGGGCGGAGCGGATCACGCCCGACCGCTACGACGTCGTCGTGGATGCGCGCCTCATGGCGCAACTGGTCGCCTTGACGATCGGCACGGCGGCCGAATTGGACCGGGTGCTGGGCTACGAGGCGAACAGCGTGGGGACGAGCTACCTCGCGCCGCCGGCGGAGATGCTGGGCAAGTTCCAGCTCGGGCCGGAGCTGCTGAACGTGCGGGCGAACCGGTCGCGACCGGGCGGATTGGCCACGGTGCGCTGGGACGACGAGGGCGTCGAGCCGGAGGAGTACGACGTCATCCGGGGTGGGGTGCTGGTGGATTACCACACCACGCGCGAACTGGCGGGCGAGCTCTCGGGGTGGTATGGCGCGCAGGGCCGGCCGGCGCGCTCGCACGGCTGTGCGGCGAGCGAGAATGCGCTCGGCGTGGCGATGGTGCAGCCGCCCAACCTGGAGATGCTGCCGGGCTCCGATGCCGTGACGCTCGATGACCTGGCATCGACCCTCAAGAAGGGCCTGGTGATCTGCGCCGGGCGGGTGACGGTGGACCGGCAGCAGCTCAACGGCGAGATCAACGGCGAGATGGTCTACGAGGTGAGGGATGGGAAGCGGACGAAGTTCCTACACAGCGCCGAGGCATTGTTCCGCGCGCCGGAGCTGTGGAAGAGCCTGAAGGCGATCGGCGGGGCTGGCAGCCAGCTCTGGTCGGGCGTGGAGGTGAGGAAGGGGCAACCAAGCCAGGTCTTGCGGTTCGGTGTGGGGGCGGTCCCCGGCCTCTTCGAGAGGATGGCCGTCACCGACAGGATGAGGAAGGCGTGAGTCTCATGAGGCGTCAGCGATTTTCCGGCCGCGAGGGCGCTGCCCAGGGCGATCGCTTCCTGTCCCGGGAGGACTGCGAGCGGCTACTGGAGCGGGTCGTTCGCCTCGCTCCGGCCGGGTGGGAGATCTCGCTCCACATCCGCAGCCGGTGGTCGGGCAACGTGCGCTGGGCCCGCAACGAGATCACGACCGCCGGGGACACGACGGAGCCCCGGGTCACGATCACGGCGATGCACCGGTACCGGGGAGCGTCGTTCGAGATCAACCGGCTGGACGACGCATCGATCGAGCGCGCGATCGAGCGGATCAAGCAGCGGATGGAGCTCCAATCGCCGATCGATGAGCCCGGACGACGGATGCGTTCCGGCGAGGCGTACGAGGAGACGGACCTCTGGAGCGACGCGACGTACGCGCTGGATGCTGAGAGCCGGGCCGCCCTGCAGCAGCAGCTCGTCGCGCCGGCACTGGCCGAGGGGCTGCTGTCTGCCGGCTACATCGAGGTATCCGCGATCGGGAACGGCGTGGTGAACACGGCAGGGCTCTTCGCCTACCTCCCCGAGACCCGGGCCGAGTTCAGCGTGACCGTGCGCAACGCGACGGGCACGGGCTCGGGCTGGGCGGGAGTGGCGAACAAGGACTGGCGCGAGATCGACGCCGCCCGCCTGTCCGCCATCGCGCTGGACAAGTGCAAGCGCTCCGCGGACCCGGTGGCCATCGAGCCGGGGCGCTACACGGTGATCTTGGAGCCGCAGGCGGTCTCGGACCTGATGCTGCCCCTGGTCCGCTCGCTCGACCGGATCCAGGCCGAGATGGGGATCGGGCCCTGGGCGGATCGGCCGCAGCGGGCGGCCGGGGCAGACTTCATTGTGGGCGACACCGGCGCGTTCGACGTGAGTCCGGGCCTGGGGGACGTCGGTGGGGCCGGCAACTCGAAGATCGGGCAGCTCGTGCTGGACCCGCGGATCACGATCAGCGCGGACCCGGGCGATCCGGAGGCGCCCTTCGTGCCGTTCGCGTCGGATGGCTCGCCGTATCGCCCCGTCAAGTGGATCGAGAATGGCGTGCTGCGGGAGCTCGCGTATCCGCGCCCGTACGCGAACCAGGTCCTCAACAAGCCGGACCCGCTGCTGAACAGCTACGCATTCCGGATGAGCGGCGGGGACACGTCCATCGAAGAGATGATCGCGCGGACGGAGCGGGGCCTGCTGGTGACTCGCCTGGCCAACGTGCGGCTCGTCGACCTCAACAGCTTGTTGTGCACGGGCACGACGGCGGACGGGTTGTGGCTGATCGAGCGCGGCGAGATCACGAAGCCAGTGAAGAACTTCCGATTCCGCGAGTCGCCGCTCTACGTCTTCAACAGTCTGGAGGCGCTGGGCAGGCCCGTGCGCGTGCTCCAGCAGATGCCGACGATCGTGCCTCCGGCCATGGTTCACGACTTCAGCATGACGAGCCTTGCCGATGCGGTGTGACGGAACGAGGGTCTCCCGGGCGGCGGTCGCGCTGGCGGCGATCGCCCTCGCGTGGCACCCGGCAACGGCGGCGGCGCAGGCGCCGGCAGCGCAGCCGTTTGCCGGCTACAACCCGGGCCGCTGCGCCGTGGCGGCCGGGATGATCGACGGCATCAATCGCCACGACCGGCGGGACACCACGATGTTCACGCCCGCCCGCGACACGCTCTTCACGGCGACCGTCGAGAGCCTGCGGGAGTGCGAGCGGGCGTACGGCGGCACCACGAGCGATCCGGCGGAGCGGCTCAACGTGGCGCGTGTCCAGCTCTTCACCGGGCAGGACGAGGCCGCTGCCGCAACCCAGCGCGAGCACATGGCGAGCATGGCAGGCCGCCCCGCGGAGGAACGCGCCTGGGAGCTCTACCTCATCATCAGGGACAACCTCGCGGGCAAGCCGGCGCGGCTGGAGCGGGCACGCGCCGCGCTGGCCGAGCTGGATGCGCTGGGCAAGGTGGCGGCCGGCCTGCGGATGGCGGCGCACGCCGCAATGATGGTCGCGGCGATCGAACGCTACGACGATGACGCGATGCGCCGGGAGGCGGCCGCTGCCGTCGAGGCCTGGCTCGAGCTCGACGAGGAATCCCGCCTCTGGCGGGCGGACGCCCTGGCCAGCGTCTTCCTGCGGCGCGCAGCCGTCGAGGTGCTCGCCCAGGGAGGGGATGCGGCACGCGCCATCGTCGACAGCGCCAGCGGCATCATCCCGGCGCAGGCGGTCACTGCCCGTATGACGATCGAGAGGGCGCGCAGGCTCTACGGGAACATGGAGCGCACCGCCGCCCCCCTCGAAGCACGGTTCTGGTACAACACCGGCGCAACGGGCACCAATCGCCCTGCGCGCGGGAGGGTGTCCCTCATCCTACCTGCGCTCCGGCCGTGCATCGTGACCTGCCCGCCCATGATCGATGCGGCGCGCCGCATCGAGGCGAGGTTCCGGGGCCAGGACCTGGACATCACGTTCCGGACCCGGACCTTCGGCTTCTACGCGGACACGGCGCCAGCGACGCCCCTGGCCGAGGCGCAGTACGACAGCGCGTACTTCCTGCACCACGTACGCATCCCGGGCGCACTGGCGGTCGCCGAGACGAAGTACAGCTTCAGGCCGGACGGGCGCCGCGTGAACGAGCCGACGACGGACGACCTGAACTATCCGGAAGCGAACGTCGTCGTCGTGGACCGCAACGGGATCATCCGCTACGTCGCCTTCGGCTGGGATCCGGTTCTCGAGGCGCGGGTGACGGGGTTGATCGAGCGGCTCCTCCAGGAGGAGACGAACGGCGAGGAACGCGACCCACCGGGCGCTGCCGCGCGTGCCGGCCCGGAACGCAGACAACCATCACCCCCACCGGGCACCGGCGGCGATCACGGGTGGGCGCCCGCAGTGCACGCGTCGGAGATCCCACCTTCGCGGGGAGGCTGATCGCTCAGCGCGAGGCAGCGCCCCGCGCTCGCGCTGCCGAATCGGGGTGGTCCGCCGGCTGAGGATGCTTTCTCGAGAAAGGGGTAGAACGCATGAGCAAGACTGGAACGGCACGGGGCCTCGTGGCCGCAGGGTGCCTGGCCCTCGTGCTCGCGGCGTGTGCGTCGGGCGGGGCCGGGGGCGGCGCGGGAGCTGCCGCGGGTCGGGCGCTCACGGTGCGGGTGACGAATGACCTGGTCCCGCCCGCGCAGATCACGGTCTGGATCCTGAGCGAGATGGGGAGTCGCCGGAGGCTCGGCGCCGTCCAGCCGAACCAGAAGGGTGAGTTCTCCTACGTCCCCGCCAGTCGCGGGCTGGAGCACCGGCTGAGCGCCGAGGCCATCGACGGGCGCAACATCACCTCCGACCCGTTCACCCTGGTGGGCGTCACCGCGGTGAGCTGGGGACCGAATCTGAGAGCCGTGCGGCTCGAAACGGGCACGACGCAGTCACAGTAGGGTTCGGCAGCTCCTGGGACCGGGCAAGGCCGGCACACGGCGCGCGGCCTGCGCGGTCGTCGTCCTTGCCCTCATCCCCGCGTGCGATCCCCCTGCCGTGGCGCGCACAGGGGTCGCGCCGTTCCCGCGGGGCGCCTCGTGCCCGCCGCGCGCCCGCGCGCCCACCCGATGCATCTGGACCGGCGGTCGCGGGCGGGGTATCTTTGCTGAATCCAAGTCGGCAGACCAGGCGAGGTGTTCGAACCTCAGGCCCGAAGCGCGGGACCAGCGCCCGCCGCGGCCATGGCGCCGCAGGCGGGCGTGGCGCCCGTACGGGCGCCCGCGCGCCGCGCACACGGCTCGCCAACGCCGGCGTGCGCGAGCCGGTCGGGCAACCCTCGCAGCGGCTTCAGGAACGGGAGAGTTGACCGAAGTCCCCCGCCCACCCTCGCCGACGGATGACACTACGCCCGGCGAGACGCAGCCGTCCGCGTACAGCGACCGCGAGGTCGTGGCCCGCATCGGCGCGGGTGACGTGGCAGCGTTCGAAGCGCTCTACCGGGCACACGCGCCGGCTCTCCTCGCGTTCGCCCACTCCCAGGTCCGGTCGCGGGAGCTGGCCGAGGACCTGGTCCAGGACCTGTTCCTCGCGCTCTGGCGGCACCGGAAGAAGTGGGATCTGCGGACCTCGCTGAGAGCTTACCTCCTGGGCGCGCTCCGAAACCGCATCATCAGCTACCGCCGAAGCCTGCAGGCCCGCGAGGGAGGCCTGCGACGCGTCGAGGCGGCGACGCTCGCCTCTGTTGCCGGTCCCTCGAGGGCCGACCATCGCGTGCGGGAGGCCGAGCTGGTCGAGGCGATCGAGAAAGCCATCGAAGCGCTACCGCCGCGGTGCCGCGAGACGTTCCTGCTGGTGCGGCAGCAGAACCTCACCTACACCGAAGCCGCCGAGGTGCTCGGCATCTCCGTGAAGGCCGTCGAGATGAACATGGTCCGGGCCCTCGCCGCGCTGCGCAAGGAACTCGGCGGCTGGCGCGCTTGAGCCAGCGCGCCAGCCGCGGCCGCGGATCCCCAGGGCTCACCCGTTGGCGGGGGATGTAGGGGACGGGGAGCGGCTTGCGTCGATAAGAGTCAGGAGCATGAGCCGCACTTCGAGGACCGGAGGGCCATGGATCCACTGATACTCCTCCGCTACCTAGAGGGCCGGGCCTCGGCGTCGGAGCAGGACGCGGTCGCCGAATGGCTCGCCCTCTCCGAGGCGAATCGCGAGGAGCTGGCGAGGCTCGAGGAGGTCTGGAGCCTGGCCGCGATGCCGCCCCATCCGGGATTCGACCTCGAGGCGCTCTGGGAGCGCATCCGCCGGAAGATGGACGAGGCGCCCGCAGCAGCCGCTGCTGGAGTGGCCCCTGACCGCGGCACGAGCACGGCCGTCGGCGTCGGCACGCCCGGCGGCCAC
>DATCLK010000184.1:0-1757 GCA_036563975.1 Longimicrobiales bacterium | reverse complement strand
CTTCCTCGAGCTGAGCGAGGCGGAGACGATCAAGGCCAGGGCCGATCGCGCCTACCTGGATGCGCTCTACGGCTTCCATGAGGCGCTCGCCGCGCTCGAGCGCGCCACCGGCACCCGCCTGCGCGAGGCATCGCCCGCGCCTGAACCTCAGGCACCGCCCGAGGACGCGGCCGCGCCGCAGCCGCCGGAGCCAGGCGGCCGCATAGAGGAAGCCGCAACGCCAGCCGGGTTGGAGAACGATCGATGAAGCGGCGCACACGCTGGATCATTGGCGGCAGCGTGCTCCTGCTCGCCACCGCCGGCATGTACTCCCTGCAGCGCGGGGGCCGCGCGGGGACGGAGGTACGGATCGAGACCGTCACCCGCCGCGATCTGGAGGCCATCGTCACGGGCAGCGGCTGGATCCGGCCGCACCGGTCCGTGGATGTCCAGGCGGACATCATGGGGCGCATCGTCGAGCTCAACGTGGCGGAGGGAGACACCGTGCGCCGGGGCCAGGTGCTGCTCCGCATCGACCCGACGCAGTACGAGGCGGCGGTCGCCCGCGCGCGCGCAGGGGTCAGCGAGGCATTGGCCCGCGAGGCCCAGGCCCGAGCCAACCTCCTGCAGGCGGAGCGGGCGCTCGCGCGCGCCCGCGCACTGGCGGCGCAAGATTCCAACTTCGTGAGCCGGCAGGCCCTCGAGGAGGCGGAGACCGAGGTGCGGATCCAGACCGAGCTCGCGCAGGCTGCGGCGTACGGCGTGGAGCAGGCGCGCGCCGCGCTGGGCGAAGCAGAAGACATGCTCGCGAAGACGGTGATCCGCGCGCCCATCGACGGGATCGTCACCCGGCTGGCCGTCGAAGAGGGCGAGACGGCGATCGTGGGGACCATGAACAACCCGGGGAGCCTGCTCCTCACGATCAGCGATCTGAGCCTGATGGAGGCAGTGATCCGGGTCGACGAGACCGACGTCCCCGAGATCAAGCTCGGCGACAGCGCCAGGATCAGCATCGATGCGTTCCCGCGCCGGACGTTCAGGGGCCGCGTGGTCGAGATCGGGCACAGCGCGGTTCGGCCTCCGGGCTCCATGACCGGTTCTGGCGGGCAGAGCCAGGGCCAGGCCGTGGACTTCGAGGTGGTTCTCCGGTTGGAGGACCCGCCGCCGGGCCTGCGGCCAGACCTCTCGGCGACGGCGGAGATCGTGACCGCGACGCGCACCGGCGTGCTCGCCATCCCCATCATCGCGCTCACGGTGCGCGAGCGGGAAGCCGCAGAAGAGCTGCCCCACGAGCAGCCCGAAGCGCGCGCCGCGGCTGCCGCGCTGGCCAACACCGGGACGGATCAGGAGGGCGTCTTCGTCGTCCGCGGCGGGAAGGCGGAGTTCGTGCCCGTCCAGGTGGGCATCGTCGGGCGCGACTACTTCGAGATCGTGAGCGGGATCGCCGAGGGCGACTCGATCATCGCCGGTCCGTACGAGACGATCAGGACGCTGCAGACCGGCCAGCCGGTGCGTCCGATGCAGGAGTCGCCGCAAGCTTCGCGCGTCGTCCGGAGGGTGGACCAATGAGCGGCGGAGGCCGGGGGGCCGGCAACGGCCACGCGGTCATCAGGATCGAGGGCCTGCGGAAGGATTACGTGATGGGAGCGGAGGTGGTGCAGGCGTTGAGGGGTGTGGATCTGGTGGTGGAGCGGAACGAGTACGTGGCGGTGATGGGCCCGTCGGGTTCGGGCAAGTCGACGCTGATGAACCTGATCGGGTGTCTGGACACGCCGACG
>DATCLK010000183.1:0-9593 GCA_036563975.1 Longimicrobiales bacterium | reverse complement strand
GGTCACGCGCCCGCGATTCCGGCGCGCACGGCGGTCGCGTTGTTCGGCGCCGCCGCGGCGCTCGCGCTCGGCAACGTCCTCCAGGCGACCGTGCCCACGGCGGCGGCCGCCCGCCCGGGCGGCCCCTTCGACGTGCCCTGGCTCGCGGCCTGGGCCCTGATCACCTGGGCAGGCATTGCGAGCGCGAGCAACGCCGGCAGGACGCACGCCCAGCACGCGCCGAGCCGCGTGCTCCGGCGTGTGCCGCACGTCGCCGTGCCCGCGGCGGCGCTCTTCCTCGGTTTTCTGGGGATGGAGTCTGCGTTACGGACCGCGGTCAGCGTGGAGCGGGGCATCGCGCTCGCCGCGCTCGGCGCGCTCCTCGCCGCCCGCATCGCCCTCGCGCTCCGCTTCGTCGAGCGCCAGACCGAGGAGCAACGCCGGCTCTCGCACACGCGTGCGCTCGTCGAGGTCAGCCACGCGCTCGCGTGCTCCACGGAGTTGGACCGCACACTCCAGCTCGTGGCCCACTGGGCGGCTCGCCTGCTCCACGCGCGCGGCGCGGGCATCGAGCTCTTGTCGGAGCACGGTGACACCCTCGAGCTCCGCGCGGCCTACGGACTGCCGCCCCACGTCCTTGGCATGGTCTTCCCGCTCGAGGGGAGCTTCACCGGCTGGGTGGTGCGCCACGGCCGTCCGCGCGCGACGGTCGACCCCTCCAAGGAGCCGCTCATTCAACCGGAGAGCCGGGACTTCCTCGGCACCTCACCCGTCGCAGCGGCGCCGCTGCTCTATCGGGGCCGGCCCCTGGGCGCGCTCTTCGCGTGCGCGCGCGACATGCCCTTCGACCAGAGCGACCTCGAGTTGCTCCGCGCCCTCGCCGACCAGGCCGCCATCGCGATCGAGAACGCTCGCCTCTTCGAGCAGGTCCGTACGCTCTCGCTGACCGACCCGCTCACCGGCCTCGCCAACCGCCGCCAGCTCGAACGCGAGCTGGCCCGCGAGTTCGCCGCCGCGCGGCGTGGCCGCAAACTCGTCGTCGTCGTCTTCGACCTCGACGATTTCAAGGTCTACAACGACCGCTACGGCCACCTTGCCGGCGATGAGGTGCTGCGCGCGTTCGGCGAAGTCCTCGGTCAGGAAACACGCGCCATGAACCTGGCCGCCCGCTACGGCGGCGACGAGTTCGTCGCCTTGCTCTCCGATTCCGATCGCGAGCGCGCGCTCATCTTCATCGAGCGCGTGCGCCAGCGCTTCCACGAGCGCGCCTCACGGCTCGGCCGCGACCCCATCACGGCGAGCGCAGGCCTCGCCGTCTACCACCCCTCCATGGCCAGGCCCGAAGACCTCATCGCCGCGGCCGACGAGGTCCTCTACCAGTCCAAGGCGGCCCGCGACCGATCCAGGACGTGACGGCCGCTCATAGCCGGTGAAGCAGTCGGGCGAATAGCGCCATCCGCCGGGGCAGGTCCGACACGATGATGTGCTCGTGCGTCGCGTGCGCGCCATCGCCCAACACGCCGAGCCCATCCAGCGTGGGAACACCCAGCGCCGCCGTGAAGCACCCATCGCTCCCGCCGCCGGCCGACCCTTCGTCCAACTCCATCCCTAGCTCCGCCGCTACCGCGCGCACGAGCTCGTACAGCCGCACGACGCCGTCACTGCGCTCCAGAGGCGGGCGGTTCTCGCCTCCGGTCACCTCCACGGCCGCGCCCTCGAGCACCGGCGTCAGCGACAGCAGCGCGCGCTCCACGCGCTCCCGTTCCGCCCTCGTGGTGAAGCGCACATCGATCTCGGCGCGGGCTGCTGCGGGCACGACGTTCGACGCGGTCCCGCCGTGCACCACGCCCACGTTGATCGTCGTTCCGCGCGCCGGATCGGCCAGCGCGACCACACGCAGGATCTGGTGGGCCAGCTCCACGACCGCGCTCACGCCGCGCTCCGGCTCGAGCCCTGCATGGGCGGGCCGACCCGTCACGCACAGGTGGTAGATCGCCACGCCCTTGCGCGCCGTTTTCGCCGCGCCGTTGGCGAGCGGGGGCTCCAGCACCAGGGCCATTTCCGCCTCGCGCGCCTCGGCTTCGATCAACGGCCGTGACGTTCCCGAACCGGCTTCCTCGTCACAGGTGACGAGCAGGACCAACGGCCGGCGCGGCTGCGTGCCCGCCGCGCGCAGCCGCATCAACGCCTCCACGATGACCACCAGGCCCGCTTTCATGTCGTAGATCCCGGGCCCGTACGCGCGGTCTCCCTCCACCCGGAACGGCCGCGCAGCCAGCGTGCCGAGCGGGTGCACCGTGTCGAGATGGCCGAGCACCAGGAGCGGCCGCTCCCCCGGCTCCCGCCCCGGCACACGCGCGCGCACGTGCTTGCCGACGCCGGGCGCATCGATCTGCTCGACCATCGCGCCCGCCGCCGTCAGATCCTGCGCAAGCTGCTCCGCAAGCGCGGTGGTGCGCTCGGCGTCTCCCGTCGGCGTCTCGTGCTCGACGTATCGCCGCAGCCGATCGAGCGCACGCGTCAGGTCAGCGGCCTCCATGCCCGCCATCGTAGCGTCCATCGCTCACTCCCTCACCAGGCCGGCACGGCGGTAGCTCTCGGCCACCAGCTCGATGGGATGGACCACCGCCATGCCCTCACCCGCCAGCACGAGCCCGGCCCCGATCTGCATCATGCACCCGGGGTTCGGCGTGGCCACCACATCGGCGCCCGTGGCCGTTACCGCCGCCACCTTGTCTGCCAGGATGCGTCCGCCCAGCTCCGGGTGCAGCAGACCGTAGATCCCCGCGCCGCCACAGCACTCGTCCGCGCCCGGCAGCGGCACGAGCTCCAGCTCCGGGATCGTCGCCAGCAGCTCCAGCGGCGCCCGCGTGATGCGCTGCGCGTGGTGGAGGTGGCACGGCGCGTCGTACGTGACCCGCACCGGCAGAGCCGCGCCGCGCACCGGGCCGAGCTCGACGAGGAATTCGGCGACGTCTCTCACTCGAGTCGCCAGTGCGCGAGCCCTCTCCGCGTACGCAGGGTCGCCGGCCAGGAGCTCGCCGTACTCCTTCATCGCCGCGCCACAGCCCGCCGCGTTCACGACGATCCACTCCGCGCCGGACCGCTCGAACGCGTCCACGTTCGCGCGCGCCAGTGCGCGCGCCTGCTCGAGGTCGCCGCCGTGCGCGTGCAGCGCCCCGCAGCACCGCTGCCCGGGCGCAGGGACCACCGCGCACCCGTTCGCCTCGAGCACTGCCACCGTCGCGCGGTTCACGCGCGAGAACAGGCCCTCCTGCACGCAGCCCATCAGCACCGCGACCCGGGGGCCCTCGGCCCGTCGTTCCGGCCCCACAGCAGCCCGGGGCGAGGATGCCTCCTCACGACCCGCGCCCGCGCGCGTCGCATCGCCCATGCGTCGGAGCCCGGGCGCAGACGCCGCGAGCATCGCCAGCCCGAACCGCACGCGCGCCAGCCGCGCGGGCAGCCAGCGCGCCAGCACACGGGGCAGCCCCGTCGCCCGCAGCCAGCGGCCCGCCGCCATCGCGGCGCGGGTCGCGCCCGCGCTCGCGAACACGCGCAGCAGCCATGCGGCCGCGCGACCCCCGCTCTGCGCACCCGCCTCCCGCGCCGCCGCGCGCGCACGCTCGAGCAGGAACCCGTACTGCACGCCGGCGGGGCACACCGTCTCGCACGCGCGGCAGCCGAGGCACCGGTCGATGTGGGCCGCGAACGCCTCCGACCCCGCATCGAGCCGGCCTTCCGCCACGGCCCGCATCAGGTAGAGCCGCCCGCGCGGCGAGTCGGCCTCGTCACCCAGCCGCGTGTACGTTGGGCACGCCGTCAGGCAGAACCCGCAGTGCACGCAGGCGAGGAGTTTCTCCTCCTCGGCTGCGAGCACGGCGGCAGGCCCCGGGCGCTGTGCGGTCGTCGTCATCGGCCTCGCTGTCCTCACACCACGAACCGACCCGCGGCGAGGATTCCCGCCGGGTCGAACTCCTTCCTCAATCCTTGCATCAAGCGCAGCGCCGGCCCCGGATCGCCGAACGGGTCGAGCCCGGCCGCGACCACCGCCGGCGGGAGGCGCGCGCCCAGCACCGTGCCGCCGCGCGCTTCCAGCCGCGCGCGCGCGCTCGACAGCGCCGCTGCCCATGTTTCCGCAGCGGCGTCGCTGTACGCGTCGCCCGACACGGCCGCCCGCACGATCCCGCTGCCCGCGTGGGCGAGCAGCGGCCAAGCGACGGCCGCCCCGGGCAGCTCGAGCGCCGTCGTCAGCGTGTCCGCCAGCGCCGACGGCCAGTCCGCCAACCGCGCCAACAGCGCGGCTTCCGCCTCCCGCTCCCCGAGCGCCGCCCAGAGCTCCTGCGCGCGATCCGCGCCGAGGGCCTGCACGCCCCCGCCGACCACCTGGCCGACGCGTGCTTCCGCGTCCGCCACCGCCTCCGCGTTGCCCTGGAGTCGCACGACCACCGCCCACGCGCCGGGCGCCACGCCCGTCAGCTCCGCTGCGGGCGGCGAGATCAGCTCGAGCGCCGCGGGCTC
Organism: Longimicrobiales bacterium; assembly: GCA_036563975.1. Classification (GTDB taxonomy): domain Bacteria; phylum Gemmatimonadota; class Gemmatimonadetes; order Longimicrobiales; family RSA9; genus RSA9. The sequence continues at coordinate 5,093 of DATCLK010000183.1, read as the reverse complement.
GATCCGCGCCGCCCGCACCGCTGCGGCCGCATCCACCGCCGCCTGCGCGCCCGCCGCGGGCACCACCAGCGTCGTATCGCGCTCCGGCAGCGGCCGCAGCCGCACCGCCACCCGGCAGACTAGCCCCAGCGTGCCGCGCGACCCGATGACCAGCTTCACCAGGTCGAACCCCGCAACGTTCTTGACCACCCGGCCACCCAGCTCGAGCACGCGACCGTCGCCCGTTACCAGCGTCAACCCGAGGACGTGGTCCCGCGGCGTGCCGTGCGCGAGCCGGAGCGGGCCCGCTTCCGCCAGCGAAACCGCCGCCCCGACCGTCCCTGCGCCGCCGCGCGGCGGATCCAGCGGCAACCACTGGCCATGGCGCGTGAGCCGGCCCTCCAGCTCGCCCAGCGTCAGCCCGGCGCCCACCACCGCCGTCAGGTCCTCCGGCTCGTACGCCTCCACCCCCGCCAGCCGCGCCGTGCTCAGCACGAGATCCACCCGGCCCGGCGCACGACCCCAGCCCAGCCACGTGCCCGCCCCGGCCGGCTCGACCCGCCAGCCCTCCGCGCTCGCCAGCGCGAGCACCGCCGCGGCCTCCTCCACGCTGCCCGGCACGACCACCGCGGCGGGAACGACGCCGTGGACCGCCCAGCGCGCCGCGGCTTCGCCCGTCCGCACGCCCGCATCGCCGACAATTCCGCGAAGCCGCTCGATCATGCCGCGGTCCCCCCACCCAGGCCCGCCTCTCGGCGTGCCCCCGCCACGGCTCCGGCCGGCTCGAACTGCGTCGCCGGCCCGACCCACTCACGGCAGACACGGACGGGGAAGACCTTGCCGGGGTTCGCCAGGCCGCGCGGATCGAAGACCCGCCGCACGCCGCACATCGCCTCGAGCGTCGCGTCGCTGAACACGAGCTCCATGTACTCGCGCTTGTCGTAACCCACGCCGTGCTCCCCGGTGATCGTGCCGCCCGCCTCCACGCACGCGCGCATCATCTCCTTCGAGGCCTGCGCAACCCGCGCCACCTCGTCCGCATCCCGCCGGTCGAACAGAATGCACGGGTGCAGGTTGCCGTCCCCCGCGTGGAACACGTTCGCCACCCTCAGCCGGTGCTCCGCAGCCAGCTCGTAGATCCGGGCCAGCACCGCCGGCAGCTTCGAGCGCGGGACCACCGCATCCTGCACCAGGAGGTCGGGCGCCAGCCGGCCCAGCGCACCGAACGACTTCTTCCGCGCGTTCCAGAACCGCTGCCGCTCTGCCTCGTCCCGCGCCCGCCGCACCTCCCGCGCGCCCTCGCGCCGGCAGACCTCCGCCGCGCGCTCCGCCTCGCGGACCAGCCCCGCGCGCGGGCCATCGAATTCGACGACGAGGGCCGCCGCCGCGTCCGTCGGGAAACCGCCCGCGTACACGCTCTCTTCCACGGCGCGGATCGTGGCCTGGTCCGCCATTTCCAGCGCGGCCGGCAGGAAGCCCTCCGCGATGATCGCGCTCACCGCACGGCTCGCATCGTCCACGCGATCGAAGATCGCGAGCAGCGTCTCCACGGCCTCCGGCTCCGGGACCAGCCTCACCTCGATCTCCGTCGCCACACCGAACATGCCCTCGCTGCCCACGAACAGCCCGACCAGGTCGTAACCCACGGTTTCGCCACCGCCCCCGCCCAGCTCCACGACCTCCCCGTCCGGCAACACGACCGTCAGCCCCGTCACGTGGTTGCTCGTCACGCCGTACTTCAGGCAGTGCGGCCCGCCCGCGTTCTCCGCCACGTTCCCACCGATCGTGCACGCGGCCTGCGAGCTCGGGTCCGGCGCGTAGGTCAACCCGTACGCCGCCGCCGCCCGACCCAGCCGCGCGTTCACGACCCCCGGCTCGACCCGCGCCCGCCGGTTCTCCGGATCGATCGACAGGATCCGGTCCATCCGCGCCAGCGAAACGACGACCGCGCCCTCCAGCGCGAGCGCCCCGCCCGAGAGCCCCGTCCCCGCGCCCCGCGGCACGAAGGGCACGCCCGCCCCGGCCAGCCGCCGGACCACCGCCGCCACCTGCGCCGTGCCCCGCGGCAGCACCACCGCGCTCGGCCGCACGCGGTAAGCCGTCAGGCCGTCCGATTCGTAGACCAGCAGCGCCGCGGGGTCGGTGATCACGCCATCCGGCCCCACGATGCGCCGCAGCTCCGCAACCAGCGCAGCGTCCAGCCGCGCCGCCGTGCCGGCGCCTTCGCCGGCAACCCGTTCTGTCCTCGAGGGATCGCTCACGTCGAGTCGTGCTCCCGGTCGGCAGGCCCGCGGCCGCGTAGACGCCCGCGCGCTCTCTCCAAGCGAACGGCGCGACCGCTCTCGAAACCGGTCTGCTCTACCCCCGGCGCCACCCGCCGGTCCGCTCGAGCTGCCGCTCAGTGCGCAAGACGCCAGCGCCCGTCCGCGTCCCGCTCCACGCGGCCGGCCGCCTCGAGATGCTCGAGGTACACGACGACGGACGCCGCTGTCGCGCTGCGCAGGTCGGCCACCAGCCCGACGCCGTACACCGCGCCCACGATCTCGTCCACGCCTGCCACGCCGCGTTCCAGCGCCGCGAGCACCTGCCGGAGTCGCTCTTTCCGATGCCGCGCATACGCATCCAGCGCGGCAGCCGGATCCGTGAACGGCGGGCCGTGCGCGGGATACAGCACCCGCGCGCCCAGCGCCCGGACTCGCTCGAGCGACGCCAGGTAGGCGCCCAGATCGCCCTCCGGCGCCGCCACCAGCGCCGTCTCCAGCCCGCCCAGCATCAGGTCGCCCACGAACACCGCGCCGCCCTCGGGCCAGTGGAACGCCATGTGGTCCGGCGTGTGCCCCGGCGTCGCGACCGCGATGAGCGCGCCCGCGTCCGTCTCCAGCCGGTCGCCGTCCTCCAGCGTGCCCGCTGCGCGGCTCCGTAACGGCGCCCCCAGCCGCTCCGCCAGCAGCCCGGCGCCGCCCGCATGGTCCTCGTGCGCGTGCGTCAACACCACCGCCTCCACCCGCGCACCACGGACGGCCGCCGCCACCGCGTCCAGATGCGGCGAGGCCGCCGGTCCCGGGTCGATCACCACGACCCGGCGGCGGCCCACCACGTAGGTCCGTGTCCCGTCCAGCGTCAGGGGCGACGCGTTCGGCGCCAGGATCTCGCGGAGCGCCAGCCGGCCGTGCGCGTCCGTCATCGCGTCCGGCCCGCGTGCCCGGAGAGCGGCGGAACGCTCTTGACCCGGGCGGAGGTGCTGGGCGACAGGATCAACCGCATCTACCCCTCGGCGGGGGCTCGGCGGCTGAGCGGCCGCAGCCACCCGACTTGCGCGCGCCCCCTCAGCGCCGCTCCGCCATCAGCACTTCGGCCAGCTTGTCCGCCACCGCCTGCACCAGCTCCTCATCCTCACCCGTGAACGCGGCCGGCTGATCGCTGTCGATGTCGATCTGGCCGAGGATCTCGTCCCCCGCGCGGATCAGAACGACCAGCTCGGAGCGCGTCCGCGGACTGCAGGCCAGGTAGTTCTCGATCTGCGTCACGTCCGGCACGTTCTGGTTCCGCTTCTCCGCCACGGCCGTGCCGCAGACGCCCTTGCCTACCGGGATCTTCGCGTGCTCCGTCGCCGGCCCTAGATAGTTGTGGAGCCAGAGGACGTTCTCCTCCGGATTCAGGAGATAGATCCCCACCCAATCGTACCGGCTATCGGACGCCTTCAACGACTTCACCGCCTCGCGCAGGATCGCGTCGGAGAGGTAGCCCTCGTCCCGCATCTCCTGCAGCCGCTTCACCAGGTTGCCAGCTTCCGCCATGGATCATCCTCGACTAGGATCGTACGGTTGTCGGGCTGCCACCGGCGCCGTCCACTGCAACAGCCAGCTCCAGAGCGCCCTTCGCCGGGCAGGGTCCAGCTCCTCGTACAGCTCATCGATCGCGGCGCCCACCTCCGCATCGCGGTAGAGCCAGAGGTGGTACTGCGGAACCGGCACACGCGGTCCGCCCGCCCACCCGGCCAGCTTCTCTACCCGCTGCGTACGCAACGAGATGCCGTGTCGCGCCGCCTGCTTCTGCGCCAGCTCGCGGTACCGCTCCCAGTCCGCCTCCGTCGGCGAGACCAGCCGCCACTTCAGCTCACGGTAGGGCACCTCGCGCGCCGGGTCCTCCTGCTCCGGCGAAAAGATCGTGTCCAGCCGCGGCAACAACACCGCCCGCCGCACCCCCGCCACCAGACACTCGCACCAGACGCTCACCTGCCCGAGGTAGAGGTCCCACGAAATCTGGATCGGAACCGTCACCGCCCGCCTCGCTTCTTCGCCCCGCCCTTCGCCGCCTTCTTTGCGGGAGCCTTCTTCGCTGGCGCTTTCTTCGCCGCCGCTTTCTTCGCCGGGGCCTTCTTCGCGGGCGCCTTCTTCGCCGCCTTCGCCGGCGCCGCCTTCTTGGCCGCCTTCTTCGCGGCCGCCTTCTTCGCCGGCCGGGCCGCCTTCTTCGCCGCGACCGGCGCGCCCAGCTCCGGCGCACCCTCGATCAGCACCGCCCTCACCGGCGCGCTGTCCGCTTCCGTGATGCGCAGCGGCAGCGCCACCAGGGTGTACTTCCCCGGCTTCACCGCTCCCAGCGCGAGGTTCTCCAGCACCACCACACCCGCCCCCAGCAAGATCCGGTGCGCCTCCATTGTCCGCGATTCGAGCGAATCCACGGATGGCGCATCCGTCCCGACCAGCTTCACCCCCTCTTCCACGAGCCGCCGCGCGAGCGCCGGCGTGATCGGCGGGTATGGCTGCGGGAACGCCCACGGGTCCAGTCGGTCCCTGGTCCTGAAGAAAACCCGCTCGGCCGCCGCGAGATCCACTCGCGCCACCACATCCTCGCCCAGCGACGTGCGGCCGACCGCGTCGATCACCTGGACCGGCCCGATGAACAGCTCAACCGGCAGCGCGCCCGCGGTCGCGCCGTTCTCCACCACGTGGAACGGGCCATCGGCGTGCGTCCCCGTGTGCACGCTCAGCTTGATCGTGGCCACGTTCACGTTCCCGCCTTCGTCCATCCGTGACGTCCACCCGATCCGGAACGGCTCGTCCCCCGGCCAGGTCGACGCCGTGCGCTCAAGCGGCTGGGTGATGTCGTGTACT
>DATCLK010000182.1:0-1978 GCA_036563975.1 Longimicrobiales bacterium | reverse complement strand
AGCCAGTCCAGCATCTGGATCTCGTGGCGGCGGCGCCGCTGGACGCCCGGCGGCAGCACGCGGTCCTCCTTGCCGGGGAGCCCGGGGAACCCCAGCCCGATGTAGATGCCGGCGCCGAACACCAGCACCGCCAGAACGATGAACCACGTCGGCATCGTCTCAGCCCCTTTTCTCCCCGTCCGGCAGCCGGAGCCGGCGCGTCGGCGGCAGCGTCGCCACGACGCCCAGCACGTACCCGTGCAGCCGCCCGTTCGTCGCCAGGATCCCGGTCACCCGCGGGTCCGGCCGGTTGTAGTGGAGCTCCGCACCCGTGAGGTCCGTCGCGCGTCCGCCCGCCTCGTCGACCAGCAGCGCGCCCGCGCACACGTCCCACTCCGCCTTCGGGCCACGGCTGAGGAACACATCACCCGCGCCCGCCGCGAGCCGCGCCAGCTTGTAGGCCGTGCTCCCCGTCGGCACGAGGACCCACCCGCCACGGAAGGGGTCGAACTCGCCGGCCGCGATCTCGCTGCGCGAGGCGAGCAGCACCACCTGCTCGCTCGTCGCCCGTGTCGTCACCTCGAGCCGCCGCGCACCCGGGCGACCCGGCTCCTCGACCCACGCCCCGCGCCCCCGCTTGCCGTAGAACAGCTCACCCGTCGCCGGGTTGTACACGGCCCCGAGCACCGCCTCGCCCCGCTCCGCCAGCGCGATGGAGATCGCGAACTCCGGCCGGCCCGCGATGAACGACCGCGTCCCGTCCAGCGGGTCCACGATCCATACCCGCTCGCGTCGGAGGCGATCCGGCGCGTCCGCCGTCTCTTCCGAAAGCCAGCCGTAATCCGGCCGCGCGCCCAGCAGGTGGGCCCGCAAGACGTCGTCTGCCTCCAGGTCTGCGGGCGTGAGCGGCTGGTCCGGCCCCTTGTACGTGACCGTTTGCTCGCAGCCGAACCGCCGCAAGATGACCTCTCCGGCCGCGCGGGCCGCTTCCACGGCGAGCGCGAGGTCCGCGTCACGGGCTCCGCTCAATGGACCTCCTCCCGGCGGCGAGCTGCAACGTCCGGCTGCGTGTTCTCGACGTTCGAGCGCTTCCACTTGGTGCCCGGCTCCGGGGGCTCGCCGGGAGCACGCCGGCTGCGTGTTCTCAACGTCCGAGCGCTTCCACCCGCCGCACCGCGATGCGCAGCGGGACGACGATGGCCACCAGCGTCACCAGGGCCGCGAGGCCCAGGCCGAGGGTGAGCCCCAGCACCTGGGTACCCTCCACTGTCCCGCCCTCCAACCGGGCCGAGAGGTAGGCGTGCACCGGCCACGCCTCCAGCCCGATGACCACGGCGAGGTAGACGATGGCCGTCATCATGAAGGCGAAGCCGCCGAACCCCGTCGGGATCTGCGCTGCGTTCTCCATGTCGAAGCGGGGGAACGCGGCGCCGAAGCCCAGGGCCAGCGCCGCCAGCGCCGCCGTCACGCCCGCAATGGTGAGGAGCGAGACCGCCATCATGAACCCGCTGACCCGTAAGATCGCATTGGTCGTCGCTGTCAGCAACAACGCCAGCACGAGCAGCGGCACCAGCCCCACCACGAACTTGCACCACAGCATGGTCCGCAGGTCGACGGGCGAGGAGCGCAGGAGCCAGAAGGTGCGCCCCTCGAGGCTCACCGCCGGGAAGACGAAGCGCGCCGCGATCGCCGCCAGCACGAACCCCGCGAGCCCCAGGTTCAGGAACGAGATCACGTTCACCAGCAGGAAGCTCACCTGCTCGCCGGTCCACAGTGGCAGCACCTTCACGTTATACGTGTACATCACCACCAGCACGCCCAGCAGGATGAGCTGCGACCACTGTGACGTGTCCCGGAAGAACGTGCGGACGTCCTTCGCCATCATCACCCACACGGGCGTCGGGACGCGCGCCGCCACCCGCGCCGCCAGGCCGCCGCTCCGACTCTCCCGCCGCCGCTCCGCCCCTTCCTGCGCGCGGCTGAACCCGCCGCGGTACCA
>DATCLK010000181.1:0-10543 GCA_036563975.1 Longimicrobiales bacterium | reverse complement strand
CCGCCGGCGCCGCGCGGCGTTCCGCAGATCGAGGTGACGTTCGACATCGACGCGAACGGGATCCTGCACGTGACGGCGAAGGACCGCGCGACGGGCAAGGAGCAGAAGATCCGGATCGAGGCGTCGAGCGGGCTGTCCGAGCAGGAGATCCAGCGGATGGTCAAGGACGCCGAGGCGCACGCGGAGGAAGACCGGAAGCGGAAGGAGAAGGTCGAGGCGCGCAACCAGCTCGACTCGCTGGTCTACCAGGTGGAGAAGGATGTGAAGGAGTGGGGTGACCGGCTGTCGTCGGACGCGCGGAGCCGCCTGGACAATGCGCTGGAGCGTGCGCGCAGGGCGCTGAAGCAGGACGATGCGGGCGAGCTCGCGGCGGCGCGGGACGAGCTGATGCAAGCGTTCAGCGCAGCCGGCCAGCAGATCTATCAGGCGCAGGCGGCGCAGCAGCAAGCGTCGGCGGGCACGACGGCGAGCGAGCCGTCGCCCGAACCGCAGCCGTCCGGCGCAGCGAAGGAAGACGTGGTGGAGGCGGATTACGAGATCGTGGAGGAAGACAAGTCGTAAGTCTGCGGTCGCGTGCAGGCGAGAGCGGGCGCCGTTCCGTAGGGAGCGGCGCCCGTTTTGCATTGGGGAGTGCCGCCGGTAGATTGGGGGAGGGGGTACGGGGCACCCTGGATCCCATCGGAGCATGATCGATCCGATCCGTGAGAAGGCGCGCCTCCTGCTGCTCGTGGTGGCGGCGTCCGCGCTGGGCGTGGGCCTGGCGCGCGGGATCGAGCGGCGCGGCGCCGGCGAGCAGCCGGCGCTGCCGGCTGTCGGCGCCACGACGCGCGGCCCGCAGCCAGCACCCGGTGAAGCCGCGCTGAGCAGCGCGTTCGTCTCCGTCGCCGAGGCCGTGGTCCCGGCGGTGGTCCGCATTCAGGCCGAGCGCACGCCGCGGCAGCCGGCGCGGGGGACGCCGCGTGGGCTGCGTGACTTCTTCGGAACGCCGCCGGGCGACGACGCGGCTCCGGACCACGGAGCGGTGGCCGGCGGCTCGGGCTTCCTGGTCTCGCCCGACGGATACATCCTGACCAGCAATCACGTGATCGAGGGGGCGGACCGGATCCGGGTCACGCTGGTGGACAAGCGCAGCTTCGAGGCGGAGGTGGTGGGCACGGATCGGACGACGGACGTGGCGCTGCTCCGCATCCCGGCGCGCGGCCTGCCGGCGCTGCGGCTGGGCGACTCGGACGCGGCGCGGGTGGGCGAGTGGGTGCTGGCGATCGGCAACCCGGGGTTCGAGCAGGCGAGCACGCTGGACTTCACGGTGACGAGCGGCATCATCGGCGCGAAGGGGCGGCCGCTCCACATCATCAACCGGGAGCTCGCGGCACACGATGACATGGCGGCGGGGCTCGCCATCGAGGACTTCATCCAGACGGACGCGGTGATCAATCCGGGCAACTCGGGCGGGCCGCTGGTCAACCTGCGGGGCGAAGTGATCGGCGTGACCACGGCGATCGCGAGCCCGACGGGCTACTACCAGGGGTACGGGTTCGCCATCCCGTCGAATCTCGCCCGGCGCGTGATGGAGGACCTGCTCCAGCACGGCCGGGTGCGCAGAGCGTTGCTGGGCATCGCGATCGCGGATGTGGACGAGGAGGACGCGGAGGCGTTCGGGCTTTCCGAGATCTCGGGGGTGGTGGTGGAAGATTTCACGCCGGGCTCGCCGGCGGAGCGGTCCGGCCTGGCGCGCGGGGACGTCATCGTCTCGGTGGACGGCCGAAAGGTGGACCGGGTGGGGCAGCTCCAGCGGCTCATCGCGCTGCACGAGCCGGGCGACGTCGTGGAGCTGGGCGTCATCCGGTACGGTTCGCCGCACCGCTTCGAAGTGCGGTTGATGGAGGCAGAGATCCCGGGGCGGCCCGCGGCGGCTGCGCCCCGAGGCGCGCGCCGGGCAGCCGGGGGCCTGGGCATCGAGTTCGATGACCTGACGGCGGAGCTAGCGAGAGAGTTCGGTCACGCGCGTGCGGGCGGGGTGATCGTCGTCGGGGTCGAGCCCTCGAGCCCGGCGGAGCGGAAGGGGGTCCAGCCTGGCCAGCGTGTGCTGGCCGTCGACCGGCGGCCGGTGGCGAGCGCGCGGGAGGCGGAAGCCATGGTCCGCGCGGTGGGCAGCGGCGGCGTGGTGTCGCTGCTGCTGGAGTCGCCGCAGGGCCGCACGCACATCGCCAATCTGCGGGTGCCGTGAGAGGGCGCGCCGGGGCCGGCGTGGCGCCTCCGGGCCCCCCCCAGCGGGCTCGGGGGGCCGGCTCGGTTGATCCATGGCCAAGGCGCTGTTAGATTTTTCGCGGGCGAATTGCGAAAGTGGCGGAACTGGTAGACGCGCGAGACTTAGGATCTCGTGGGCCGCGCCCGTGGGGGTTCGAGTCCCCCCTTTCGCATCGCGAGGCAGGTCCTTCTCCGGGTGCGGAATGGCGGACACAACCTCGGAACTCAAGATCTCGATCGAGAAGCCGCGCACGTGGGCGCGGCGTTTGATCATTACAGTGCCGGCCGAGCGTGTGGCCCGCGAGCGCGACGAGGTGGCGCGGCGGCTGGCGCAGCGGCTCCGGCTCCCGGGCTTCCGCAAGGGGAAGGTGCCGCCGCAGGTGGTTCAACGGAAGTACGGCCCGGCGATCGAGAGCGAGACCGTGGAGCGGGTCGTCGGGAACGCGTACCGGGAGGCGCTGCGGGCCGAGGGGCTGCAGCCGATCACGCAGGGCTCCGTCGAGGAGGTGAACTACAGGCCGGGCGAGGACCTGACGTTCCGGGTCGCGTTCGAGGTCCGGCCGGAGATCACGCTCGATCGCCTCGGCGGGTTCCGGCTCCAGCGCGTGCGGCCGGAGGTGCGCGACGAGGACGTGGACCGGGTGATCGACGGGCTGCGCCGGGAGCACGCGGTCTGGAGGCCGATCGAGGCGGCGCCGGAGGACGGTGACGCGGTCGAGGTCGAGCTGACCGAGCTGGACCGGCCCGAGCCCACGCCGGAGCGCTACCGGTTCGTGCTGGGCGCCGACCAGGCCGTGCCCGAGGTGGAGGCGATGGTCCGGGGGCTGAAGCCCGGCGAGGCGACGGAGGGGACGGTGCCGGTGACGGACGCCGCGGGCGCGCAGCGCGACGAGCGGGTCGGGATCAAGCTCCTCGCGGTCCGGCGCCCGGAGCTGCCGGCGCTGGACGACGAGTGGGCGCGCAGCGTGGGCGACTTCGATGGGCTCGCGGCGCTGCGGGCGCGTATCCGGGAGGACCTCGAGCGAGAGGCGGACGCGGCGGCGGAGCGAGCGTTGCGCCGCCAGCTCCTGGAGCGGATCCTGGAGGCGAACCCGTTCGAGGTGCCGGACGCGATGGTGGAGGCGTACCTGGACGGGATCATTCAGCCCCGCGAGGGCGCGGACCCCGCCCGGGTCGCCGAGGTGCGGCAGGCGGCGCGGCCCGCCGCGGAGGAGGCGGTTCGCCGCATGCTGGTCATCGAGCGCGTGGCGGAGCTGGAGGGGCTGCGGGCGACGCCGGAGGAGGTGGATGCCCGGGTCGAGGAGCTGGCGTCTCGCGCCGGGAAGCCGGTGGCGGAAGTGCGGCGCCAACTCGCCAGGAGCAACCGGCTCGAGGCGCTGGCGAACGAAATCACCGAGGACAAGGTCTTCGAGTACCTGAAAGGGCTCTCGACGATCGAATGAGGGAACGCGGCGGAGCTCCCGGGATGCCGGGGGCCCGCGCCGGGCGAACATAGAGCAGAGGTACGATGCCCATTTATCCTCCCTACGTGATCGAGCGGTCCAGCCGGGGTGAGCGGAGCTACGACATTTTCAGCCGCCTGCTCATGGACCGGATCATCTTCCTGGGCGCGCCGGTCGATGACAACGTGGCGAACATCGTCATCGCGCAGCTCCTCTTCCTGCAGGCGGACAACCCCGAGAAGGACATCTACCTGTACATCAACTCGCCAGGCGGCTCGGTGTACGCGGGCCTGGCGATCTACGATACGATGCAGTACCTGACGGCGCCGGTCGCGACCATGTGCATGGGGATGGCCGCGTCGATGGGGGCCTTGCTGTTGGCGGCGGGGACGAAGGGCAAGCGCAGCGCGCTGCCGAACTCGAGGATCATGATCCATCAGCCCTCTGGCGGGAGCCAGGGCACGGCGGCGGACATCGAGATCCAGGCCCGGGAGATCCTGTACGCCCGCGAGCGACTGAACCAGATCCTCGCGCTGCACACGGGCCAGCCGGTGGAGAAGATCGCCGAGGATGTGGATCGCGATCGTTTCATGAGCCCGCAGGAAGCCGTGGAGTATGGCCTGATCGATCACGTCGTCCAGCACAAGGGGCAGGTGGTCGAGGTCCGCCACGACCGCCAGCACGAGAGATGATTCGGTTCCGTCCCCGGGGAGGATTCCGGGGACGGGTGGTATCCCCGCTGACTCGAAGCGTCTGATGCCCAGCGAAAAGCACCTGCGCTGCTCCTTCTGCGGCAAGTCGAAGGACTCGGTCAAGAAGTTCATCTCGGGACCCTCGGTGTACATCTGCAACGAGTGTGTCTCGCTGTGTAACGAGATCCTCGCCGAGGAGGAAGAGAGGGAAGCCGCAGAAGCGGTGCCGCGGATCCCGACGCCACGGGAGATCAAGGAAGTCCTGGACCAGTACGTGGTGGGGCAGGAGAAGGCGAAGAAAGCGCTGGCGGTCGCGGTCTACAATCATTACAAGCGGGTGAACCATCACGGGGTGTTGGACGATGTCGAGATCGACAAGTCGAACATCCTGTTGATCGGCCCGACGGGCGTGGGGAAGACGCTGTTGGCGCAGACGCTGGCTCGGATCCTCCAGGTACCGTTCACGATCGCAGATGCGACGACGCTCACGGAAGCGGGGTACGTGGGCGAGGACGTCGAGAACATCCTGGTTCGCCTGCTGCAGGCGGCGGATTTCAATATCGCGGAATGTGAGCGCGGGATCGTCTACATCGACGAGATCGACAAGATCGCGCGCAAGTCGGAGAATCCGAGCATCACGCGCGATGTCTCGGGCGAGGGTGTGCAGCAGGCGTTGCTGAAGATCCTGGAGGGGACGATCGCGTCGGTGCCGCCGCAGGGTGGGCGCAAGCATCCGCAGCAGGAATACATCCAGATCAACACGCGGAACATCCTCTTCATCTGTGGCGGCGCGTTCGACGGTCTGGAGAAGATCATCGAGGCGCGGACCGGGAAGCGCCGGATCGGGTTCACCGAGCAGCCGGAGGTGCGTGCTTCGAACTCGAAGAACCCGTTCGAGAACGTGGAGCCGGAGGATCTGCTGCGCTTCGGGTTGATCCCCGAGCTGGTGGGGCGGCTGCCGGCGGTGGTGACGCTGGAGGCGCTGGACGAGGACGCGCTGGTCCGCATTCTGACGGAGCCCAAGAACGCGCTGCTGAAGCAGTACGAGAAGATGTTCGAGCTGGAGGGGATCGGGCTGACGTTCGACGCGGATGCGGTGCGTGCGATCGCGCGGAAGGCGATCGAACGCGGCACGGGGGCGCGCGGGCTGCGCGCGGTCCTCGAGGAGCTGATGCGGGACGTCATGTTCGAGATCCCGTCCCGGGACGATGTCCGCGAGGTGGTCATCACGCTGGAATGCGTGACGGACGGGATTCCTCCGTTGCTCGTGCTGCATCCCGAGGCGAAGATGAAGGGGGCGTGAACCCGCCCTCCGCACGGAAGGCGGACCCGGGCGCGGCGGGGTGGCGTGGCGGCGGGTGCCGCCAGCCCTCCTGCCGCGCGCGTTTTTCATGGGCCATGGCGCGGCGGCCGACATGGGGCACCGGGGCGTGCAGTCCGGCCTCGCGTCGGGCGCGTCCCTCGGCGGTGCTGGCGCGGAGAGGGTGGGCGCCGTGAAGATCAAGGGGGTGGATTTCGCGGGCGCGATCGCGCGCCCTGGCGCAAAGCCACCGGACCGGCTGAAGCAGATCGCGTTCTCGGGGCGGTCGAACGTCGGGAAGTCCAGTCTCATCAACCGCCTGCTGGGGAGGACGCGGGCGCGGCTGGCGCGTGTTTCGGCCAGGCCCGGGAAGACGCGGGAGATCAACTTCTATCGGGTACGGGCGTCGCTGCACGACGCGGATGAGGTGGAGTTTTTCCTCGTCGACCTGCCGGGATACGGGTACGCGCGCGTGCCGGCCGCGATGCGCCGCGGCTGGAAGCCGCTGATCGAGCAGTATCTGCGGGGGACGCCGGACCTGGCCGGCGTGGTGCAGCTCATCGACGCGCGGCACGACCCGACGGCGGAGGATCGGGAGATGGCCCGCTATCTCGCGGCGCTCGGCGTGCCCACGCTCTTCGTGGTGACGAAGGTGGACAAGCTGAGCCGCTCGCGGCGGGAGTCACAGCTCCGCAGGATCGTGCAGCAGCTCGGTGTGGATCCTGACCAGGTGGTTCCCTTCTCTGCCCGAACGGGAGAAGGGAGAGATCATCTGCTGGAGGCATTGGAAGACCTGCTCAGCGAAGCGCGGGAGGCTGCGTGAACCGGTTGAGAGGTTTGATCGTCCTGCTGGTCGCGGGGTGCGCGGCGAGCGGCGCGCCGCCAGGGGACGACCCGGCGCCGGCCGGCGGCGTTGGAGAGGTGCAGAGTGGACGCGAAGGCATCGGCCTGGTGCCGCCGGGGCACGGGACGTTGAGGCAGGATGAGTTCACGATCTCGCTGCGCAGCGGCGCCCTCCTCGTGAAGGTGACGCCGCTGGCCGAAGCGGTGATCCGGCTCGCTGCGCCGGACACGTACAACCGGCTCCATGCGCTGGCGGAGAGCCGGCGAGCGGAGGCGGCGTCGGCCGCAATGGCGGACGGCCCGGAGCTGTACCTCGTCTCGTTCTTCAGTTACGAGCCGGACGTCGTGTTCCAGCCGGAGGACCTGCAACTGGTGCAGCAGGGACGGCTGTTCCGCGCGCGCGCCGTCCTGCCGGTGACGCCGGGCTGGGGGAAGCAGCGGCTGCAGCAGCAGGAGACGCAGAGCGCGCTGTACGTGTTCGAGCCGGGGATCGATTACGCGCTGCCGCTGGTCGTGCGGTACGGGGTGGCGGAGAGCGATGACTGGAGCCGGATCATCCCGGTGCTGGAGGAGGAGCACGCGAAGGTGCGGGCGCGGGCCGCGACGGGTTGAGCTGCGGCGGGCGCGGCGAGACGGGGAGGGCTAGAGCGGGATGCCGTACTCCTTGATCTTCCGATAGAGCGTCCGCTCCCCGATCCCGAGCATCTCCGCCGCCTTGCGGCGGTTGCCGCGCACCTCGCGCAGGGCAGCGGTGATCGCCTCGCGTTCGAGGTCGCTCATCTTCATTCCGGGGCGGAAGACGACGACGCCGTCGTCCTCCGCCTCGTCTTCTTCGTGCGCGCCCTGGATCTCGGCCTCCTCGATCGCGCGTGGCGGCGCCGGGGTGGGCGGAGCGTACGGGTAGGGGTACGGCAACGCCACCGGCCCGGGCAGCTCCGGGTGGTTCCGACGGAACTCCTCGAACTCGCGGCGCAGCTCCTCGAGATCCACCCTCATCTGCAAGAGCGTCCGGAACACGAATTCGAGCTCGGGCCCGGGGCCGGTCCCCCCCTCGCGCCGCGGCGCCGGCGGGACGGGCACGGGGAGCGCGGGTCGCGGCCTGCCGTCGCCGCGGCGGACGGGCAGCGGGATGTCCTCCGGGCGGATGACCTGGCCGGACGCGAGCACGACCATGGACTCGACCAGGTTGCGGAGCTCGCGGACGTTGCCGGGCCAATCGTATTCGAGGAAGACGGCCATCGCTTCCGGCGAGATGATGGGCCGGGGTCGATCGAGCTCCTTGCTCGTCTCGCGGATGAAGCGGTCCACCAGCAGCGGGATGTCGGCGCGCCGCTCGCGGAGCGGGGGCAACTCGATGTGAAGCACGTTCAGGCGGTAGTACAGATCGCGGCGGAACTCCCCCGTCTCGACGGCGTAGCGCAGGTCACGATTGGTGGCCGCGATGACGCGCACATCGACGTGGATCGGCTGCTCGCCGCCGACGCGCAGGAACTCTCGCGACTCGAGGACGCGGAGCAGCTTGGTCTGCGTGCTGAGCGGCATCTCGCCGATCTCGTCCAGGAACAGCGTTCCGCGGTTGGCGAGCTCGAAGAGGCCCTTCCGCTGCGCGACGGCGCCGGTGAAGGCACCCTTTTCGTGCCCAAACAGCTCGGACTCGAGGAGCGTGTCCGGGAGCGCCGCGACGTTGGCGGCGATGAAGGGTCGGTGGCGGCGCGGCGAGAGGGCGTGGATCCCCCGCGCAACGAGCTCCTTGCCCGTCCCGGATTCGCCCGTGATGAGGACCGTGGAGTTCACCGGGGCGATCTGGACGACGCGCTCGAGGACCTCGCGCATGGCATTCGTCTCGCCGACGATGCCGGTGATCGCCTGGAGCCGGCGCCGGTCCACGAGCCGCCGCGCCACCAGGGCGACCTCGTCGACATCCACGGGCTTGAGGAAGACCTCGCTGAAGCCCATGCGCCGGATGCCGTCGGGCGTGGTCGGGATGGGCGTGTCCGCCAGGCCGATCACCGGGAGGTGCTCGAACTCGACGGCCTCGCGCAGGAGCCGTCGAGCGCGCTTCTCCTCGAGGCCCCCCGTCACCACGAGGAGGACGGGGTCCTCGAAATCCGCGATCCGCTCCGTCGCCGTGAGCAACTCCACGCGCAGGCCGTCACGCTGCAGCGCGTCACGGAGGCGGATCGCCGGCTCGAGGTCGTGGGTGGTGATGAGGACCGTCTCAGCCATGCAAGGTTTCGTGCCGCTCCGTATCTACCCCCCGCAAGAGCTGGACGGCGTGCCTGAGGATGGGCTCGAGGACGTCGAGGGCGTCCTGAATGCCGCCCGGCCCGCCGGGGAGGTTGACGATCAGCGTTCGGGACCGCAGTCCCGCGACGCCGCGGCTGAGCCACGCGTAAGGGGTGCTGGCAGCGCCGCGGGCGCGGATCGCCTCGGCGATGCCCGGCGCCTCTCGCTCGATGATGGAGCGGGTTGCCTCGGGCGTGACGTCGCGCGCGGTGAACCCGGTGCCGCCGGTGGTGAGCACGACATCGGCGCGGCCGAGGTCGGCCCAGGCGGCCAGGGCCGTCGCGATGCGCTCGGTGTCGTCGGGCACGCAGGCCCTGGCGGCCACGATGTGGCCGTGGCGCTCCGCCCACCGGGCGATCGCGTCGCCGCTCCGGTCCTCCCGGGTGCCGCGCGCGACGCCATCCGACACGGTCAGGATCGCGAGGCGAATGGGGTCCACAAAGGACTCCTACCCCGTCACCTGCGGATAGAGCCTTGGCGGTAGAAGGGTGGACGGACGACCTCGGCCGGGACGGGCCGGTTGCGGATCACGATCTCGATCTCGGTTCCCGGGGCGCTCGCCTCGACGGGCACGTACGCGAGCCCGATCCCCTTGTCCAGAGACGGGCTGAGAATGCCGCTCGTGACTTCGCCCGCGGGCTCACCGTTGACGCGGACCTCGTAGGCGTGCCGCGGAAAGGCGCGCTCCCTGGTGATGAAGCCGACGAGCCGCTCGCGGAGGCCCTGCTGCTTCTGGCGGACCAGCGCCTCGCGGCCGAGGAACTCGCCCTTGTCCAGCTTGACCGTCCAGCCCAGGCCCGCCTCCAGGGGGGTGTGGTTCTCGTCCAGATCGTTGCCGTAGAGGATGTAGCCGATCTCGAGGCGGAGCGAGTCGCGGGCGCCGAGGCCGGCGGGCACGAGGCCATGGGGCGCGCCTGCCTCGAGGAGCCGGCGCCAGAGCCGGGGCGCGTGCTCGGCGGGGAAGTAGAGCTCGAAGCCGTCCTCCCCGGTGTAGCCGGTGCGGCTGATCACGGCAGGGCAGCCGTCCACCTCGCCCTCGGCGAAGTGGTAGTATGCAATGGCGCCGAGGTTGACGGGAGTCAGCCCCTGGAGGATCGTCTCGGCCGCGGGCCCCTGCAGGGCGAGGAGCGCGGTCTCGTCCGAGCGGTCGACGATCTGCGCGGCGAAGCGACCCGCGAACTTGCGGATCCACTCCCGGTCCTTCTCGACGTTCGCCGCGTTGACGACGAGCATGAAGCGGTCGTCGAAGCGGTAGACGAGGCAGTCGTCGAGGGTGCCGCCATCCTCCTGGCAGATCATGGTGTACTGCGCCTGGCCCGGCCGGAGGGCCGAGGCGTCATTGGTCGTGACGTACTGGACGAGCTCGAGTGCCTCGCTCCCGCTGATCTCGATCTCGCCCATGTGGGACACGTCGAACAGGCCGGCGTGGCTACGGACGGCCCGGTGCTCGGCGACGATGCCGGTGGGGTACTGAACCGGCATTTCGAAGCCGGCGAAGGGGACGAGCTTCGCGCCGAGCTGTCGGTGCTCGTCGTAGAGGGGCGTACGCTTGAGGTCGTCGGCCATCAGAATCCTCCGGATCATGCTCCCATGAGGCGGACGAGGAGGGCCTTCTGCACGTGCAGTCGGTTCTCGGCCTCGTCGAAGACGCGGGACTGCGGACCCTCGATGACCTCGTCGGTGACCTCCTCGCCGCGGTGGGCGGGGAGACAGTGCAGGAAGATGGCGCGCGG
>DATCLK010000180.1:0-10495 GCA_036563975.1 Longimicrobiales bacterium | reverse complement strand
TACGGCGCGGCGCCCGCGGCTGTCAACGTCGCACATGGCGCGAAACGCGGACGCGGCAACGTCCACCGGCGGTGACATGCGCACGCGCACCCGCGGCGGCGGCACCCGCGAAAATCCGCGCCGCGCCTCGATTCCCGGCCCCTCCCCAGGCTGGCACCGCGTCTGCTACCCGGCGCGGCACAGACAACAGTACCGGGAGGTCCCATGGCCAGACCGATCGTTCGTCGAGACATGCGCACGCTCGTCCTGCTCCAGCTCCTGCTCCTCGTGGCCGCGGCGCCCGCCGCAGCACAGTGGTCCCCGCGCGCGACCCCGGCGCGCGCGCCCGCCGTCGAGATCGCGCCGTACGCCGGCGTCCTGTTCTCCGATGATCTGCTGAGGGGCCCGCTCGGCACCTCCGTCGGGCCGGCGCCGGCGGCGATCTTCGGCGCGCAGGTCGGCTTCCCCCTCGCCTTCGGCGTCTCCCTCTTCGCGAACGCCGCCTACTCGAGCGCGGACCTGCGCGCGAGCGCGCCGGTCGTCGGAGGCGTGAACTTCGGCGAGAGCAGCACGTGGCTCTATGACGGCGGCGTCGAGGTCGCGCTCCCACTCGCGAGCATGGCGCGTCCGGTCGTCCAGGTCGGCGCCGGCGGCGTGCATCGCAAGCTGAACATCGAGGGCGTGAGCACCACCGCCGATGACTTCATGTTCAACGTCGGCGTCGGCCTCGACCTCGCCTTCTCGAGCGGCGCCGGCCTGCGCCTCATGGCCAAGGACTACATCGGCGAGTTCGACTTCCAGGAGGCCGCCTTCCTCCCGATCGAGGGTGAGCGGATGCACAACTTCGCGCTGAGCGCGGGGCTACGGCTGTCGTTCTGACGGCGAGACAGCACGCGCTGAATGGCGCGAGGGGCTGCCGGGCGATGGCGGTCGCCCGCCCGCCATGAAAGGGCCGCCGGGCGATACCGGCGGCTTTCTCGTGTTGTGGGGGCTGCCGGGTGATGTCGGCGGCTTCCCCCTTTGCGGGGAATGCCGGCGGAAACCGGTGGCCCCCTCGCCTTGCGAGGGCCGCCGGTTCACTCCGGCGGCCCTCGTCTCTTGCTCCGCGCCGGGTGCGGCGCGGGGCCCACGGCGCGCGGCGCCCGACCGTGCGCTCCGGGCCGCTCGGCTCCGGCCTCCTCGCGGCCCGGCGCCGTTCCGTTCCCCACCCCGATGAGCGGGCGGGGGCGCCCACGCGGACTCGGCGTGTGTCGATCCGGCCGCGCTCCGTTCGTCGCTCGGATGACCGGGCGATGGCGATCGCGTGGACCGAGCGATGCCGGCCACGCGGGGCGACGGCGGCGTGTCGATCCCGCCGCGGCCCATCCGTCGCTCCGATGGGCGGCGACGGTTCTCACGGCCCAGACGGGAGGCCGGCCGGGCTCCGCCAGGAAATCAACCGCGAGAGGGATCCGACCATGCGCTTCATGATCCTGGTCAAGGCGAACGAGAAGACCGAGGCAGGCGTCATGCCGACCACCGAAGAGCTCGAGGCGATGGGCCGCTACAACGAGGAGCTGGTCAAGGCGGGCGTGCTGCTCGCGGGCGAGGGGCTCCACCCCAGCTCAAGGGGCGCGCGCGTGCGGTTCGACGGGCAGAACCGGACCGTCATCGACGGCCCCTTCGCCGAGACGAAGGAGTTGATCGCCGGGTTCTGGCTGATCCAGGTCAAGTCGATGGAGGAGGCGATCGAGTGGGTCAAGCGCGTCCCCTTCCACGAGGGCGAGATCGAGATCCGGCAGGTGCTCGAGATCGAGGACTTCGGCGAGGCCGCCACGCCGGAGGTCCGGGAGCGCGAGGCGCGCCTCCGCCTCCAGACGGCGGAGCAGCGAAAGGCGTGAGGCCCGAGGCCCCGCATCCATCCACCGCTCACACGAAGGAGAACACGATGAAGCTGTTCACTCACCTCAGCTTCGATGGCGAATGCGCAGAGGCGTTCCGCTTCTACGAGGAGGTCCTCCGCGGCAAGATCGAGACGCTGATGACCTTCCGCGACTCACCCATGGCCAGCCAGGTCGGACCCGACTGGCAGGACCGCGTGCTCCACGCCCATCTCGCCGTGGACGGCGGCGCCCTCATGGGCGGCGACGCGCCGCCGGGCGCCTACTCGAGGCCCACGGGGTTCTGCGTCAACGTCCAGGTGGACAGCGTCGAAGAAGCCGAGCGCATCTTCAACGCGCTCGCGGAGGGCGGCCAGATCACCATGCCCCTCCAGAAGTCCTTCTGGGCCGAGCGGTTCGGCATGCTCGTCGACCGCTTCGGGGTCCCCTGGATCATCAACGGCCCGCAGCTCTGATTCGCGCGGCGCTCGGGCCGGCCGCGCACGAAGCGCGCGAGGTCGAGCGGCCGGCTAGACAGGGGCGACTCGAGGGGCTCGAGGGCTGGAGGAGCTGCTCGTGAGTGCGCAGTCGTGAGGCGGGCGCGCGGCCGAGACGCGGGCGGTGCGGCAATGGCCGGCGGGCACGAACGGGCCGCGACCGGGCACCTCTGCTGGTGGAGCCGCGACGCGGGCGGCGCGGGCGGCGCCGCGACGGTCAAGCGTGCACCCGGTGCAGCAACGGCAGGCGGCGAGGCCAGTGCACAGGCGGCCGGCGCTCAGGCCGGCTGCTGCTCCGCCGGCCCGCGCATCGTCGTCCAGCCCAGCGAGCGGGCGAGGTGGCAGGCCTGGCCGATGGGCCGGACCTCGACCACCATGCCGTACGGCAGGTTGGGGCACTGCTCGGCGATCGCGGTCGCCTCGTCCAGGCTGGCGGCTTCGAGCAGGAAGTACCCGCCGATGACCTCCTTGGCCTCGGCGAACGGGCCGTCGGTCGTGCCCGTGCCGGCGACCACGCGACCCTCCGGCTGAAGCGTGTTGCCGCTCTTGAGTCTGCCCTGCGCCGCCAGGTCATCGCACCAGGCGTTCCAGCGCGCGAGGGCCTGCATGCGTTCCTCGCGCGAGAGCGCCTCGTAGCGCTCGGGCGCGGTCTCACGGAAGATGAAGAGATAGGTGGAGGTCTCGGCTGCCATTGACGTGCTCTCCGTGCCCGGTTTCCCCGACGCGTGCCGCGCCGGCGGTATGGTGGGGGACAGCACGGAATCCCACAAGGGGGCGACGCGCTCCCGGCGATCCATGTCCTCCGCCCGCCGGTCGGCTCGCCGCTGGTGTCGATCTCTCGACCCCTCGTTCGACGCACGGATGGAGAGCGACGCAGGCACTCGTTCGTGGCGGTGGATGACGTCCCTCGCTCGATGCACGGATGGAGAGCGAGGCCTGAGCGCGGCAACAGGTCGCCCGTGCCGGACCCCGCGCCGTGCTGGTTTGACACGATGACCGGCGCAGCCCAGCTTCTCGCAGGAGTCCGATTCGCCATCCCGGCGTGCGGCGGCAGCCGGCCCGTGCGCGGCGTGGTGGCGATAGCGTTGCCGCGCACTGGATCCCCGAGGAGCAGCGGGCCGCAGCGATGACGGCACACGACACGCACCGCACGATCGAGGCGGTCTGGCGGATCGAGTCGCCCCGGATCATCGCCGGGCTCGCGCGGATGGTCGGCGACGTCGGCGTGGCCGAGGACCTGGCGCAGGATGCGCTCGTCGCCGCGCTCGAACGCTGGCCGGAGGTGGGCGTGCCGAGCAACCCGGGCGCCTGGCTCATGACCGCCGCGAAGCGCCGCGCAATCGACCACCTGCGCCGCAGCCGACTCCTGGACCGCAAGCACGACGAGCTCGGCCGCGAGCTGGAGGTGGACCAGGAGATGGCCGAGCCCGACCTCGACCAGGCGCTGGACGACCCCGTCGGCGACGACCTGCTGCGGCTCATCTTCATCTGCTGCCATCCCGTGCTCTCGAAGGAAGCGCGCGTCGCGCTCACGCTGCGGCTGCTCGGGGGCCTCACCACCGAGGAGATCGCGCGCGCGTTCCTCGTGCCGGTGCCGACGCTCTCGCAACGCATCGTCCGCGCAAAGCGCACGCTGCGCGAGGCGCGTGTGCCGCTCGAGGTGCCGCGCGGCCCCGAGCTCGCCGAGCGTCTCGCCTCCGTGCTGGAGGTGATCTACCTCATCTTCAACGAGGGCTACTCGGCGACGGCCGGCGACGACTGGGTGCGGCCAGCGCTGTGCGAGGACGCGCTCCGCCTTGGCCGCATCCTCGCCGAGCTCGCGCCGGAGGAGCCGGAGGTGCACGGCCTCGTCGCATTGATGGAGATCCAGGCGTCGCGACTGCGCGCACGGATCGGGCCGAACGGCGAGCCGGTCCTGCTGCTCGACCAGGACCGCGCGCGCTGGGACCAGCTCCTCATCCGCCGCGGGCTCGCCGCGCTCGATCGCGCGCTGGCGCTCGGCGGCCCGCTCGGGCCGTACACGCTCCAGGCCGCGATCGCCGCCTGCCACGCGCGGGCCCGCACCGCCGAGGAGACGGACTGGGAACGCATCGCGGCGCTCTACGACGCGCTGGCCCAGCTCACGCCCTCGCCGGTGGTCGAGCTGAACCGGGCGGTGGCCGTCGCGATGGCGTTCGGCCCCGCAGCCGGCCTCGACATCGCCGACGCGCTGCTGCACGAGCCCGCCCTCCGGGCGTACCACCTGCTGCCCGCCGTCCGCGGCGACCTGCTGATGAAGCTCGGCCGGCTTGAGGAGGCGCGCGCCGAATTCGAGCGCGCGGCGTCGCTCACGAAGAACGAGCGCGAGCGCGCACTCATGCTCCGCCGCGCGGAGGCCTGCGCGGCGCGCGCTGGGGCCGGCCCGGAGGCGGGTGTGAGCTAGCGCACGGGCGCAGCCCGACATCGAGCCGCGATCGCGCAGTTCTCGCGGTGGGGCCAGGGCGCCTCTGGACTCGCGCACGGATACTCCCCCACGCGGAGGCGCGCGGCGGGAGCTGCGCCGGCGGGAGGGTGTGGCGCCAGGAGCGGGGCCATTCCTCGAGGGGATGCGCCACCTCATCGGCGGGCGGACGCCGGGGGCGATTCTCTCGTCAGCCAGGACCGGGTGGATTCCTCGACGGGATGCCCCACGTGCCCAGCGGGGCGGCGGCGCCGCCCCGCTGGGCGCCCGTCCTCACGCGGGCTGCTCCACGAGCCCCGCGGGGACGGCAGATCGCGCTCGGGGCGGCGGCGCTCGATGACGGTTGCTGCACGGGAGCCCGGCGGGGCCACGTGCCTGTCATCACGCTGGAAACCCGAGCGAGCGCGGCGCCACCCGGCGGGGTCGCGGGCGCCGGGCGGGCGGCGAGACGGCCCGATGGCGCCGGGGCCGGCTGCAACCCCTTGCGTGGATGCGACTTCGCAGCGAACGTACGGTATCGACCACAGGCGAAGTCGCGGCGATCATCCGGAGGGGTCCGGATCCGCCGAAAGGCCGGCCGAGAACGATGCACGCCTTCGATTCGACCCTCATTCTCCCGCTCGGCTTGCTGGCGATCCTCGCCGGCGCGGCGCTGACGATCGCCTTCGCACGGGCGGCCCGGGCCCAGCGGCGGGCGAAGCGCCGCACGGTCGAGCTGCCCAACTCCCACTACACCTCCCAGCTGGCGCGCGCCGTGGAGACGCGTCACCGCTGGCACAGCATCGCCCTCGACAAGATCCACGAGATCAACCGCGAGGAGGTCGTGCGCCTGCTCGCCAAGGTCGAGGCCCTCGGCGTGGACGCGCTGCGCCCGAACGAGCGCATCTTCCTGGACACCATGGCCCGCCTCGCCGGCACGACGACGCCGCCGCCGGAGCCGCGCGACAAGGGCACACCGCCGCTCTCACCGGACCTGCAACACCGGCCGGCGTAGAGACCCGCGCGAGGCACCAGCCGGGCGGACGCCGAGTTCCCCCAACCGGGAACTGACGCTGCCCCGCGCTGCGGCCTCACCGGTCGCGTGGCAGGCACGGCTCCGCATCGCGGCGCAGCGCCGCCTCGTTCGCCCGCACCGCGGCGCGTGCGCGCGCCACGGACCAGCTCCAAGCGCGCCAGTCCAGCCCCACGTCCGGCCCCCAGCGGCCGAGCAGTCTGGCGGCGATCCGGCAGCGCGCATCCGCGTCGAGCCGTGGCAGCGCCGCGATCACGGCAGGCGCGGCGTCCGCGCTCAGGTGCGAGAGGTACGTGGCGTCCAGCTCTGCGCCCGCCTCTGCTCGGGCCAGGTTCGTCCGCACGATGAGCGCGTCCGGATTGACCACCGGGAGGACGGCCGCAACGGCGAACGCCGAGACCAGCGCGCCGAACGCGAACCAGCGCCGTCGCCCGCGCAGGACGGTGGCGACGAACCACAGGAGCACGACGGTGAGCCAGAGCAGGAACGACGTCGCGTAGAACCGCGCCTCCGTCAAGCCGTACGCCGCCAGGTAGAGCCGCATGCGGTGGAGCGCCGATGCCAGGACGCCGACGAGCAGGACGAGCTGCACCGCCGTCAGCGCACGGAAGACCGCCTCGTCGCGCGGCCGCTCCCGCCGCAGCAGCCAGTCCGCCGCCAGCAGCACGGGCAGCATCAGCGCCACGACGACCACCAGCTCGAAGAAGCCGCGGCGCGCGTACTCGGCGTAGGTCAGGCCGGGCGTGACCTCGACCAGCGCCGCCCCGCCGAACAGGTAGCGGAACTGCACGGCGACGAACGCGGCGAACAGCGCGGCGAGCAGGCCCAGCGCGATCCCGACCTCCGTCAACCCCAGCCAGGGGCGGCGGTCAGCGAGCGAGCGGGGGACCGGCAGCCGCGTGCCGGTGACGAACCCGTACGCGTAGCCCACCGCCACCCAGCCGAAGAAGCACACCAGGGCGAGGTGGCTCGCCAGGCGCTCCAGGTCGATGCGCAGGAGGCCCAACACCAGATCGGCGAAGACCGCGTCCGCGGCAATGAACAGTCCTCCGAACACGAGGAGCAGCGGCAGCGCGAGGACGACGCCGCGCACGACGGCACCCGCGTGCCTCAGCCGCGCGTTCGAGGCCTGCCCCTCGCGCAGCGCGGCCCAGTCCACGTCCACGAGCGGAAGCAGCGGACCCAGGGCGCAGCGCGCCGCCGCCACCGCCACAGCCAGCCCGTAGCGGGTCACGCCGCTGCGCGACACCCATGCAGCGCCCGCCTCCAGCGCAGGCAGCGCGAACACGCCTGCCGTCGCGGCCAGCGCCAGCAGCTTCAGCACGGGCGAGTCCCGCCACGCGAGCACCGCGGCGAAGAACACGCCGACGCCGAGCAACGTGGCGGCCTCGGCGCTGGGCCGGCGGCCGCCGCGCACCAGCAGCAGCGTCACCGCCAGGGCGAGGGCGGCGGCCCACAGGAAGAGGTTGAGCGCCGGCGCACCGGGCGCGCGCAGCAGCGCGTCGGCCAGCAAGCCGAGGCCGAGCCCGGTGCCGAGTACGGCGCCGGGCCGTGCGGGAGGTTCGATCGTCGCGCTCATGCGAGTGCTCGCGTCCTGGGTGTCGGGTCTGGCATGGAGTCGGGGCGCCGGCGGCGCGTCCCGTGCGGAGGACGTCGTGTCACGAGGTCGTGGCGGCCGTCGCTTCGGGCTCCGGCGCGGTGAGTCGCGCCGTTGGCGGGCGCGGCCGTGCGCCGTTGCGCGCCCCGGCGATGGTCACGGGGCTGGAATGTGGGGGTCGTGTACGCTCTCGTCAAGTACTTTGTAATACCAAGTAACCGCCACGACGCCCACGGCCCGCACGGTGGCACGCCCGCCGGCGGGGCACGCCGGCGCCCTGCCCCCGGGCCGGAAGCCCGGAACGCGCCGGCCACCCCGCCCGGCCTCACGCCTCCCTGACGTGCCGGATCAGCGCCTCCATGTGGTCCAGGTAACGCTCGAGCGCGCGGCGCCCCGCCGGCGTCAGCCGGTACTCGGTGTGTGGGACACGGCCCCGGAAGGACTTCGTGCACTCCACGTAGCCCGCCTCCTCCAGCCGGCGGGCGTGCACGCTCAGGTTCCCGTCCGAGGTGCCGAGCAGGCGCTTCAGGTCGTTGAAGCTCAGCGTCTCGTTGACGGCCAGCGCGCTGACGATGCCGAGGCGCACGCGCTCGTGGATGACGCGGTCGAGCTCGACGGCGCTCTTCCGCGCACGGCCGGACCCGCGGGGGGCGGGCATCGGCCGGCCCTCCCCGGCGGCGCGGGACGACTCGTCCCGCCGCCGTGCGACGCCACGCTCAGCCACCGTACCTCCGCGCGATCAGCGCGCCGAAGAGCAGGTGCAGCCCGCCGAAGGCCGCCGCCAGGTACGCATCCCCCCAGGCCGGGGGAGAGAACAGGGCCGCAAAGCCCACGATCATGAAGCAGAGCCCCATGACCGGAACGATGCGTACGGAGTACGTGCCCGCCGTGACGATGCCGGAGCCGTAGAGGAGGAGCCACGCGCCGGGGATGGCGCCGACGGCGCCGGCGCGGTACATGGCCAGGGTCAGCGCCGCTCCGGCGACGACGGGCGGGAGGAAGCTCAGCAGGAACTTGCGCCCGGGCCCGGAGAGCAGGGGGAGCCCTGCGCGGCGGGCCTTGCGCGTGACGGTCGCGGCGGCGATGACCGCCGCGATGGCGGCCTCCGCGAGCCAGACGGCGAGCCAGCGCTCGAAGGTCGGCTGGCGCGCGGCGAGCGCCGCGGCGACGAGCGCGGATGCGCCCATGAGCAGCCCGCCGAGGCCGGGCACGGCGGTGAACGCGCCGGCCTGCTCCATGGTGCGGCGGATGAAGCGCAGGTCGTCGGCGGCGCGGTCGTGCAGCGCGGCCGGCGACGAGGCGCGTCTGGCGGCGAACGCGTCTCGGGTCATGGTGGCGGGGAAGCTAGCGGCGGGTCGTGGGGCTCGTCAAGTGCTTTGCACGATCAAGGGAATCCGCCTCGCCCGCGCACCATACCAGCCCCGCAGACCGGGATCCCCCAAGACCAACCGGCGTGGCATGGGGCCTGCCCTCGGCCACGGGAGCCGGCATCGTGCACTCCAACCGCGGGAGGCGAGAATGAAGCAGGTGAGCGACGGCCAGTGCGGGCTGTGCGTCCATTTCGGCGAGCACCAGGGTCGCCAGCCGGAGCTCGTGCAGATTCGCAGGACCCGCCGCGCGCCGGAAGACCTGACCGAAGAGTGCGGCCACCCCCAGCACGCGGCGCTCCACCTCATCGTGACCCCGATCTCGGGGTGCGACGGGTTCGAGCCGGCCCCGCTCACGCTGTAGGCCGACCAGCGGCCCCCCTGCCCCGCGGCCGGCTAGCGGCGCCCCGCAACGGCGGCGCGCATCAACGCTGGATCACGCCGCACGCCACTCGGCCGCCGGCATTGCCGGAGGGCTGGCTCCGGTAGTCGTCGGGGCCGGCGTGCACGACCAGCGCCGAGCCATCCTCGTCGAACAGCGTGTTGGGCGCCCCGGGTCGGAGCGTGACATCCCCGGCGAGGACCTCGACGACGTGCCGCCCGCCCTGCGGGATGTGGAGGTTGGGCAGGTCGCCGGCGTGCGGGCCGGCCGGCACGAGGAACCCGTGCTGCCGGCCGCGAGGCGCGTAGTGGCCGCCGGCCGACTCGAAGGAGGGCGGCTCGCAGCGCCCGGTCTGGTGGATGTGGAGCGCGTGCTCACCCGCGGGCAGGTTCACGCCATCGAGCCGGATGAGCACGCCGTGCCCCGCGGTCTCGCGGAGCGTGGCGTTCGCGACGAGGTTGCCCGCCGCATCCACGAGGCGCGCCGTCGCCGTCAGTACGCTGTCGCCCTGCTGTGCGGCGAGCGGACGTGCATCCGCGGCCGCGGCGAGGAGCACGGCGCCGGCAAGGGCAATGCGGGAAGGGATGGCGCGCATCTGAGTCTCCCGTTCTGGCGTGCGTCGAACCACGGTGCGCGGCCCGCGTCCGGGCGCTGGCGCGCCCGGCATGCTTCGTGGAGCGCGGGCGCGTGCCAGCACCCCTCGACGACAGGCGCCGGTACACATGTAGCAATCCACGGTCGAACGAATTATGGCGCCAGCGGCGCATGCTGTCGAGGCCGGTGGGGACCCGGCGCGCGGGATCACGTCGCCGCCGGCACGCTGAACGACACCGTCGTCCCGCGCCCCACCTCGCTCTCCACGCCGATCCAACCCCCGTGCGCCTCGACGATGCCACGCGCGATGGCCAACCCGAGGCCGGCGCCTGCGCGGCGCGCGCGCTTGGCCTGCCAGAACGGCTCGAAGAGGTGGGCGAGTTGCTCTTGCGGGATCCCCGGCCCGGTGTCCGACACGCTGAAGATGACCTCGTGTTCGCCGCGTTCGGCGCGCACCGTCACCCGGCCGCCCTCGGGCGTGAACTTGATCGCGTTGTCGATCAGGTTGGAGAAGACCTGGAGGATCCGGTCGTGGTCGGCGGCGACGGTGGGAAGCTCGGTGGGCAGCACGGCCTCGAGCCGGATCCCCTTCTTGTCAGCCAGTGAGCGGTGCAGCTCGACGGCTTCGTGGGCGAGGGCCGCGGCGGGGAGCGGAGCCGTCTGGACCGCGAGCGTTCCCGCCTCGACGCGCGCGACGTCCAGCAAGTCCTGGATGAGCCGGTCGGCCCGCTGGACCGACCGGCGGATCGTTTCGATCTGCTGGTTCTC
>DATCLK010000179.1:0-5165 GCA_036563975.1 Longimicrobiales bacterium | reverse complement strand
GGCTTCTGCGGCCGCGGCGCGGCCTCGTGCGTCGGGTCGCCGATGGTGCCGAGGAAGATGACGGCGCCGGAGAACCGCTCGCGGATCGCGAACAGGAACGGCCGATCCACGCGCATGATGCGAGGCTCGGGCGCGGAGGTCACGCCCACGCCCACGGTCGTCACCGCGGCGGCCCTGGTGCCCTCTTCGTCCACCTCGACGAACGTCTTCTGCCGCACGTACTGGATGCACACGCCTCCTGGCGTCAGCCGACTGAAATCCGCGTCGGCCGAGAACGCGCGGTCCATCCCCATCGCGACGAGCGGACCGTTCAGATAGGCGTCGTACTCGATCTTGAACTTCGGCAGGTAGAGGTCCAGCTCCACGCTGTCCAGCGCGGCGACGAGCCCATCCCACCATGCCGGGCTCAGCTCCGCGACGATGTCCGCGAGCGGCACGTCCGGCGCGGGCAGCACCACCACCATGGCGTACGCGCCGCCGCCGTAGCCGAGCTCGACGGCCTGGTATTGCGCGTTCTTGGTGTACGGCAGATTCCCCTTCTGCCACATGAGCGGGACCAGCACGTGCGTGCCGTTCTCACGCGTGAACTGCTCGAGCCGTGTCCTGCTCGGATCGAAGCGCGCCGTCCAGTCGCCGACGAAGTAGATGGCGTTGATCAGGAACGCCTGGTCCGCATCGCTGATCCCGTCGATCCCCTTCTCGATCATCCCATCCGTGGCCTTGCGGATCCAGGCGTTGATCTCCTCGAGCGTGGCCGGATCGTCGAAGTCGCGCTCCTGCGCCTCCGCGTTGAAGTACTTCCGCACCGCGTCGTAGAACGACGGCACCACCGGGAAGCCCTGGCGCGTCCACACCGAGTTGCCGACGCCGACCTCGACGCGCGGGTCCAGCCCGACGAGCAGCTCGCGCAGCGACCGGTAGCCCTCGTTGATCTCCTGCTCGGAGCGGTCGCCGAGCCGGAGGCCGGTCCGCATCCCCTCCCACGTCTCGCCCGCGGCCCCGTTCAGCGCCATCCCGAGCGCGAAAGAAGCGCTGAGAGGCGAGAGGAACACGTTGGGCGCCTTCTCTCCCGCGTGCACCCGGCGGAACAGCTCGAACCCGAACGTGTTCGCTCCCGCGACGATCTCCCGCTCGACGACGGTGAGCTCACGCGGCAGCTCCGTGATCGGCCTGGATGGATCGGATGGATCTCCGGTGCCGCATGCCGCCAGCACCAGGGCGGCGGCCGCGACCCGCGCCAGGTGCCCTCCTTCAGTCCCGTGTGCCATGGTGGCTCCTCGTGATGCGACGACGTTGTCGTCCGGCTCCCTGCCTCTTCCCTCCCCAGAACGTCCGGCGTTGCCGGTTCGTGACCGCCTGCGCACGCGCGCTACAGCGTCACGTGCAGCTCGAAGCCGTCACCCAGCCTGGGCCCTTTCTCCGGGTCGACGATGTACTCCCGGATCGAGATGATCAGCTTCTTCGAGGTCTCGTCGTAGCCGACGATCTCTTCGAAGGGGATCTCGGCAGTCTCGCCGGGCGCCAGCCGCGGGCACACGTCGGGCGCCCAGCACTGCTGCTGGATGAATTGCACCCGTGCGTCGCGGGCGGCGTACACGATGTCTGTGTCCCTCGTGTTGGTGATCGTGACCCGACCGTCGTCGGCGGTGACCACCACGTGCATCGGCGGCGCGTCGCCGGTCGGGGCCTCAGCAGCCGAGCAGGCGGCGAGAGCGATTGCGAGCGCGAAGACGAGTCGCGTAGCGCCGGGGGCTCGACTCACGGGGTCCCCTCCGCGAGGCAGGTGTGCGCGGTCCTCATCTGGCTCAACCCGGACAGACCACCGCCAGTCACATGCGGCGCCTGGGGGGCTGCGCAGGGCGGTGCAGGCTTCTGCGGCCGGGGCACGGCCTCGTGATGCGACGACCGCTCGCGCTGACGCGCCTGCTGCGCGGGCTGCTCTACGGCGTGAGCCCGACGGACCCGGTCACGTTCGGCGCCGTGGTCGCCGTGCTCGGCGCCGTCGCAGTGCTGGCCAGCTACCTGCCGGCCCGGCGCGCCGGGCGCATCGATCCGGCGGAAGCGTTGCGGATGGATCAGGGAGAGGGTTCGGCCGGCTCCACGTCCACCGCCGTCCCACAGATGCAGCGCGGAGCACGCGCACGACGCCGCCGCGGGCCCGGCTCCTGCATCCGCACGCCGGCCGCTCTGCACGGGCGATCGGTCCACGAACGGAAAGCGCGCATGAACCGCATCATCTCGCTCCTCGCGATCACGACCCTCCTCGCCGCGGCATGCACGGGCGAGCGCGAGTCCGCCCCGCCAGGCGACGCCGCGGCCGACGCCGGCAACACTGCGGCTGGCGTCGTCGCCGAGTCACCCGCTGGCGAGCCGCAACCGCCGGCGGGTCAGCCCGAAGACGGCAGCGCCGAGGCCGCCGCGGCGGTGATCCGCGACTACTACGCCGCCATTGCGGCGCGCGATTACGCGCGCGCGTACGCCTACTGGGGTGACGGCGGCGCGGCGAGCGGGCAGAGCTTCGAGCAGTTTCGCGCCGGCTTCGCGGAAACCGCATCCGTGACGGCGCAGGTGGGCGCGCCCGGTCGCGTCGAGGGCGCCGCGGGCTCGCGCTACGCGAGCGTTCCCGTCGAGGTCCACGCGACCACCACCGCCGGCGCCGCGCAGCGCTTCTGCGGCACGTACACGCTGCGCCGCGCCGTCGTCCCGGGCGCGACGGCGGAGCAGCAGCGCTGGCACATCGCCTCGGCGGACATCCGGCCGTGTGCCGGGTCGCAGGGGCCGGGCGCGGACGCCACCCCCGGCGGCAATGCCAGCACGGGGGACGGCTCTCCCGCGGCCGACGGAGCCCGAGGGAGCGGCGGTGCCGCTGGATCCAACGCCGCCGGCGAAAGCGGTGATTTCGCCGGACGCACCGCCGGAGCCGCCGGAGGCAACGCCGGTGCCGGAGGACGGAACGACAGTCCACCTGGAGGCAACACCGGCGCCATCGGACGAGACGGCAGTGCGGCTGGAGGCAACACCGGTGCTGCGGGAGGCGGCGACGGCGCTGCCGATGAGCGCGCGGCGCAGACGGCCGCCGCCGACCTCGTCCGCCGCTTCGGCCAGCGCCTCGCCCGGGTCTCGCTGCTCGCGCCGCCCGGCGCGGTGCGCGAGGCGATCCGCGCGCAGTACGGGCCCTTCGTCACGCCCGCGCTCCTCGAGGCGTGGCTCGAAGACCCCTCGAGCGCGCCGGGGCGCGAGGTGTCGAGCCCCTGGCCCGACCGCATCGAGGTGCGCGGCGTCCGGCGCGTTCGCCCGGACGCGCTGGAGGTGACGGGCGACGTCGTCTACATCACGAGCGTGGAAGCAGCGAGTGGCCGCGCGGCGCACCGCGAGCCCGTGACGGTGACGGTGGTGCGGGGAGCGGACGGCGAGTGGCGGATCGGCGGGTTCGAGAGGGTGAGCGGCGGCGGAAGCTGAGTCCGAACGGCGGACCGGGGTTGCGCCGGTAGGGTTCCCTTGCCCGAGCCCCGAGAGGCGGGGCCGGGGCGAGGGCGAGGGCGAGGGGACTCCCGGGCCCTACGGGACCCGCTGTGCGCACGAAGGTTCGATTCGGCCGCCCGGATCTGGAGCCGCGGCGTCACGGGGGCCTCCGCGCTCCAGGCGCCATCGGCCGCACACCCCCGGCCTCGCCCTCGCCCTGGCCCAGGCCCGCCCCGCCGCGCCGGTGCGTCCGCGCCTGCCCTGCCCCAGGTCCGCTCGCGGGACGCTGCATCTCAGACCCGGACAGCGCCGCCGGCACAGACCCGGCCTCCCGTTCCCCGAAAAGCGCGGCGCGGCGCCGTGCAGGCCTCGCCGCCGCCCACGGCACGGATCGTTCCCGGGACGGCCGGGCCACCTCGCACAGATCTCGACCTTCTGTCCGGACCGGGAATCCCGTAATGCTCCACGACTTCCGTGACGCGTTCCGCACCGCGCGCAGGCAGCCTGGCTTCGCCGGCCTGGCGGTGCTCACGCTCGGCCTCGGCATCGGCGTCGTCACCACGATGTTCAGCCTGCTGGATGCCGTGCTGTTCCGTCCGCTGCCGTACCCGGACTGGCGGCGCATCGTCGTGGTGCGGGAGAGCGATCCCGGCGGCGAGCACGCCGTCGCGCCGCCGGCCTACTTCGACTGGCGGGACGAGGCCCGCCTGCTCGACGGGATCGCGGCGGTGTCGGACGAGTGGTTCAACCTGGTGGGCCGGGGCGAGCCCGAGCGCCTGGGCGGCGCGCGCGTCACGGCCGAGTTCGGCGCGGTGATGCGAGTCGCGCCGGCGCTCGGCCGCTGGTTCGGCCGCGAGAACGAGACGCCCGGCTCGGACCAGGTGGTCGTGACCTCACACAGCCTCTGGCAGAGGCGCTTCGGCGGCGACTCGGCCGTGGTCGGCAGCGCCGTCACGCTCACGGATCGCTCCTACACGATCGTCGGCGTGATGCCGCCCGGCTTCGACTACCCGGAGGGGGCGGACGTGTGGGCGCCGCTCGTGCCCAGCCCCGCCCTGCGCGCGCCGAGCCAGCGCCGGTCGCACGACCTCGGCGTCGTCGCGCGGCTCGCGCCCGGCATCTCCCTTGAGCGAGCGGACGCAGAGCTGGATCGCATCTCCGCGGCCAGGCGGGGCGACGACCCGATGCTCGCGGAGCTGGATGCCCCGCTCGAGGCCCGTCTCAGGCCGCGCCTCGCCGCTGCCGGCGCGCTCCTCGGGCTCGCCGGCGCCGCCGCGCTCACGCGCGTGTTGCGCGGGTTGCTCTTCGGCGTGAGCCCCGCGGACCCGGCCACCTTCGGCGCCGTCGCCGCGACGCTCGGTGCCGTGGCCCTGCTGGCGAGGTTCGTCCCCGCGCTGCGTGCCGCGCGCATCGATCCCGTGGAGGCGCTTCGGCAGGAATGACGGGCCAGGGCGAGCCTCGCCCCGGCCCACCCAGCGCCGGGGGCTGGAGCTTCCCCTTGCAAGTCTATGGGTCGCCCAGCATCTTGCCTCCACCAGCAACGGAGGGAGGGCAACCGTGTCGCGTTCCAATGCGGACCTGCTCCAGGGCACGCTCGGCCTGCTGATCCTGAAGGCGCTGGCCGGGCAGGAGCTGCACGGCTACGGCATCGCGCGCTGGATCGAGCGGGCGACCGGGGACGTGCTGGCGATCCAGGAGGGCTC
>DATCLK010000178.1:0-22860 GCA_036563975.1 Longimicrobiales bacterium | reverse complement strand
GGCTTCGCTCGGCTGCGGCCAGTGACCTCGCAGCCCGCTCACCGGGAACCGAACCTTCCCGGCGAGCTTGCCCTCCGAAAGGCGTCCCCTCCGGAGGACCCGCGCCGCCGGCCCGAGGACCGCTCGACCGCCAGCGCGTGAGCCCCACGATAATGGCGGTGTGCGGGCGGCGCAAGCATCTTGTTGGATCTCGTAAGTTGCTGTGATCCCACAATATGCACCGTTCGTGGCCGCGGATGCCGATTCCCGCTCTGCGCGTGTTTGCGCAACGCACACGCCTGCTGTGGCTTGGCCGTTTGTAACAATTTCAATCCACGCGGAAGTGGCGGTTCTCCACCGCTCGCGCGCGAGATTTCCACTGCCAGACCCGACTTGTGCACAGCCGGACGTGGAAAAGAGGGGCCCTGCGGAGGGCGGGGCACGCCGCGGTGGCCGCTCGCTGGCGCTGCGTCCACGTGCGCCGGGGCGGCCGCGGGTGGGTGATGGCAGGCGAGCTGCCGATCACCTGCACCCACGCGGCGGGCAGTGGACTCCGCGCCACCCGGCTCGGTGCGGCGCTCTGGGCGCAGCGAACTTCCAGTCTCGCGGGGCCGGGACCGAGCGCTTTGGAACTTCACCGCGCCGCACGCGGCAAAGCTCCGACGCGACGCCGCGGGCGCGAGCACATTGGAAGTTGACCGCGCGCAACGCGGCGAACTTCCATTACGGCGCCAGCAGTGCCAACGACATTGGAGGTTCGTCGCGCTCGAGCGCAGAGGACGACCACCGCGCAGCGCCGAGCGCACGAGGCGCCCCTCCCCAGCACCCCATGCGGCAGAGCCCTCACCCCGCACTTCCGGAACGGGAACGCGAGAGCCCGACCGCGCCGGCGCGCCGCCACGCCTGCGCGCACAAGAGCTCACACGGAGCCCCCGATAACCCGCACCCACCATCCCGCACCGCTTGGCGCCGGGCCGGCCCGCGGTTATGATGTGAACATCCACCCGGGCCATCACGGCATCCGGGTGGATGCACCGCGCTGCGCAGCGCGCGGCCGCCGATCGCCACCGGAGAAGCGGCTGCGCTCAGCCGCGCGACCCGGCCCGGTCCCGCCTCCCGTCACCACTCCCCGGCCGGAACGCCACCGCCTCCTCGGGCACGCCAACGCGCGGCAGCGCGGCGAGCACTTCGTCCACCGTGTCGCGCGACGCAACCAGGATGACCACCTTGTTGATCTTGAAGTCGAGCTTCATGCCGACCACGCCGCGGATGCTGAGCAGGTCCTGCGTGGCGGCGAGGATGCGCTGGAGCTGGATGTAGGTGAACTGGCCGGGCGCGGTCTGCACGGTGAGGCCGTCCGGGCAAGCGCGCCTGGCCATCGGCTCGAGCGCGGCGCTCACGACGCGCACGGCGAGCTCCGGGTCGCCTTCGTCAGTGAGGACGACGACGACGACGCACCGCGCGGCCCGGTAGAACCCGCCGAAGCCGGGGATCTCGGCGGCGAGCTCATCGAACACCGGATGGCGAGGCCTGCGGTCGGGCGAGTCGGCGGTCACG
Organism: Longimicrobiales bacterium; assembly: GCA_036563975.1. Taxonomy (GTDB): domain Bacteria; phylum Gemmatimonadota; class Gemmatimonadetes; order Longimicrobiales; family RSA9; genus RSA9. Next base: position 21,324 of record DATCLK010000178.1, on the reverse strand, counting down.
GTCGCCTCGGCCGCTGCGATGACGGCGGCGAGCTCGTCGCCGTACTCGCCTCCGGGCGCGGGGTCGGTGACGTCGGTGGAGTTGCATGCGGCCACTCCACTGGCCAGCAGCAACGCGGTCGCCAGGACACGCGAGCGGATCATGATCTGCTCCTTTGCCTCGGGTCTCGACTTCGACGCGGTCCGTCCGCGTCCAACGGTGCAACCCGCGAGGCCTCCGGCTTCTGACAGCAGCGCGAACGATTCGCGCAACGGCGCGATGCGATGGCGCGGACCCCGTCGCCAGCTCCGCCTGTATACAGCGCGCCCGATCTGCCGCTGCAGCCTCGTCAGAAGAGTGCGGCGCCAGGGGTTTCATCAGCGATGACGACGTACGCACACCTCCCGAGTCTGGCCGCCATGGCGGCCCCGCGCGAGCCCGACCGTCGCATGCCGCAGGTCCGCCGCGCGCTCGCCCTGGCTTCCGCCCTGACACTCGCCGCCGCTCTCCTGCTCGTTGCGGGTGCGGCCACACAGGCGGTCGCCCAGGTGCCGGCGGGTGCCCTCGCGGGCCGCGTGCAGGATGCGGCCACCGGCCTGCCGGTGCCCGCGGCGGTCGTGACGCTGGAGCCGGCGTCGCCGGGCCTGCTCGTGGAGCCGGGCACGGCCGCGGCGGTGCCGGTCCGCTCGCAGGTGACGGGCGAGAGCGGCACGTACCTGTTCGCGAACGTGGTGCCCGGCCGCTACCGCCTGCGCATCGAGCGGCTGGGCTACCGCCCGGCCACCCTCGAAGTCGAGGTGCGGCAGCCGGTGGCGGCGAGCGTGTCGGTCGGCCTCGAGCTCGAGCCGGTGGCGCTCGAGCCCATGCAGGTGGAGCAGCGTGCGGCGTCGCTGTTCGAGCGGAGCAAAGGGAGGCCGGCCGAACCGGAAGACGCGCGCATCCTCTCCGAGCGGCTGCGGCAGGCGCTGTTCCTCGCGCCGGACGCGCGCATGCTGACGTACGCGGACGTGATGGATGGCGTGACGCTGGGCGAGGGCGATGTGCTGCGGGCGCTGCATCGGCTGCCGGGTGTGGGGACGCGGGACGACTATACGGCGGAGCTGTGGACGCGCGGCTCGCCCTGGCCGCACACCCGGGTGACGTTCGACGGCGTCCCGCTCTTCAACCCGTTGCACGCGGTGGGCGTGCTGTCCGCGATCCCGCCGGAGGTCCTGGGCGCCGTGTTCTTCCACCCGGGCGTGCGGCCGGCCGGCGTGGCCGGCGGCGCGGCAGGCGTGCTGGACCTGCGCACGCGGCCGGCCGGCGGCAATGGAGGCGTGCGGGGCGTGGCGGACGTGTCCATGGCGAGCGCGAAGCTGGCGCTGGATCAGCGCATCGGCGAGCGCGGCGGGTGGGTGGTCGCCGCGCGGCGCTCGCACCTCGATGTGCTGACGCACGGCTTCGGCTGGCTCGGGCTGGATGCGGATGACCTGCCGTACGTGTTCCACGACGTTTCGGCGCGCGTGGACATCGAGCCTGCACGCGGCATCGGCATCGAGGCCAGCGGGCTGTGGGAGCAGGACCGCGTGTACGGCGACGTGGAGGGCGTGCTCGAGCGGACGCAGGCGGGCTGGGGCAACGCGGCGGGGCGCGTGACACTGCGCGGCGCGCTGCGCGACGTCGTCTTCGAACAGACGATCGCGGCGAGCCGCTTCGATGCGCACACGACCGCGCGGCTGTTGCGCACGAGGCAGCGCAGCGGCGTCGCCCCTGATGAGTGGATCGAGCCGCCGAGCGACAACGAGATCCGTTACGCGCAGGCACGCGGCGCGGTCTCGCCGGTCACGGAGGGGACGGCGGCGGCGCCGTGGTCGCTCGGCTACGACGTCGCGTGGATGCGCGTGGCGTACGACGGTCCGCGGCCGCGGTACCACGCCGCGAAGCCGGAGACGACGCAGCGCTTCGTGTACGGGCGCGAGCTGCTCGTCTCGGCCGTGTGGGCGGAGGCGCGGATCGGGCTGGGCGAGCGCCTGACGCTGGGCCCTGCGCTGCGCCTGGAGGCGGGCTCGCCCGTGGCGAACGGCGGGACGCTGCGCGCCGCGCCGGCGCTGTCGGCGCGCTACACGCTGTCGGGGAACCACACGCTGTCGGCCGGCATCGGCCGGAGCTGGCAGTACGACCAGGCGATCGCGCTGGCGGGGCCGAGCATCCATCCGGCGTTCCACGCGAGCCATTTCCGCGTGCTGGCAGATGCGGGTACCCCGGCGATCCGCGCGGACATCGCGACGCTCGGCACCGAGCGATGGCTGGGCGGCGGCTGGCTCGCGTCCGCGACGGCGTTCGTGCGACGTGCCGACGGCGTCGCGCTCCCGGACCCGACGCCGGGGCCGCTCGCCGATCGACCGCTCTACGTCGTCGGCCGCAACGATGCGCACGGCATCGAGCTGGCCGTGCGGCGCATGGGCGCGCGCTGGTCCGGCTCGCTCGGCTACTCGTACGGCGTGTCTGAAGTCGAGGCGGCCGGGTTCCGCTACCCCGCGCCGGCGGACCGCCGGCATACGCTGGACCTGATGGCCGCGATGCGCGTGTCCGACGCGCTGCGCATCGCCGCGGCGTTCACTGCCGCATCCGGTGCGCCGTTCACGCGCGCGGTCTCGCGCTCGCCCGACGACTGCGCGACGTTCGGCTTCGGCTGCGGCAGCCCGCACGCGATCATCGAGGAACCGAACGCGGAGCGTACGCGGCCCTACCACGCGCTGGATGCATCGCTGCAGTGGGCGCGCGCGTTCGGGCCGGTCGAGGTGAGCGCGTACCTCCAGGTGCGCAACGTGCTCGGCGCGGAGAACGCGATCACGTACGCAGGGACGATCCCGGTCGCCACGATCATGCGGCGCAACGGCGAGCGGGAGATCGTGTGGGACGACCGTTTCGAGCCCGGGCTGCCGCGGCTGCCGCTGCTCGGCGTGCGCGTGACGTTCTGATGCCGATCGACGCCGCTGCGCTGTTCGAGCAGCATCACGCCTCGCTGCTGCGCTACCTGGTACGGCTCACGGGCGACCTGGACCTGGCGCACGATGCGGCGCAGGAGGCGTTCGCACGGCTGGTCATGAAGCCGCCGCGCGATGAAGACCCGCGTGCCTGGCTGTTCACGGTCGCGACGAACGTGGTGCGGGCGTGGGCGAACGCGAATCGGCGCCGCGCGGCGCTGCTCGAGCGTGCTGCCGCGCGGGTGCCTGCGGCCGACCCCGCGCCCGACCCGCTGGCTGCCACCCAGGCCGGTGAGAGGCGGGAGGCGTTGCGCCGGGCGCTCGCGCAGCTCAGCGAGAAGGAGCGGACGATTCTTCTTATGCGCGAGGAAGGGTTCGCGCATCGCGAGATCGCGCAGGCGGTCGGCACGACGACGGGCTCCGTCGGCACCATGATCGCCCGCGCGCTGGACAAGCTGGCGGCGGCGCTGCCGCTGGACGCGGACGCGCTTTGACGGACGGATGGACGCGAGCATGAACCGGGAAGACGCGAGGCCGGACGACCGGACAGGAGGCGAAACCGTGACGGATGCCGAGCTGGTCCGCTACCTGGACGGCGAGATCGAAGGCGCGCCGCGCACCGCGCTCGAGGCGAGGATCGCGGCGGCGCCGGACGCGGCCGCGCGGCTGGACATGTTAAGGCGCAGGTCGACGCGGCTGTCCGCGCTGCTCGCGGAGCTGGACCCGTCCGCCGAGGAGGTGCAGCAGAGCGCGGCTGCGATCCGGCCGGCGGTCGAGGCCGGCGCGCAAGCGTCCCGCGGTTGGCCGTGGGGGCCCGCCGCGCTGCGCTGGGCCGCAGCGGTCGCGCTCCTGCTCGGTGCTTCGGCGGCGGTGCCTCCAGCGCGCGCGTGGATGATCGAGCGCGTTCGCGATGCCGCCGAGGCGCTGGGGCTGCTGGACGCGGCGCCGGAGCCTGCCGTGGAAGCGCCGACAGTCGGAGCGCAAGACGCTCCGCAGGCCATGTCGGTTCGCGTGACGTTCGAGGTGCGCGCGGACACGTTCGAGATCGAAGCGCCGCCACGGGGCCGGTTGATCGTGCGTCGAGGCGCGGGCTCGACCGGCAGCGCGGAGAGCACTGACGCGACGGGCGTGAACCTCGTCGTTCTGCCCGCGGGCCTGCGCATCGAGGGGGCGACGACGGACGACGCACGCTACGACGTCGTGCTGCCGCCGTCCGTCGCGGCCGTGCGCGTCCGCGCGGGCGCCGGCGCTGCCACGCTGCACGCGCTGCCACCCGCCGGCGAGGAGCTCCGCATCGACCTGGCCCGGCCCTGACGCGCGCGGGCCCATTGCGTCCGCGCCGGCCCGGCCCCATGCTGCCAGCCGTTACCAGCCACGGGACCCCGGGACCATCCCTTTTCGATCCGGAGGCAGCATGAGCACGACAGCCACCTTCCCGGCATGGGCGGAGCGGGTGCAGGCGGTGACCAAGGAGCACTTCCTCGATGCGTACGAGCGTGAGCACGAGACCACGATGAAGGTCCTGCGCGCGTACCCGTCGGACAAGCTGGACTTCAGGCCACATCCACGGAGCAACACCGCGCGAGACCTCGCCTGGACCTTCGTCCTCGAGCGCGCCCTCGCCACGAACGTGTTCAACGACATGTACGCGAACGGGATCCCCGCGGGGCAGACGCCCCCGCCCCCGCCCGAGTCGTGGGATGAGCTGCTGGCGGCGCTGGAGAAGGCGCACCGCGAGTTCGGCGACCTGGTTCGCGGCATGTCGGAGGAGGAGCTCAGCAAGAAGGTGCACTTCTTCGTGGGGCCGAAGCAGCTCGCAGAAGTTCCGCGCCTGTGGTTCGCGTGGTACCTCCTGCACGATCAGATCCACCACCGCGGGCAGTTCTCGGTCTACCTGCGCATGGCGGGCGGGAAGGTGCCGTCCATCTACGGCCCGAGCGGGGACGAGCCCTGGACCTGACGGGCCGGCGGCGCTGCGGCGCGGGCGCGGCAAGGGTGCCGCCCGCGCCGCGGCCGACGCAGCGCCACGTCGCCTCCCTCGCGCATCACCGAGACGCCGGCCTCGCCGCGCTCACGGACTGATCCAGTAGCTTACCTTCAGGAGCAGCACATTTCTTCCGGGCGCGCGAGCGAGTGCACGGAGGTCGCGAACAGGCATCAGCGCGCCGCTCCGGTCCTCGTGCTCGCGCGACTGCTGCCAGACCAGGAACAGCGTCGAGCCGGGCCGCCACTCCCACCGCAGCACCGCGTTGCCCCTGAGACTCCGCTCGCTGAAGCCCTCATCCTCTACAGTGAACGGCTCGGCCGGGCCAGCGCCGTCAGGGTCGATCGTCAGCTCGCCGCCTTCACGCTCGACGATGCCGATGTCCCTGCCGTACGTGAGGAACGAGAACGTGCGCGGCGCGCGCAGCTCCTTGACCGCGCCGAACGCGCCGCTCGCGATGAGCGGCTGCGCGTAGACCTCGAGCGTGAGGCCTGGCCGGAACGTCACGTTCAGGCGCGCCTCGAGCGCGAGCGTGTTCTGCTCGAGCGAGGCGAAGAGGTAGCGGCGGCCGAAGGTGTGCGTGGCCGTCGGGTCCTCGACGGATCCGACGTACTGGGCGACCGTGCGTTCGCGGCTCACCTCGGGGCCGAACGAGAGGCTCCACGCGTCCGAGGGACGGAACGACAGGCCCAGCTCGAGCCCGAGCTCGTCGCCGCCGGCATCGTCGCGGTCGTAGGAGACATCGGCCTCGAGGGTCCACGCCATGCGCGAGTCGGACTCGACGCGCGCGAAGACGCCGGTGCGCGCCACGCTGCGCGTGAGCGGGCCGCCGCGCGTGAGCCGGTCGTCCAGCCCCGCGAAGCCGCGCGAGACGCCGATCTCGCCGCTCCAGTAGTTCAGCAGCTCGGCCTCGGCCTCGAGCGAGAGCGAGCCGCCGAGGAAGTCCCACCCGTGGTTCCATTCCGCGCCCTGCTCGAGGTCGATGCTCCACTCGCGGAAGACGCGGCCCGGCCGCTGCTCCACGTAGCGGATCGAGCCATCGGCCTCGATCCGGTCCGCGTCCTGCTGGAACCCGAGGTCGTTGACCTCGAAGCCGGGGCTGCGCACACTCACCTCGACGTCGCCGCGCCAGTGCAGGCCGGACTCCTTGGAGAGCGCGATGCTCGCGTCGTAGCCGGTGAGCGTGGTGGCGGCGGGGTCGAGGCGCAGGTGCTCCGCGTCCGGGCGCTGGAAGTAGCGGGCCGACGACGTCTGCGCGGCCTGGATGGCCTCGGGCTCGCCGGCAATGCGGCTCGCCGCGATGTGGCCGGAGAGCACCCACGCGCGGTCCGCCCACTCGTGGCGGAAGTCGATGCCGCCGGCGTACGCGCTGGAACGCAGACGGCGCGCGAGCGGTAGGCCGCCGAGCCGGCGGTTCACCGCGGTGGCCAGCGCGCCGACGGTGGTGCGGCCCTCGCGGAGGTTGCGCTGGATACGGCCGGCGAACCAGCTCGTCAACGGCGCCGCCACCTCCTCCACCTCCTCGCCTGCGGGCGTGATGTAGCGGCCGATCTCCTCGGCGGTCACCGCCTCGATCAGGCCGACGGTCCAGCCGGCGGCGCGGCCGGTGAGCTTGGCCGCGCCCAGGATCGTCGCGGCGTCCGGCACGCTCTCGTACAGCGCGGCGCTCGGCGCGGACCAGCGCGGCGCTCCGCCGATGCGCCGGGAGTAGACCAGCTCGGTTCCGCCGCCGAAGTCGAAGATGTCGCTGCCCTCGACGAAGAACGGGCGCTTCTCCTCGAACTGCGTCTCGAACGCCGTGAGGTTGACGACGGCGGGGTCGACCTCGACCTGGCCGAAATCCGGGTTGAACGTCGCGTCCAGCGTCAGGTTCGACGCGAGCCGGTACTTGAGGTCGAGGCCGAGCGAGGCGAAGTACTCGGCGCCGTCGCGGTACGGGTCGGCGAACGGCGCGTCATCGTCTCCGGCCGCAGGCGCGTACTCGGCCCGCGCCACGCTGTACGGCATCAGCTCGAGCCCGCGGCCGCGGTCGATGCCGCGGATGCCGGTGAGGTGGCCGTACCGCGCGATGCCGCCGCGCTCGCTCCTGGGCGTGAAGGCGAAGACGGCCTCCTCCTGGCGCCGCGCGATGGTGCGCTCGAGCTGGAGCCCCCAGAGCTGCTCCTCGCCGCTGCGGAACCGGAGCTGGCTGAACGGGATCCGCATCTCCACGCTCCAGCCGCCGTCCCACACGGCGGTCTCCACGCCCCAGACCGGATCCCACGACTCGTCGCCGTCGTCCCCATCGCCGCCGGCGAGGATCTCATCGCTGCGCACGCCGGCCGGGTTGATCATGAAACGCACGGCGGTGAGGTGGTCGTGGTAGGTGTCCAGCGCGAAGGAGAACCAGTCGGAGTCCTCCATGTAGGCGTCGCGACGACCCAGCCGGGAGGCGACGCCGACGCTGTCGTACAGCACCGCGCCGACGTAGAGCGCGTCGCGGTCGAAGAGAATGCGAACCTCCGTCGGCTGGCTGGCGGGCTGCCCCTCGTCGGGCTCCACCTGCGTGAACGCGGTGATCGGCGTGGCCGCCTGCCACGCCGGCTCGGTGAGGCGGCCATCCATCGTGATGGGTCCCGGCGCCCGGACGGCCTGGACGGACGGGAGGTCCCGCGGAATGGCCCGCTGCGCGGCCGCAGGCGCGGGGGGCCAGGCGGCGAGGAGGGCGGCGGCGCACGCGGTGAGGGGCCGGATGCGGGGCAGCGGAAGCGGCATCGTACGGGCCAATATGGGCACACCCGCTCGGGAGATCAAACCTCCTTGCGCGGGCGGGGACGCAGCCTCGATACTGGGAGCGCCCGCCCCGCGCTACCGAGGAGGCGCCGATGCGCATCAACGGCCACGCCCACATTTTCAATCTGCGCACAGTCTTGACGCCGCACGCGGTGAAGGTGATGACGAACCGCGTTCGCGCCCTGGGCGTGCCGGGGTTCGTCGCGGACGCGCTCGAGGAGCTCCTGGCCGGACAGGTCCTGCGGCCGGAGCACCTGGTCGAGGAGGAGCTGCTCGCGCGCTTCCTCACGCTGATCCGGAAGAGCCCGGCGTTCCGCGAGTTCGCGCGCACGACCGCAGGGCTGCCGGTGGAGGTGCGGCTGCTGGGCGACGGGCTACCCTCGCTCGAAACCGCCGCGCTGCGCGCGACGCTGGACCGCCTCTCCGCCTGGTTCGACGACGGCGCAGACTCGAAGACGACCATCGCGGACGTGTTCGACACGCTGCGCCTCGCGATGCGCCCCAGCATCACTGCGGTCGCCGCGGAGGTGCTGCGCAGCGTCGACCCCGACGGCGGCGTCGTCGCTCTGATGATGGACATCACCTCCGAGGACACGGCGGCGCAGGACCGGGACCGCTTCCTCGCGCAGCTCAAAGGCACGGCCGACGCGGCGGCGGCGTTCCCCGGCCGGATCTTCCCGTTCGTCGCGGTCAGCACGCGGCGGCCGGACCACTTCGCGCTGATGCGCAAGGCGATCGAGGAGCTCGGGTTCGTGGGCGTGAAGCTGTACCCGTCGCTGGGCACGCGCGTCGACTCGGCCGACATGCTGCGGGTTTACGACTACTGTGTCGAGCACGACGTGCCGATCCTGCTGCACGCGACGCGCACGGGCTTCTTCGAGAGCGATGCGACCAGGGGTTTCGGCGATCCTGCGCTGTGGGAGCCGATCCTCGAAGCGCGGCCAGGGCTGCGCGTCTGCTTCGCCCACTCGGGCGGGCTCGCGCAGGGCGTGCTCACGCCCGGCGGCCCGCAGCCGCGCCAGTGGCCGCACACGATCGTCGAGCTGATGCGCAGGTTCGACGAGGTCTACACCGACCTCGCCTACCACACGGACCAGATGGCCGGCGTCGCGGAGGAAACACTCTACCTCGCCTGGCTGCGCGGCCTCCTCGCCGAGCCGGGCGTCGGTGACCGCGTGATGTTCGGCACCGACATCTGGCTGGTCCGCCTTAGCCTCTCGGATGCACACTACTGGCGCTGGTTCGAGTCCCGCCTGACCGCCGCCGAGATGAAGCGCATCACCGAGGACGCGCCCCGGCGGTTCCTCGGCCTGCCAGACGCGAACGGCGCCGGCATGCGCGCCAACATTCGCCGCCTCGTCGACCGCCTCGCCGCGCTGCCCGCCGTGGGCAGCGAGCCGGCCGCGTGGCTGCGCAATGCGGCCGGGACGGCCTTCAACGTACAACGCGTGGATCCCGAGTGGACGAAGTTCAACCACGCGCACGTGCTGACCCACGCGTTCTTCAAGCGCTACATGAAGAGCGCGCACAAGCGGCTGGCGTTCGCGGATGCCGGCACGCTGCGGCTGCGGCAGCTCACGTACTGGAACAAGGAGCATGTGTCCGAGGCCGTGTTCCGCAAGGACTGCCGCGCGGTCGCGCTGGCGCTGGTGTCGCTGGCCAGGGGCAGCGGCGGCGCGTTCGAGGGCAGCTACGACGAGACGAGCGCCGTCGACCGGCTCGCCGAAGTCGTCGCGGACGGCGAGAAGACCATCGCCGTGGCGGCGGGCAACGTCGACGCGATCTTCCGCTTCCCAACGGAGGCCGCATGAGCGAGCGAACGATGCGAAGGCTTCCATTGCTCCGGCCCGCGGCGGCGATGCTACTGGCCGCAACACTACTCGCGGTCGCGGCCCCCGCGCGTGCTGCTGCGCAGCAGGCCCACGTCAACATTCGGCCGGCCGTGCGCACGGACGGCGACTTCGCGTTCGGCGCACGCTGGGATGCGGGCCTCGAGGCGGAGCGGCGGGACAGGCCGGCGCTGAGCTTCCCGCGCGAGGCGTGGTGGCGGCTGAACGGCACGGGCGCGTGGCTGTCCGAGGCAGAGGCGAACACGGAGCCGGTGGTCCGCGCGGACGGCGAGGCCGGACTGCTGCTGCTCCTGCTGAAGCAGCGGCCCTGCCTGCCGGACGACTGCCCAGACGACCTGGTGGATCTGGACCTGGGCTACCTCACGCTCGCGGTACGCGGCCAGGCCGAGCTGGACCAGCAGGCCAGGGAGGGCGTGCTCGGCCTGGGAGCAGCGGTGGGTTACCGCCCGCTCGGCCGCACGGAAGGGCTCTGGCCGCTCGTGCCGAGTCTCTTCGCAGCGTACAGCGCGGAGCGGCCGGTGATGTCCGAGCTGCGCGACTCCGCCGGCGTCGAGCTCGAGGTCAACTGGCGGCTGGACCTCGACGTGCTGTGGCATGTCCGCTTCACATGGGACTGGGTCCCGGCCGCGTTGCAGGACCTCCGCCTCGACGTCGACCTCGCCCATTTCCGCCGGCACGGCGTCGCCGAAGAGGCGGAAGGCGTGGTGCGCCGCCGCGGCAGCTATGCCGCGGTCGACCTCGGCTACGAGCTGACCGGCCGCGTGCCGTACGTGCGGCACGCGTTCGTGCGGTGGTCGCGTGGCGAGCACCCGTCGCAGCCAGAGCGACGGCGCGCCTGGCTCGTGGGCGTCGTGGTGGGCAGCACGCGGTAGCGCGGTGGTGGCGCTCCCCGCCCACCCTCAGGGCTTCGCCGGCCTCACCAGCACCTTGTCGATGCGGTGGCCGTCGAGGTCGACGACCTCGAAGGAGTAGCCGCCGTCGACGACGCGCTCGCCGAGCATCGGCACCCGTCCCAGCCGCTGCAGGATGAACCCGCCCACCGTACGGTAGCCCTCGGGCATCGCGAAGCGTTGCTCCTCCACGCCCAGGAAGCGCCGGAGCTCGTCCATCGGCAGCGCCGCGTCCACGAGCAGCGAGCCGTCATCGCGCGTCATGATGCGAGCCGGGCCGGGCTCGATCTGGCCGACGATGCCCTCGAGGATGTCGCTCGGCGTGACGATGCCCGTGATGCCGCCGTACTCGTCGAGCAGGATGGCGAGGTGGTTGCCGGTGGCGCGGAACCGCTCGAGAAGGTTCAGCGCGAGGATCGTCTCGGGCAGGAACAATGGCTTGCGCAGCCGGCGCCGGAGGTCCAGCGGCTTGCCGGCGGCGAGGTCTTCCCACAGGTCGCGCAGGTCGACGATGCCCAGCACCCGGTCGAGCTCGCCGTCGCACACGATGTAGCGAGTGTGCGGATGCCGGACCGTGGTCCGGAGCGTCTCCTCGATCGGGTCGTTGATGTCGAGCCACACGACCTTCGCGCGCGGCGTCATCACCGTCTCCGCGGTCTCGTCCGCGAGCCAGAACACGCGCTCGACGACCTCGCGCTCGGCCTCGCGGAACACCCCCGCACGCGTCCCCTCGGCGAGCAACGCCGCGACCTCCTCCTCCGTCACCGTCGGCTCGCGGCGTGGTCCGAGGCCGAGCAGCCGGACGACCGCATCGGTCGACACGCTCATCAGCCACACGGCCGGCCGGGCCAGGACGGACAGCCGGTGCATCAGTGGCGCGACGATGCGCGCAACGCGCTCGGGGCTGTGCAGCGCGATCCGCTTCGGCACCAGCTCGCCCAGGAGCAGCGAGACGTAGGTGACACCGACGACGACCGCGCCGACCGCGAGCGGCAGCGCGTATGGCCGCAGCCCGGGGACCTGCCCGAGCAGCTCGGCCAGCGGCTGCGCGATGGTGGCCGCGCCGAACGCGCCGGTGAAGACACCGACCAGGGTGATGCCGACCTGGACCGTGGCGAGGAAGCGGCTCGGCGACTCCGCGAGCTCGAGCGCGCGCCGCGCCCTGGCATCTCCCTGGGCTGCGCTCAACCGCAGGCGCGACTTGCGCGCGGAGACGACGGCGATCTCGGACATGGCGAACACGCCGTTCGCCAGGATGAGGAGCAGGATGAGCGCCAGGGAGATCGTCAACACGGGACGCCGCTCTCGCGCGAAGGGTGGACGCGTGCCAACGGCAGCGCCGCGCGGCAGGCGGGCCGCGCGGCGCCTCGTGGCATCGCCTGCAATGTAGATGCGCGAGGCGCTGGCGCCTACTCCGCGCGCAGCGCCACCACCGGATCCACGCGCGTCGCGCACCGGGCGGAGATCCAGCTCGCGGCCAGGGCGGCGGCGAGGATGGCCAGCATCACGACGGCGAAGGTGAGAGCATCGAACGGACTGACGCCGAAGAGGAACGCGGACAGCGTGCGGGTGACGGCGAGCGCGAGGAGGAGGCCGGCGACGGCGCCGGCAGCAGCGAGCTTCGCGCCCTGGCGCAGCACCAGCGCCTGGATCGAGCCGGCCTGCGCGCCCAACGCCATGCGGATCCCGACCTCCCGCGTGCGCTGCGCCACCGAGTACGCCATCACGCCGTGCACGCCGATCACCGCTAGCGTCAGCGCGATGCCGCCGAAGACGCCGAGCAGTCGGGCGAGGACCACGTCGTCGCTCATGCTCTCCGCCAGGTGCTGGTCCATGGTCAGCGCCTGGTACACCGGGAGGTCCGGGTCCAGCTCGGCGACGGCGGCGCGCGCGGCGGCAGTCAGCGCGGCCGCATCGCCCGCCGTCCGCAGCAGGAACGCGGCGTTCCGGTAGGCGCGCTGACCCATCGGCAACTAGATCGCGGGCGGCGGCTCGAGGTCCGGGCCCCACTCGTGCACGTCACCGACCACGCCCACGATCCCCCGCGGGCCCGACGAGAGCACGATCCGCCGCCCCAGCGCATTGCCGCCCGGCCAGTGCCGCTCCGCGAACGCGCGGTTGACCACCACCACCGGCGGCGACTCCGGGCGGTCCCGCTCGTCGAACAGCCGGCCGCTCAGCAGCGGGATCTCCAGCGCAGCGAAGTAGCCCGCCGTCACGCCGCGGAAGCTGACCGTCGGCTGCCGCCCCTCGGGCAGCGGCGGCTCGCCCGAGCGCGCCGCCGCACAGCGAGAGCAGCACACTCTCGGTCAAGAGCTGCCGCACGATGCGGAACCGGCCCGCACCCAGCGCCGCACGCACCACCGCCATCTCCCGCTCTCTCCTCGCCGCCCGCGCCAGCAGCAGGTTGGCCACGTTCGCACACGCGATCACCAACACGAACGCGACCGCGGTCGTCACGATCGCCGCGGCCCGCCGAAAGTACTCGTTGTAGAGATCGTCGCGCAGGCGTTCCAGGCGGATGCCGGTGCTGCCGTTCGTTTCCGGATACGCCGCCGCGAGACCCGCGGCGATCCGGCTCAGCTCGGCCTGCGCCTGCTCCAGCGAGAAGCCGGGCCGGATCCGGCCGATCCCCACACCGGCACTGTACTGCCGGCCCTCGGTGCCATCGAACGAAAGCGGCGCCCACAGCTCGATGCGGTTGTCCACGAACCGGAAGTCCCGCGGCATCACGCCCACGATCGTGTACGGCTCGCCGTCCAGCAGCAGCGATGTGCCGATCACACTGCGGTCGCCGCCGAACCGGCGCTGCCACAGCGCGTCGCTCAGCACGACGACGCGGTGCGCGCCCCGGACCTCCTCCTCAGGCAGGAAGCCGCGCCCGAGAGCGGGCTGCACCCCGAGCACGCGGAACAGGTTCGCCGACACGAGCTGCCCCGTCAGCCGCTCCGGCTCCTCGCCCCCGACACGTTGAAGCTCGCGCCCGCGTGCAGCGCCACGTCCACCGTGCGGCTTTCGCGCCGGAGGTCCAGGAAGTCCGGCGCGGAAAGCCACGTTTCCGTCCACCCCCGCTCCGAATCCGTGGCCCACACCCTCACGATCCGCTCCGCCTCCGGGTACGGCAGCGGCCGGATGAGGAACACGTCCAGGGCGCTGAAGATGGTGGTGTTCGCGCCGATGCCGATGGCCAGCGAGAGCACCGCCACCGCGAACACGCCCGGGCTGCGGGCGAGCGTGGGGGCGGCGAGGCGGAGGTCGGAGAGGATGTGGTCGGGCATAGGGGCGGCTCCGGGTAGTGACCGCCTACATCGCCTTCAGCGCCGCCACCAGCTTGGTCAGCGACTCGCGCGCATCGCCGAAGAGCATGCGGGTGCGGTCGTGGTAGAACAGCTCGTTGTCGATCCCGGCGAAGCCCGGATTCATGCTCCGCTTCATCACGATCACGTTCTTCGCGTGATCCACGTCCAGGATGGGCATGCCGTAGATCGGGCTGTTCGGGTCATGGCGCGCGGCAGGGTTGACCACGTCGTTCGCGCCGATGACCAGCGCCACGTCCGTGCGCTCGAACTCGGGGTTGATGCGCTCCATCTCGAAGAGCTTGTCGTACGGCACGTTCGCTTCGGCGAGGAGCACGTTCATGTGGCCCGGCATGCGTCCGGCCACGGGGTGGATCGCGTACTTCACGTCCACGCCGCGCCGCTCGAGCAGGTCCGCCAGCTCCCGCACGTTGTGCTGTGCCTGGGACACGGCCAGGCCGTAGCCCGGCACGATGATGACGGAGCGCGAGTAGCCGAGCAGGATCGCCGCGTCTTCGACCGTGATGTCCTTCACGGTCTTGCCGTCCATGGCCGCGCCCGCGCCCACTACCACGGGCGTGGCGCCGAAGGCGCCGAACAGCACGTTGGTCAGCGACCGGTTCATCGCGCGGCACATGATCTGGGTCAGGATGATGCCCGAGGCGCCGACCAGCGCGCCGCTCACGATGAGCACGTTGTTGTGCAACACGAACCCGGTCGCGGCCGCCGCGAGCCCGGAGTAGGAGTTGAGCAGGGAGATGACGACGGGCATGTCCGCGCCGCCGATCGGGATGACGAGCAGCACGCCGAGCACGAGGGAGAGCACGGCGAAGGTGGCGAAGAGCCCTGGTGCCGGGTCGGCCGGGATCAAGTACACGCCGAGCACGACGATGACCAGGCCGATCAGCGCGTTGATCGTCTTCTGGAGGGGGTACGTGACCGCGCGGCCCGTCACCAGCTCCTGGAGCTTGGCGAACGCGACCATGCTGCCCGAGAACGTCACCGCGCCGACGAGCACGCTGATCATGATGGTGGTCTGCACGTCGGCGGTCGTGACGGTGGCACCGCTGGCGAAGCGGAGGTACTCGTCATAGGCGACGAGCGCGGAGGCGGCGCCGCCGAAGCCGTTGAGCAGGCCGACCATCTGCGGCATCGCGGTCATCTTGACCGTGCGGGCGAGGATGGCGCCGACGAGACTGCCGAGCACCAGGCCGGCGATGATCCAGGTGAAGGACAGGATCTGGCGGTCGAGCAGCGTGACGCCGACGGCGATCAGCATGCCGATCGCGCCGAGCACGTTGCCCGAGCGCGCGGTCTTGGGGGAGCTGAGCCGCTTGAGGCCGAAGATGAAGAACGTCGCGGCGACGAGGTACGCCGCGTCAATGACGAGCGGCAGGACGGTTCCTTCGGTCTGTGCGATCATTGCCCACCGTCCTGCCGCTTCTTGAACATCTGGAGCATGCGGTCGGTGACCATGAAGCCGCCGACCACGTTGACGGTCGCGAGGGCGACGGCCGCGACGCCGATCACGGTGTTGAGCGGTGACTCGAGACGCCCCGCGACGATGACGGCCCCGACCAGGGTGATGCCGGAGATCGCATTGGAGCCGGACATCAGCGGCGTGTGCAGGATCTGCGGCACCTTGGTGATGACCTCGAAGCCGACGAACATGGCGAGGACGAAGACGTACAGTGCGACGAGTAGTCCTTCGAGCATGGGCACACCTCGTCCAGGAGTGTATCCACCGGCGGTCGCGACGTCGCGCCGCCGGGACGCCCGCCCCTCCTCTACCCCGCCGCGCCCGGAACGGCCGCCGGCGTCCGCGGCTTGCCGTACAGCACCTCGCCCGCGTGCGTGACGCAGCACTGGCGGGTGATCTCGTCGTCGAAGTCGAAGTGCAGCGCGCCGTCCTTCACCAGGTGGAGGAGCAGCGCGGCGATGTTGCGGGAGTACATCTGGCTCGCGTGCACGGGCAGCGCTGCGGCCGCGTTGGTGAGCCCGATGATGGTGACTCCGCGGTGCGTCACCTCCTTGCCCGCCTGCGTCAGCTCGCAGTTGCCGCCGGTGTCAGCGGCCAGGTCCACGATCACGGAGCCCCGGCGCATGCCCTCGGCCATCGCCGCGGTGATGAGGCGGGGCGCGGGCTTGCCGGGCACCTGGGCGGTGGTGATGACCACGTCGGCGTCCGCGACGAGCCGGGTCAGCAGCTCCTGCTCCTTCTTTTCGATGTCCTCGGACACCTGCTTGGCGTAGCCACCCACGTCCTCCGCCTCCTCGAGCGTCAGGCCGACGAACGTGGCGCCCAGACTCTCGACCTGCTCCTTGGCGGCGGGACGGATGTCGAACGCCTGGACCATGGCGCCGAGCCGGCGCGCCGTCGCGATGGCCTGGAGCCCGGCGACGCCAGCGCCCAGCACCAGCACGCGCGCGGGCGGCACCGTGCCCGCCGCGGTCATGAGCATCGGGAAGAACTTGCCAATGCGGTTCGCGCCGACCAGCGCCGCCTTGTAGCCGGCGACGGTCGCCTGCGAGGAGAGCGCGTCCATCTTCTGCGCGCGCGTGATGCGCGGCACCAGCTCCATGGCGAACGCGCTGACACGGCGCGCGGCGAGTCGGCGCAGCAGGTCGCCGCTCGCCGCGGGCTGCAGGAAGCCAATGAGCGTGGCGCCCTCGGGGATGCGATCCGCCTCCGCGTCCTGCGGGCGCTGCACCTTGAGGACGACGGCGGCACCGGCAAGCGCTTCGGCGGCGTTCGCCGCGACCGTCGCGCCGGCCTCCCGGTAGGCCTCATCGCTGAAGCCGGCCGCCTCGCCCGCGCCCGCCTCGACGGCGACCTCGAGGCCGGCCTTCACGAGCTGGCCGACGCTTTCCGGGACCAGCGCGACGCGCGTCTCTCCGGGAAGGATCTCCTTCGGTACCGCGACTCTCATGGGCCGTCCCTCCAGCGGGCCGGCGGAGGCGGCCCGCGGGGGGCCAATCTACGGGCTGGCGCCTACCCGCACCACCGCCGGCCGCCGGCCTGTTCTCAGGGTTCGATCAGAAGAGGAAGCCGATGGCGAGGGCCTCCCGGTCGTCGCCCAGCACGACGCCGAACCGGATCGCCCAGCCCTGGCGCAGCGCGATGTCCACGCCGAGGTCGAGCCCGAAGTCGAGCTCGACGTCGTCATCGCCGGGGCAATTGAGGCAGGCGTCCACGACCAGGCGCGGCGTGCCGTACGGCGTGAACGCCGCGCCCTCCGCGTCCAGCCGGCGGCCGAGCGTCACGCCGAACGGGACGCTGAACAGCGTCGCGTCATCGCCGACTCCCAGCCCGAGGCCCGCGACCCAGTCCACATCCAGCGGGAAGTCCATCGAGGCGCGGGTCAGCCGGCCGCTGAAGTCGATCCCGCCGAAGCCGGCGAGATCCTCCGTGAACTCCTGCTCAGCGATCCCGCCGCGGAAGCCGAAGATCGAGCCCTGGCCGCGCCAACTGGCCATGACGCCGAGGTCGCCGCCCGCCGCCTCCACGAGGTAGATGCCGAAGCCGGCGGGCGGCGCGGGCGGCAACAGCAGGGGCGAATCCCAGGCCACCTGGGCCGCCGCGGGGCCGGCGCCGCCGACCATTAAAGCGAAGACCAACCATACCAGTCGCTTCCTCATCGAAGCCCTCCACATCAGCGTGTGTTCGGTCCTCAGGCGCCCGTCCGGTGCGCCGCGCGAGCCGCGGCCCCACGCGCGCGCGGGCGCGGGCGCGCGCGGCACCAGAACCATACGACGCAGCAGCCGGTGCGCGCGTCACACCACCGCCTCCGCCTCGATCTCCACCAGCATCGCCGGATCGACGAGCCCGGCCACCATGACCAGCGTGGTCGCGGGCGCGGCCCCCCCGGAAGAACTCCCCGTGCGCGCGGCCAACCTCCCGCCAGCGCGACGCGTCCGTCACGTAGATGCGCGTCCGCACCACGGCCTCGGGCCCGGCGCCCGCCTCGGCCAGCGCGGCCGTGATGATCTCGAGGCAGCGCCGCGCCTGGAGGTAAGGGTCGCCCGGGTGCACGACCTGCCCGTCGTCGCCCACCGGCGCAGTGCCGGACACGTAGATGTGGTTTCCCACGCGCACGGCGCGCGAGTAGCCCACGGTCGCCGCCCACGGAGCGGCGGTCGGGACGCGCATCCTCTCGGTCCGCAGCACGCGAATTCCTCACGGCCCCCGGGTTCAGGATCCGCCGCTGGTGCGCGGGACCAGCGCGATCACCCGCACCGGCCCGCCCGAACCGCCCTCGATCTTCATCGGCAGCGCGATGACCAGGGCGCCGGTTGGCGGGAGCTGGTCGAGGTTGGTCAAGTTCTCGAGCCCCGGCACGTCCGCCGCCGCGGCGATGCGATGGACCACGAAGTCCTGCGACGGCCCGAAGTCGATGGAGGCGACGTCCACGCCGAGCGCCGCGACGCGCCGCTCCTCCACCAGCAGCCGCGCCGCTTCCTCGCCGTAGGACGGGAAGTGGAGGTTGGAGGCGTCGCCGGGCGTGTCGTCCCCGAGGTACGCCTTCGCGTCCGGCCAGCGGCTGCTCCAGCCCGTGCGCAGCAGCACGATCGTGCCCGGCGCGATGGTGCCGTGCTCGCGCTCGAACGCCGCGACGTCCTCCGGCGTGAGCCGGTAGTCCGGATCCTCGGCGGCCTGGCGCGTGACATCCAAGACGACGGCGGGCGCGACCAGCTTCTCGAGCGGGATCCGGTCCGCGGTGAGGCGGCCCTCCGCGAAGTGGATGGGCGCGTCCAGGTGCGTGCCGCCGTGCTCGGGCGAGGCGAACGCGTTGGCGGAGTAGAACCAGCCGCCGGGCGTGGGGCCGTACGCGAGGCGCTCGAGCTGGAAGCGCGAGGGCGACGTCGGCCAGTAGATCGTCTGGGCGTTGTACGCGTGACTGAGGTCCACCAGCCGGAACGCGGACAGGTCCATCACGGGCTGGGGCGTGGACGGCCGGCACGTAGCGAGCGCGGCGGCTGCCAGGAGGAGGGGGACGAGGCGTCGCATGGGACGTGCTCCGTCAACCGGATCTTGGGGAGTGGCAGTAAAAGGCGGGTTTTCGCGCCCGGCGTCAAGTCGGGGCCTGCCGCCGGCCCCGCGCCGCCGAGCATCGGCGGCCTCGCTCCGCTCCTTCGCCGAGGCGCGGGATACCGGCCGGCGCGGGCCGCGCGGCGCTCGGGAATCGGGTGTCCATCTGCGGGATGCGCCGTCCCGACGCCGGTCAGGACGGGGCGGCGGCGCGGCGGCGAGGGAGGAGCGCAACCCGTTGCCCCGCAGCGCGTTACGGCCCCGCGACCGCAGGGCACGGTCCTTGTCCCTTGCCTGACGCGCGACGGCGCCCGGCCGCCGCGACCCACTCTGCACGGGAGAGCTTCCCATGACCCAGGACCTCCGCCTCGCCCTGCGGACCCTGCGCAAGCGCCCGCTGTTCGCGGTCGTGGGCGCGCTCACGATCGGTCTCGGCATCGCGGCGTCCACCACCGTCTACAGCGTGGTGGACGCGGTGCTGCTCGAGCCGCTGCCCTACGCGGACCCCGGCCGGCTGGTCAGCATCTGGGAGCACGACCTCCAGCGCGGCAACACGATGAACGTGGTCTCGCCCGCCAACTTCTTCATCTGGCAGGAGCAGGAGGGGCTGTTCCAGGACATCGCGGCGGTGCTCGAGGTCAGCGCCACGCTCACCGGCGCGGGCGAGGCAGAGCGCGTGGGCGGCGTGTACACGACGGGGGCGTTCTTCCGGCTGCTCGGCGTCACGCCGCACCTGGGGCGGCTCTACGATGAGCGCGACGACGTCCCGGAGGCGCCTCACGTCGTCGTCCTCTCCCACGGCTTCTTCCAGCGCCGGTTCGGCGGCGACCCCGCCGTGGTCGGCACGACGATCACGCTGGACGGCCAGGCATACGAGGTGATCGGCGTGCTGCCGCCGGACTTCGATTTCGAACCGGCGGCCTCGGCCAACCGCACGGGCACCCGGGACGTGTGGCGCCCGGCGCGGTTCTCCGCCCAGGCGCGGCAGGCGGCCGGCCGGTACCTCCAGGTGCTGGCGCGGCTCGCGCCGGGCGTGACGGTGGAGGCGGCGCAGGCCCGGATGGACGCGCTGGCCGCACGGCTGCGTGTGGAAGAGCCGGACCGGCAGGCCGGCTGGGGGATCACCATCGTGCCACTGCACGAGCAGGTCGTGGGCGGCGTGCGGCGCGCGCTGCTCGTGATCTTCGGCGCGGTCGGCTTCGTGCTGCTGATCGCGTGCGCGAACGTGGCGAACCTGCTGCTCGCGCGGGCGACGGACCGGGAGAAGGAGATGGCGGTGCGCGCCGCGCTGGGGGCGAGCGGCGGCCGCATCGCACGGCAACTCATGACGGAGAGTCTCGTGCTCGCGGCGGCGGGCGGCATCCTGGGCGTGCTGCTCTCCTGGTGGGCCGTGGACGCCCTGGTCGCGCTCGGGCCGGCGATCCCCCGCATTGGCTCGATCGCGGTCGACAGCCGCGTGCTGCTCTTCGCGCTCGCCGTGACCGGCGCGACCGGTGCGCTGTTCGGGCTGGCGCCGGCGCTGCGGCTTTCGCGACCGGAGCTGCGCTCCGCCCTCGGGGAGCGCAGCCGCGCCGGCCGGCGCGAGGGCCGCCGGCTGCGCTCGGCGCTCGTCGTCGCCGAGGTCGCGCTCTCGCTGGTGCTGCTCGTCGGCGCGGGGCTACTGGTGCGCAGCTTCACCCGGCTGCTCGCGACGGGACCGGGCTTCGACCCGGAGCGGCTCCTCGTCGCGACCATCGAAGCGGGGCTCGACCGCTACGGCACCCATGCGGAGCGCGCGCACTTCTTCGAGGCGCTGGTCGAGCGCGTGGCGCGGCTGCCGGGCGTCGAGGCCGCGTCCACCATTACGTTCCCGCCGCTCGCCGGCGGCGGATCGGCGACCTTGTTCTGGGCCAACGACCGGCCCGTCCCACCGCCTGGGGAGCTGCCCATCGCCGACGTCCGCTGGGTGCACCGCGACTACTTCCGCACGCTCGGCATCCCCCTGCTGCGCGGCCGCGTCTTCGACGAGGGCGACCACGCGGACGCGCCGCTGCGCGTCGTCATCTCGCGCGCCATGGCGGAGGAGCTCTGGCCGGGAACCGACCCGCTCGGCAAGACCATCTCGATGCCGTGGGGCGACACGCTGGTGGCCGAGGTGATCGGCGTCGTGGGCGATGTCCGCCACCAGGGCCCGGGCGTCGAGCCGGGGGCGAAGATCTACTGGGATCACCGGCAGTTCCATCCGTTCACGCAGATGTCTCTGGTCGTGCGGACCGCGGGGGAGGACCCGCTCGCGCTGGTGCCCCAGGTGCGCGCGGAACTGCGCGGGCTTGACCCGGCCCTGCCACTCTACGGCGTGAGCACGATGGAGTCGCTGTTGAAGGATTCCGTCGCGCGTACGCGCTTCGCGATGCTCGCGCTCGGCAGCTTCGCCGCCATCGCGCTCATCCTCGCCGCGATCGGGATCTACGGCGTCATGTCCTACGCGGTCGGCCAGCGCACGCGCGAGATCGGCGTGCGCATGGCGCTGGGCGCGCGGCGCGCCGACATCGCTCGCATGGTGCTGGGCGAGGCCTTCG
>DATCLK010000177.1:0-4247 GCA_036563975.1 Longimicrobiales bacterium | reverse complement strand
GCTCGGGCGGCGAGTACGGCGAGCGCAAGCGCTGGGACTTCTTCGTGCAACACCTGCTGGGCGTCACGCCGCCGGACCGGAACCGCATGCTGGCCGCGGCAGCGAGTGGGGACGGCGCCGGGCGGCAGCTCGAGGACGACGACGGGCTCCTCCACCCCGGCGTCGACGAGGGCTACGATCCCGGCTTCATCCCCGGGTTCGTGCCGAACGACGACGGCCACTTCGCGCCGGGGTGGCTGCCGGACGAGCGCGCGGCGTCGCTGCGGGCGCTGCTGCGGGACCCGGCGCGGCGGTGAGGCGCCAGCTCGAGCCGGTGCGGGATGCGGGCTGGAGCAGTGTGGCGGCGGATGCGCGGGCGACGATCGGTGGCGGCGGCCGCGCGTCCTCGTGCAAGAGTCGAACCTGCAGCAAGGGGGGCGAATGAGACTGCGAACGCATCGCTTCGTGCCTGCCACGCTTGTCCTCGTGGCCACGGCTTGTGCCGGCGCGCCGGAGCCGCCCAGCGGTCCCACGGCCGAAGAGCTGTTCCGCCAGCTCTTCGAGCAAGGCCTCTCCCTGCGAGACAGCGCGGCCGCAATGGAGGCGCTCGCGCCCAGGGTCGTCTTCCACGCAAGCGGGCGGACGGCGACGCTGCCCCGCGAAGCGTTGTGGGATTTGTCCAGGCCGATCCTGCAGGGCTTCCCCGGCATCCGCTTCACGGTGGACCAGGTCGTGGCCGATGGCGAGTACGCGGCCGCGCGGATCTCCTTCGTCGGGACTCACGAGGGAGAGTGGGGCGGCATCGCGCCCACGGGCCGGCGCGTGAGCGTCACCGAGCAGTTCTTCTGCCGCACCGAGGCGGGAAAGCTCGCCGAGTGCTGGCAGGAATGGGACGAGCACGGCCTGCGGCAGCAGCTCACGGCGCCTGACCCGGCCGGCGGTTGATGCCGGTGGCGGGAGGGGCGAGGCCTCCGCGCGAGAGCAACCGTCGAACCGTCGCGCGGCATCCGATCCACGAGGCGTGGCGGGAGGCAACGTGATCTGAAAGCGACCCACGTGGCTGCCCCGACCCGCTGACCTGCAACGGTGCCCGCGAGCGTGCGTGCGCGCACGAGGGCCGCACATGAGGACAGGGCGAATCTGCGCCGGACTCGCAGCGCTGCTCGCCGCGTGCGGCGGCGCGCAGCAGCCGGGTGCGGCGGGCGTTGAAACGAGCATCGATACGGCCGGCGGCGTCGTCCGTATCGGCAACGCGGGGACGCCGCCCGCGTGGCGCGCCGAGCGCGTCCTGCGGCTGGGCGCCGTCGAGGGCGGTCCCGACGAGTTCGGCCGCATCCGCGCGGTGCTCGCGGATGCAGACGGCAACGTCTACGTCGCCGACGAGATGGCGCAGGAGATCCGCGTGTTCGCGCCGGACGGCCGGCACCTGCGCACCATCGGAAGGAAGGGCGCGGGGCCCGGCGAGTTCGCCTTGCTCCACGGGCTCGCGTGGCTCGACGGCGGCAGGCTCGCCGCGATGGACGCGCACAACGCGCGGATCGGCATGCTCTCGCGCGAAGGCGAGTGGCTGGAGACGATCCGGCACGTCCCGATCAGCGGGCCGAAGATCCGGCTGCACCCACTCGGCGACGAGGGCTTCTACGCCCCCATCGTGGACGCGACGGGGCAAGGGCTCGCGCTCGCACGCTTCACGGCTGGCGGGCCGCGTGACACGATCCCGATGCCACTCCGGCTGCCCGTGCAGGCGTCGGCCGGGTTGCCACGGACGGCGGCGCGATGCCGCCTGCCCAACGGCGCCCTCTACGTCGTCACGCTGCCCGAAGTCCCGACGGTCGAGTACGCCCTCCCGCCACCGGGCGGCACGATCGCGATCGCCTGGACGGCCGAGTACCGCATCGCGTTCCTCGACGCGGCGGGCGACACGTTGCGCGTCGTGACGCGCGAGCGGCCGCTGCTGCCGTACACGGACGCGCTGTACGAGGAGGGCATGCGGCGGTACCGTGAGTTGCGCGTGACCTACCCGGCGTTGCGCTGCGAGCCCGGCGAGCCCGAGCGGCCGTCGTACCGCGCCGCGCTCCGCCACATCCTATTCGACGAGACCAGCCGCATGTGGGTCGAGGCCGCGGCCGAGGATGGATTCGTCTGGGAGGTGTTCGACGCCGAGGGCCGCCTGCTCGGCGCGTTCCCTGCCCCGCCCCGCGCCGCCGCCATCGCACCGTACGTGCGTGACGGCCGCCTCTACCAGGTCGAGGCCGACGAGCTGGGCGTCCAGTACGTCGCGGTGTACCGCATCGACGGTCTGCGGGCCTGACCACGAGTCCGAGAAACCTCACACCGGGCGTTCTGGAGCGAGGGGCATCCATGTGGGCGGGCGGCCCCATGGGTCGCGCCCGGCTCGCGCCGCTCCAGCCGCCCGCCTCGAGGTCGCCCTCGCCGCGTTTCGCGTACGTCCTGAGGGAGGGAGCAAGCGTGATCGCCTGCTGTCGCCGCAGAGCGACGCCGCGCGTTCGCGCGGCCGTTGCCATGCTCGCGCTCGCCGGGCTCGGCGCGTGCGCTGCCGCTGGCACCGAAGAACGGATGTCGTCGTCCCCTTCGAGCAGGCGTAGTTCGTGCCGGTCGACCCCGCGCGGCCGGACGGCCCGCAGATCGCTGTCCTGTGGGGTGATCGCGTAACCGGGCCGTTCGCCATGTACCTCCGGATGCCGGAGGGGAGCGGCCCGCTGCACTATCACACCGCGGACGACCACCTCGTCGTCATCCAGGGCGAGATGAAGCACTGGTCGGCGGGCGAACGCGAGGAAGACGCCGCCGTGCTGGGCCCCGGCAGCTACTGGTTCCAGCCCGGCGGCCAGGCCCACGGCGACTCGTGCCTGAGCGACGTGTGCGTCATGTTCGTCACGTCCGCCGGCCCGCACGACGGCATGCTCGCGGACGAGGCGGGCTGAGCACGCACGGTGGCCGCGGGCTGGCTGCTCTCCGCAGCGTTGACCGCTTTGTGCGCCCGCCCGCATTCGCCGGCCTGGCGCGCGCTGCTTTACGTGCTCGCCCTGCTGGCGCGCGGCGCGCGGGAGCCGCACGGGCGTCGCGGAGCGCAAAGCTGGAGACAGTCGCAACGCGCACGGGGCACGGAGCTTGCCGTCTCGCCGCTGCGCTCATCCCGGAGGCGCGCATGGCAGCGGTCGATCGGCTCTGGCTGGCGACACTCACCAAGAACGAAGACGACGCGGGCACGGACGCCAACCGCCTCAACCTCACCATCAACGTCGACGGCGAAGACATCGTCGACATGGATTTGAGCTTTCTGCGCGGACAGGGATTCCTTTCGGGAGGGCACGGCCCCGACAGCGACTGGCTCGGCGAGGGCCAGGGCGCGCTGGCCGTCGAGGACCTGCCCATCCCCATCGAAACCAGCCTGCTCACCAACTCATCGATCCGGCTGGGCATCCGGACCGATGACGCGTGGGGCCCGCAGCACGTCCTCCTCCTGGGCCGCGGCGAGCGCCGGGTGATCCCGATCGCGATGGAGACGGACCTGGACCGCTGGTTGAGCACGGACAGCAGCGAGGGCAAGCTGACCATGCCGCTGCGTCTCGTGAGGGAGGGGACGTCCTCGACCCTGATCCGCCGCGTGCTGCTGCTGGTCTACACGGAGTCCGGAGCCGATGTCGAGACCGACAGCCCCATCGAGCTCACGATCGTCGCCGCTGGCAACACGGTGGTGGACCAGACGATCCCGGACACACCGCAGGACGACCTGGAGGAGTACACGGCCAACTGGTACCCCGTGCACGTGGACGTGCCCTTCACGCGGGGCGATGTCCTGTCCAACGGCGAGATCCGCCTGGGCATCGGCGGTACCGATGCGTGGCTGCCGAAGACCGCGTTCGTGTACGGGCTGGACACGAAACCGGCCGCCCCAACGAGGTCGTGCCTCTGGCGACCATCCCGGAGTGGGGTCTCGGCTGGCTGAGCACGGACCCGTCCGAGGGCGAGCCGTCCGTGAAGCTGCCGCTATGGTGAGCCGGCCGCTCGAAGGGTGGGCCGGAGGAGTTCGGACGTATCCGCGGGAGGCCCCATGTCAGAGCACGTATACAAGTCCATTGAGCTCACCGGCTCCTCGAAGAGCGGCATCGAGGATGCGGTGCGCGGCGCCATCGAGAGAGCGAGCAAGACCGTGCACAACCTCCGCTGGTTCTCGGTGGAGGAGATCCGCGGCCACCTCGAGGATGGCAAGGTCGCCCACTGGCAGGTGACGCTGAAGGTCGGGT
>DATCLK010000176.1:0-3033 GCA_036563975.1 Longimicrobiales bacterium | reverse complement strand
AGGTCGAGCGCCTCCTTGACCTCATGGTCGCGCCACCCGTTCGTGACCGGGTCGCCCCGGAGCATCTCGAAGAGCAGGCGCGCGCGCCCGCGCGTGGTGTGCTTCTCCTCGCGCAGCACCATGTAGCTCGGGCACATGGTGCCGGTGTCCAGCTTGCGGCACTTCCCGATGCCCTGGCAGCGCAGCATCGCGCGGGCGAAGCTCCCGCCGTCGTTCGGGAAGGCGAACGCCGTCTCCAGCCGCGGCGGCTCGTAGTCCGGGCCGAGTCGCAGGTCCGCGTCCAGCGGCCGCGCGTCCACGACCTTGCCCGGGTTCATCTTCCCGTCCGGGTCCCAGATCGCCTTGAACTCGCGGAAGGCCTGGACCAGCTCGGGCCCGAACATCTTCGTGAGCAGCTCGCCACGCGCCTGGCCGTCGCCGTGCTCGCCGGAGAGCGAGCCGCCGTAGCCGATGACGATGTCGGCCGCGCGCTCGACGAACTCCCGGTAACGCGCGATGCCGCCGCGGCTCACGAGGTCGAAGTCGATGCTGCAATGGACGAGGCCCTGGCCGAAGTGGCCGTAGAGCGAGGCCTGATAGCCGAACTCGCCCAGGAGGCGCCGGAGGTCGCGGAGGTAGTCGCCCACGCGGTCAGGCGGGACGGCCGAGTCCTCCCAGCCGGGCCAGGCGGGATTCAACCCGGGCACGAGCGCGGTCGCGCCGAGCCCCGCCTCGCGCAGCTCCCACAGCTCGTGCGCCGTGGCGCGGCGGTCGTGGAGCAGCATGGCAGGCGGGCTGCCTGCGCGGCGCAGCCCATCCATCAGTCGTTGGGCCCGGTCGCGCGCCTCGGCCGGCGTGTCGCCGCCGAACTCGACGAGCAGGAACCCGCCGCCGGCGGGGAGCAGCTCGGCGACCTCGCGCTCGAAGCCCTGGACGCGCAGATCGGCGACGAGCCGGTCGTCGAGCCCCTCTATGGCGAGCGGGCGATGCTCGCGGACGAGCGGCACGTGGTCGCCCGCTGCCGCGACGTCGGGGAAGCCGAGCACGAGCAGCACCCGTTCCGGCGGGTCGGGGATCAGCGTGAGCTCCGCCTCGAGGTAGGCGACGCACGTGCCCTCGGTGCCCGCGAGGGCACGCGCCACGTTGAAGCCTTTCTCGGGAAGCAGCTCGTCCAGGTTGTAGCCCGAGACGCGGCGCGGGATCTTCGGGTAGCGTTCGCGGATCAGATTCGCGTAGCGGTCCCGCAGCTCGCGGAGGCGGCGGTAGATCTCGGCTGCCGGCCCGCTGCCGCGCACGATCGCGTCCAGCTCCGCCTCGGTCGTGGCGCCGACGCGGAGCCGCACGCCGCGGTACGTCAGCACCTCGAGCGAGATCAGGTTGTCCGACGTCCTGGCGCCGGGCCCGTAGAACTCCGCCTGCACGGAGTGGCTGCCGCACGAGTTGTTGGCGATCATGCCGCCCAGCGTGTTCCACCCGTGCGTGGCGGGGTCGGGGCCGAAGGTCAGGCCGTGCTTCGCGGCCGCGTTCCGCAAGGCATCCAGCACGGTGCCCGGCTGGACCCGTGCACGCCGCCGCGCCGGGTCGATGTCGAGCACGGCGCGCAGGTACTTCGAGACGTCGATCACAACCGCCGCATTGACCGTCTGGCCAGCGAGCCCGGTGCCGCCGCCCCGGAAGACGACCGGCGCGCCGAACGGGCGGCACGCCGCGATGGTCTCGACGATGTCGTCGACCGTCTGCGGGATCACGACGCCGAGCGGCGGGAAGCGGTAGTTCGACGCGTCGTCGGCGTAGAGCCCGCGGTCGCCGGCCGAGAACCGGACCTCGCCTGCGATCCGGGCGCGGAGCATGCGCGCCAGCTCCTCGCCATCCTTGCGCGATGGCGCCGCCGCCGCGGGCAGGATACGCGGCGGGCGCCGTGCCGGGCGCTCCAACCCGAGCGGTTGCACGCGAGCCTTCATTCGATCCGCTCCTGCGGCGACGCGCCGGCGTCCGCCGCGGCGGTGGGTGTAGGCCCCGGTGGCGGCCTAATCGTCGGCCCTGCCCCGGCCCGGCACGTAGCTCTCCACGGCATCGCGCGCGGACTGCTTGATCATGCGCCAGCGGTGCGCGTCCCCTTTCACGATGGATGCCGTGAAGTTCCTGGCCTGCTTGAGCGTGATGTGCGGGGGCAGCGGCGGGACCTCGGGGTCCGTGTGCGCGTCCACGACGACGGGCCGGTCGGCCGAGAGCGCGGCCTCCCAGCCGGGGACGATGTCTTCGGGCTTCTCCATCAGTACGCCGCGCAGGCCGAGCTGCTCGGCGAACCGCGCGTAGGACATCGCCGGCACCTCCTGCGAGGCCTCGAACCGCGGATCGCCCGCGAGCACACGCTGCTCCCAGGTGACCTGGTTCAGGTCGCGGTTGTTCAACACGAGGATGATGAGCCGGGGGTCCTGCCATCGCTTCCAGTACGCGGCGACGCTGATCAGCCCGTTGATCCCGTTCATCTGCATCGCGCCGTCCCCCACGCAAGCGACCACCGGCCGATCCGGGTGCGCGAACTTCGCCGCGATCGCGTACGGCACGCCCGGGCCCATCGTGGCGAGGTTGCCGGAGAGGGAGGCCATCATGCCGCGGCGGATCTTGAGGTCCCGCGCCCACCAGTTGGCGCAGGAGCCCGAGTCGGCGGTCAGGATGCAGCGGTCTGGCAGCCGCGGGGACAGCTCCCAGAAGACGCGCTGCGGGTTGATCGGCTCGGCGTCGTTCATGGCGCGGTGCTCGAGCACGTCCCACCACTTCCTCACCTCCTTCTCGATCTTCTCCCGCCAGGAGCGATCCGTTTTGCGCCGCAGCAGCGGGATGAGGAGCCGGAGGGTTTCGCGGCTGTCGCCGCAGAGGGGCACGTCCACCGGGTAGCGGAGCGCGAGCATTCGCGGCTCGATGTCGATCTGCACCGCCTTCGCATCGCCTTCCTTCGGCAGGAACTCGGCGTACGGGAAGCTGGTGCCGACCATGAGCAGCGTGTCGCAGTCCATCATCAGGTCCCAGCTCGGCTTGGTGCCGAGCAGGCCG
>DATCLK010000175.1:0-13329 GCA_036563975.1 Longimicrobiales bacterium | reverse complement strand
GGCCCAGAACGGCGCCACACTGACCGGGCGCGTTTTCGCCGACGACACGCTGGAGCCGTTGGCCGGAGCCCTCGTGCAGATCCGCGCGCTGGGGATCGGGACGCTCGCCGACTCGGCCGGGCGCTTCGAGTTGCGCGGTGTTCCGCCCGGCCGCCACGACGTTTCCGCCCAGCTCATCGGATACCACATGGACCTGCAAGTCGTGGAGGTGGCCGGGACGGAGCGCGTGGCGGTCGAGTTCTTCCTCGTTGCGCAGGCCATCCAGGTGTCCGGCCTCCCGCGCCCGACGCCCGTCGAGAGCCGGCTGGCGGCGCCGCTGGTGCCGCAACTGCTCGCCGATCCGGAAGTGCTTCGGTTCATCCGGGAGCACACGCGCCAGGACACCGTCACCGTTTGGGTGGAATGGAAGCCGGATGGAGACACGCTACTGCTCGGGAGCGAGCCCCTGCTCCGGGTGGTACGCGACTGTCCGGAGTGCGTGGCGAAGACCTGGTGGACCATCGATGCCACGGGCTATGAAGCGGCTGCAGGCCATGTTCTCGTCGGTGTGGACATCGGGCGTCACCGCGCCGCATACTACGTCAGCATCATCAGGCCGGGCGACGCCGTGAAGCACCACGGGGGGTGGCAGGATACCACGATCGAGGTCGTCAACTTCCGGCAGGCGGACGGGGGCTGGGTGAGAATGCCCGCTACTGCCGCCCGGTCCCACCTGCACTGAGGGCGGCGACCCGGCCGCCTCGTTGCCGCGGGCCGCATCCGGCTGGTACACGTCACGCGGAGCGCACGACTGTCCGAGCTCGTCACCTATCTCGGGATCCTCACCGCTGCCGCCATTGGCGCGGTCGTGCTGCGTCGCGTGCGGTCGCCGCGGGGCGCTACGGGCTCGTCCGCCGAGCCGCGGAACCCCGAAGACGTCGCCGGTGGTGGCGCCGCCGATGACCCGCTCGCCATCGCGGCCGGGTTGCGCGAGTTCTTCGACCAGTCCGCGCACCCGCGCGACCTGCTGAGCCATCCGGAGTTCGCGCGCGGCGTCGCCGCGATGGAGAGCGGCCGCTCCACCGCCGAGCTGCTCGACTACTACACGGGCGGTAACCCGATCGTGGCCTGCATGGCGCTGGAGGCGCTCGCTCGGCGCGACGACGATACGGACCTCGTCGCCCCGATCCTCGCCGCGATCAACGACCGCTCGTTCTGGCAGCGCTGGTTCGCGCTGCGCACGCTCGCCGCGCGCGTCAAGGAGCCGCTCGTCGGCGCGGTGCTCACCCGCGTGGACGAGAGCTGGCTCGACCCGTTCCTCCTCGGCGTGCTGGCCGAATTCGTCGCTGGCCGCATCGCCGCCGGTGAGGCGCCGACGTTCGGCGACCACCTGGCCACGCTGGACGCCGGGCGCATCGCGCACCTCGGCGAGCTGCTCCGGCGGCTGGGCGAGCGAGTGCCCGCACCCCTGCACGAGGAGCTCCACGCATCGCAGCGCAGTCGGCTCGACCTCGATGCGCTGCGTGCCATCGGCCGTGTCTGGGGCGACGACCCGGCGGCCACGGCGCGCGAGGTCATCGAGCATCCGGCGCTCGTCGCGTGCGTCGAGGAGGTGCTGCGCCAGCTCCTGCGCGAGCCCTCGCGTTCCGTGCTGCTCGTGGGCGAGGCGGGCGTGGGCAAGACGGCGGCGGTGCGCGCGCTGGCAGAGCGGCTGGCGCGGAGAGGGGTGCCGCTCTTCGAGGCCGGCGCAACCGAGCTGATGGCCGGGATGAGCTTCGTCGGCCAGCTCGAGCAGCGCGTCCAGGTCCTGATCGGGCAACTCGGCGGCAAGGACGTGGTGTGGTACGTGCCGCGCTTCCACGAGCTGCTCTGGGCCGGCCGACACCAGTACAGCCCCACGGGTCTGCTGGATCAGTTGCTCCCACACATCGAGTCGGGCGAGCTGCGGGTGGTGGGCGAGCTGCGGCCTGCGGCGCTCGAGCGCCTGCTCCAGCAGCACCCGTCGCTGCGCTCGGCGGTCGTCGTCGTGCGCATGGCGCCGCTTGGCTCGGAGGAGACGCTCGAGCTGGCGCGGCAGTGGGCGGAGCGCCGCACGCCGGCGGGCGGGCCGCCGCGCATCGATGCGGCGACCCTCGCCGAGGCCTACCACCTCGCCCGCCAGTACCTCGTGGACCGCGCCGCGCCCGGCAACCTGCTCCAGTTCCTGGAGCTGGCCGAACGACGTCGCATCACCGCCGGCGCCGACCCCGCGGGCGCGATCACCCTGGACGACCTGCTCGACGCGCTCTCGCGCCTCACCGGCCTGCCGCTGAGCGTGCTGGACGAGCGCCGCGGCCTCGACCTGGAGGGCCTCCGCGCGTTCTTCGCGCGCCGCGTGCTCGGCCAGCCCGAAGCGGTGGAGTGCCTGGTCGAGCGCGTCGCGATGATCAAGGCCGGGCTCACCGACCCGTCCCGCCCGCTCGGCGTGTTCCTGTTCGTCGGGCCCACGGGCACGGGCAAGACCGAGCTCGCCAAGGCGGCGGCCGAGTACCTGTTCGGCTCGGCCGACCGCATGATCCGGCTGGACATGAGCGAGTTCCAGACGCCCGAGTCGCTCGACCGGCTGCTGGGCGACCGCTCAGACGTCCCGGACGGCACCGCGCTCGTCCACGCGGTGCGGCGCCAGCCGTTCTCGCTCCTCTTGCTGGACGAGTTCGAGAAGGCGCACCCCGCGGTCTGGGACCTGTTCCTCCAGGTCTTCGACGATGGCCGGCTCACGGATCGACGCGGCAATACCGCGGACTTCCGGCACACGATCATCATCATGACGTCCAATCTCGGCGCGGCGGTGTCCGCCGGCAGCGCCATCGGCTTCGCGCGCCCGGCGTTCTCCTTCTCGCCCGCGACCGTGCAGAAGGTGCTGGCCGAGACGTTCCGGCCCGAGTTCCTGAACCGGATCGACCGCATCGTCGTGTTCCGGCCGCTCGGCCCCTCGCTCATGCGCGAGCTGTTGCACAAAGAGCTGACGGACGTGCTGCACCGCCGGGGGCTGCGCAACCGCCAGTGGGCCATCGAGTGGGAGGAGTCCGCCCTCGACCTGTTGCTGCGCAAGGGGTTCAGTCCCGAGCTGGGCGCACGGCCGTTGCGCCGCGCCGTCGAGCAGTACTTCCTCGCGCCGCTCGCGCTCACGATCGTGAACCGCGAAGTCCCCGAAGGCGACCAGTTCCTGTTCGTGCGCGCGGAAGGGGATGCGCTCGAGGTCGAGTTCGTGGACCCGGACGCAGCCGGCGAGCTGCCGGACGCAGAGGCGGCGCCGGCGGCCGTGCTCGCCGACGGCGCGGCGGCGCTCCGCCTCGAGGACATCGTGCTCGATGGAACGGGCACGCGGGCGGAGGTGGAAGCGCTCGAGGCGGAGTACGAGCACCTGCGCGGCATCATCGAGGCAGACGCGTGGCGCGAGCGGAAGGACGCGGCGCTCGCATCCATGGCCGCGCCCGGCTTCTGGGATTCGCCCGAGCGTTTCGCCACGCTCGGCCTCGCCGAGTACATGGATCGCATCGAGGTCGGACTCGACACGGCGGGCTCGCTGCTCCAGCGGTTGACCGGCGGCGCGCGCGGCGAGCGGGCGCGCTTCCCGCGCGACCTCGTCCGCCGGCTCGCGCAGCAGCTCTACCTGGTCGGCGAGGCGTGCGAGGGGCTGTTCGAGGGGCGCCCGCGCGATGCGTTCCTCCTGGTCCGCGCCTCGCGGAGCGGCGAGGACGCCGAGCTGAGCGACGCGTTCGCTCGCCGGCTCGGCGACATGTATCGCGCATGGGCGAAGAAGCGCCGCATGCGCCTCGAGGTGCTGGAAGAGTCGGCCGGTGGCGGCGAGCCGTACCGACTGCTGCTCGCGATCAGCGGCTTCGGCGCATTCACGATCCTCGAGCCCGAGGCCGGGTATCACGTGCTCGAAGTCCCGGACGAAGGCCGCACACGCCGCGCGCGCGTGCTGGTCCGCGTCGCGCCGCAGCCCGAGGAGCCGCCGCCGGCAGGGCGTGGCGGGCCGCGCGAGCAGGCGCTGCGCGCGTTCTCCCGCGAGAAGCGCGAAGACGGGGGGCGCGACGCCCGCGCCGCGCGCGATGCCCGCGAGGGCGGCGCGCGGCAGGGCGTGGGCAGCGGCGAAGGCCGTGAGGGCCGCGTCATCGTGCGCCGCTACCGCGAGCGGCCCTCGCCGCTCGTGCGCGACAGCGTGCGCGGCTGGCGGACCGGCCGGCTTGACCGCGTGCTGGGCGGGGACTTCGATCTGATGTGAAGGAGCCGGCGTCATGCCACTCACGCTCTCGCCGCTCGAGCCGCGGCACTGGGACGCCGTGCGCGAGATCTACCGGCAGGGCATCGCCAGCGGCAACGCGACGTTCGAGACCGACCCGGGCGATTGGGACGCCTGGGACGCTGCACACCTGCCCGAGTGCCGCATTGTGGCGGCGCTGGACGGCCAGGTCGTCGGTTGGGCTGCGCTGAGCCCCGTGTCACGGCGATTCGTCTACAGAGGCGTTGCGGAGGTCAGCGTCTACGTCGCAGACGGTGCGCGCGGCCGCGGCGTCGGCTCCGCGCTGCTCGCCGCCGTGATCGCGGAGTCCGAGCGCCTCGGCTTCTGGACGCTCCAGGGAGGCATCTTCCCCGAGAACACGGCCAGCCGCGCCCTGGTCCGCAAGCACGGGTTCCGCGAGGTCGGGGTGCGCGAGCGGATCGGGGAGATGAACGGCGTCTGGCGTGACGTCATCCTGGTCGAGCGGCGCAGCCGCACGGTGGGGACGGGGCAGGCACAGCCGGCCGTCGAAGCCCGAGCGGCCGGCCGCAGCGCAGCGCTGCCCGACCGGCCGGCGCAGCGCGGGGAAACCCCCGACGACGCGCGGGTACAGCACTCCTGAGTCGAACCTCCCGCACCGACACGGAGCCACAATGCGACGTCTGCTGATCCACACGCTCGCTGCGATCGCGTTCGCGGCCGCGGCCGCGCCGGGGCTCGCAGCCCCCGCCCCTGCCCTCGCCCCCGCCCTGGCCCATGTCGCCGCGAAGGCTGCGGCGCCCGCGCCGCCGGACGTCGATGTGATCGACCGGGGCGCAGACGGCCTGCGCCTCCGCGTGGCGCAAGAGGTGCCCGCGCCGCCGGACTTCGATGCCCACTTCACGGCGCGCACCATGCGCCTGGACTACTTCCACACGGGCGGGCGCGGCACGGAGATCGTGAGTCTCGACCGCGTGGTGGCTGACGGGGTGTGGGCAGGGAGCCGGACGCGCCTGGTGGATGACACGAACCTCGGCAAGTACCGCTTCAAGGTCATCCACCCGCAGACGGGCGAGGTGCTCTACTCGCGCGGCTTCGCGTCCATCTACGGCGAGTGGGAGACGACGCCCGAGGCGCGCACCACGCACCGCACGTTCCACGAGTCGCTCCGCTTCCCCTGGCCGAAGCACCCCGTGCGCATCGTGCTCGAACGCCGGGACGCGCAGAACGCGTGGCAGGAGCTCTGGACGACGACGGTCGATCCCGCGTCCGTGGATGTGAACCCCGCAGACCGGCCGCCCGCGGGCCGCGTGTGGACGCTCTTCGAGAACGGGCCGCCGGCGACGAAGGTGGACCTGCTGATCCTGGGCGACGGTTACACGGCGGCGGAGCTGGAGAAGTTCCACGCGGACGCGCGCCGCATGATCGACACGCTGTTCAACACGGAGCCGTTCAAGAGTCGCCGGGCCGACTTCAACGTGCGCGCGCTGGACCTGCCTTCGGCGGAGAGCGGCGTGCACCGGCCGCAGTCCGACATCCATCGCCGCACGCCGCTGGGAGTGCAGTACAACATCTTCGGCTCCGAGCGCTACGTGCTCACGCTCGACAACCGCGCGCTGCGCGACGCCGCGTCTGCTGCGCCCTACGAATTCGTCGTGATCCTCGTGAACGACGACCAGTACGGCGGCGGCGGGATCTACAACGAGCACGCGACCGTGGCAGTGGACTCGGACTTCGCGGAGTACGTCTTCATCCACGAGTTCGGCCACCACTTCGCCGGCCTGGCGGACGAGTATTACACTTCGGACGTGGCGTACGAGACCGGCAAGACGGAGCACGTCGAGCCGTGGGAGCCGAACATCACGGCGCTGCACGACCCGGCCCGGGTGAAGTGGGCGGACCTGGTCGAGCCCGGCACGCCGCTGCCCACGCCGTGGAGCAAGGCGGTGTACGAGGAGCTGGGCCGTGAGATCGGGCGGCGGCGCGGCGAGCTGCTGTCTCGCGGCGCGTCGCCGGAAGAGCTGGGCGCGCTGTTCCAGGAGCAGAGCCGCCGCGAGACTGCGCTGTTCGCGGCCGAGCCGCACGCCGGCAAGGTCGGCGCGTTCGAGGGTGCGGGCTACGAGACGCGCGGCCTCTACCGGCCCGAGCTGGACTGCATCATGTTCAGCCGCAACCCGGTGCCGTTCTGCAAGGTGTGCCGGCGGGCGATCGAGCGGATCATCGAGCTGTACGCGTCGTAGGGCCAGGGCAAGGGCGCCCCGCCGCCCCGGCCCCGCAACCCGGGCGGGGGCGCGGGCGGGGAACGATGGGCGCGGGAGTCGAGCTGGCGCGGGCGGCAAACCCACGCGTAGGCGGCAGCCGAGGGGCGCCCGCGCTCGTGAGATGATCGGTCGTGCCCTCCTCGTGCGCGGGCTGGCCTTGCTCCTACGTGCGCGAGCCGGCCTTGCTCCTACGCCGGCGGGCGCCCACGCCCGCGAGAATGGTACAACATTGTACCATCTCCGTTTTCAGGACCGGCGCGGTTACGAGCTCCTTCGATCGTCAGATGGTACAACCTTGTACCATCTTCCGTTGTCCGGACCCGCCGGTTACGGACTTCTTCCAGGGCCAGATGGTACAACGTTGTACCATCTCCGAATTCCGGAGCGGCGCCGTGACGAGGTTCTTCGATCGCCCGATGGTACAACCTTGTACCATCTCCGAAAAGGCGCACGCCGTCGCCGCCGGGACCGGAAGCCGCCGCCGGGACCGGAAGCCGCCGCCAGCGCCGGAAGCCGTCGGCGAAGGAAGCCGCCGCCCGAGGGAAAGCATTGCGCGCATTGTGATGAGAGCCCGCACGTTCATCCTAGCGCTCGTCGCCCTGGCGACGCTGCCCGCACCCGCCCGCGGCTGGGACCAGGTCGGGCACCGGGTGATCGCGCGCATCGCCTGGGAATGCATGAGCCCGGGCGCGCGCGCGAAGGCCATCGCGCTGCTCCTCGCCGCGCCGGAGGACAGCGAATTACCGGCGCTGCTCTCCGCCGACGGCCGGCCACTCGCCGAGCGCGAGCGCGAGCTGTTCGAGGCCGCCGCGTTCTGGGCGGATCAGATCCGGGACAGCGCGCGGCCGTCGCACCGCTACCACCAGCCGACCTGGCACTACGTCAACTTCCTCTGGCGCCAGGAGGCCCCCGGCGGCCCGGCCATCGAGCTGGACCGGCCCCTCACGGGCGAGCTCCTCGTTCAGGTCCAACGCCTCTCCCTCATGGTGAGCGACCGTGTGAGGCCCGATGCGCAGCGCGGGCTCGACCTGGCATGGCTGCTCCACCTCGTCGGCGATCTGCACCAGCCGCTGCACAGCAGCGCACGCGTCACCGCAGTGGACCCGGATGGTGACCGGGGCGGCAACGCGTTCGGCCTGGGGGAACACGGCAACCTGCACAGCTTCTGGGACGGTGTGCTGAGGGAGCGCTTCCCGCGCGTTGAAGAGGAGACGGATGCCGCGTACGTCGGCCGGATCGCGAGCGCGCTCATGCGCGAGTACCCACGCGCGAGCTTCAATGCCGAGCTCGCCGAGCCGACCGACTTCGAGGCGTGGGCGCGCGAGGGGCTCGCTGTGGCCCAGCACGCCGTCTACCCCGCCTACCTCGAGCGGGACGCGCCGCCGCCCGCGCGGTACCTGGACGAGGTCTACGCCGCAGCCGCCCCCCGCATCGCCCTCGCCGGCTACCGCCTCGCCGGGCTGCTCGAGGCGTTGCTCGCCCGGTAGGCGGTTCCTGCCTTCCACGGATCCGACCACGCCCTGCCGGAGCGCTTCGAGGACTTCGTCCGCCGGCACCGGCAGGCGGCTCCTGCCTTCCATCAATCCGACCACGGCCGGCGCGCCTCTCCGGCCGGCCGAGACCGGCGCACCTCCCCGGCCGGCCTAGACCGGCCCGCGCCGCCGTTCTCGGTCGTGGGGGCGCGCGTGCCCCCGGCCGGCCGGCCTAGACCGGCCCGCGCGGCCGCCCTCGGTCGTGGGGACGCGCGTGCCCCCGGCCGGCCGGCCGAAACCGGCCCAGGCGGCCGTCCTCCTTCCGGGGGACGCGCCTGCCCCGCGGCCGGGTGGTGCCCTCCCACAATGCCCGCCGCAGCGCTTCACGCCCCGGCCCGTGATGGACGCCGGCCGGACGCCCGTGACCGCTGCGCCCGCAGCGCCCGCCGCAGCGTTCCATTGCCCCGCCCCGCCGCGCCGGCCGCTCCGGCGCGCTGGGCCTCTAGCCACGGATGTGACGCGGCACGTCGCTCGTGAGGTCATCATGACGGTGATGGCGGACGAGGAGCTGATCCGACGCGTGCGGGCTGGCGAGACGGCCGCGTTCGACGCGCTGGTGGACCGGTACTACGGCACCTGCCTGCGCTTCGCGTGGCACAGCCTCGGCCAGCGAGAGGACGCGGAGGACGCGGTCCAGGAGGCGCTGGTGCGCGCCTACCGCGCGCTGCGGCGCGGCCGGACGCCGCGGGGGTTCCGACCCTGGCTGCTCGGCATCGTCCTCAACCGCTGCCGCTCGCACGCGCAGAGGTCACGCCGGGGGCGCCTGCTGTTCAAGCGGTGGTGGGAGCGGGAGGACCCGGACACGTTCCCGGTGCAACCCGCCCACGACGCCGACGACGACCTCGACCCGAAGCTGAAGGCCGCGCTCGCCGCGCTCGGGCCCAAGCTGCGGGAGGCGTTCCTCCTGAAGCACGTCGAACAGCTCCGCTACGAGGAGATGGCGGCGATCACCGGAGCGAGCGTGAGCGCGCTCAAGATGCGAGTGAAGAGAGCTTCCGATCAGGTGCTGGCCATGTTGATGGAGGATGGAGCATGAGCGAGCTGGATCCGCGGCTCGAGCCGTGGCTCGAGGCGCTGCGCAGGGAGCCCGTTGCGCGCCCGGAGGCGCGCGCGCGGCTGCACGCAGCGTTGCGGGCGGAGGACGTGCGCGCCGCGCGCCGGATCCTCTCGCCGCCAGCCGCGCTCGCCGCTGCCATCGCGCTCGTCGCGCTGACCAGCGCGTTCTGGCTCGCGCTCTGGCGGGCGAGCACGCCGGAGCGGGCCGCGGCAGCAAAGGAGCTGGCGTCGGCGCAGTTCGTCCTGCACGCGCGCGATGCGCGCAGCGTGAGCGTCGTCGGCGACTTCAACGACTGGGATCCCAACGCCACGCCGCTCGCGCGGACGGGCGACGGCGTCTGGTCCGCGGTCGTGCGGCTCCGGCCCGGCACCGTGCGCTACGCGTACCTGGTGAACGGCACGGAATGGCGCGCGGACCCACAGGCCGTGACGGCGTACGACGACTTCGGCCTGCCCACATCGGTGGCGTACATCGTTCCTACGGAGGCGCGATGAGCACGCGGTCCATCGCCTCTGTCGCACTCGCCTACGTGTTCGGGCTCATACTCGGAGCGGGAGACGCGCTCGCCCAGGACGCGCGCTTGAAGAAGCGGCTGGACCCGCAGACCGCTGCGGCCGTGGGCGCGCTGGTGGACAGCGCGGGCGCGCTCGGACTGCCCACGGAGCCGCTGGTGCAGAAGGCGCTCGAGGGCCAGAGCAAGGGTGCATCGGGCGAGGCGATCGTCGGCGCGGTGCGCGCGCTGATCCGCGACCTTGCAACGGCGCGCGACGCGTTGGGCGACGACGTCGATGTCGACGCGCTGCGCCTCGCTGCCGCGGCGCTGGCTGCGGGCGCGACGCCCGCCCAGCTCGAGCGACTGCGGCCCCACCGGTCGCGCGAGGCGTTCGCCGGCGGGCTGGCCGGGCTGGTTTACCTCATGTCGCGCGGCGTCCCCGCAGACAAGTCGGTCGACCTCATCACGGCCATGCTGGATGCGCGGCTCTCCGCGGCGGAGTTCGTGTCGCTCCAGCGGCTGGTCGAGCGAGACATGATGGCCGGCGCGCCGGCCGCGGAAGCGGCCACCGTCCGGGCCCAGGCGTTGATCCGACACGGCCGTGTGGCCGGTCCTGGCGGCGGGGTGCGGCCATGAGAGGCGCGGCCATCGCCACGGTCGCGTGCGCGCTCGCCGCGGCTGTGACCCCGACCGAGGCCGCCGCGCAGAGCCGCGTTCCGCCGGCATGGCCGGACGCGCCGCGCGGCACGCGGGGTGGCGCGTTCGACCGGCTCTTCGATGAGGACCCCCGCTTCGTCGTGTGGCCGATGGCGGCAGTCCTCGGCGACGGCACCCACGAGCAGCGGCTGAACGCGCGGCTGACGTGGCCTGCGGCAGACACTGCCCCTGACTTCGCGCTGCACCTGTTCGCCGGCCTGGCGGCGGGCCGCGACGCCTACACCCGCTCGGGGCTGCGCTTCGACGTCTCACGCAACGTAGGCCCGGCGCACGTCACCGGCAGCGCGGCCATCGCCGGCGGCTTCGGTGAGGGGCCGAGGCAAACCATCACGGTCACGCTCGGCGGGGGCTTGCCCGCGCTGCGGCTGGAGGTGCGCAGCACCTGGTTCGAGGGCGGGCGGTCCGCGTCCTTCCGCACGCTGGATCCGGCCCTGCCGGAGCTCCCCAGCACCGGCCGAACCGACCTCAGCGGCCATTACACCGACGGCGAGCTGAACGCCCTGCACCGGCTCGGCCGCGTCGCCCTGCGCGTGACGGCCGGCCACCGCTTCGGCGGTGAGACCGGCGGGACGCGGCAGTGGATGTTCGGCGAGACCGACATCCCCGTCTGGCGCCGTTTCGGCATCGTCCTCGCCGGCGGCGTGCGACCCGAGCGGCCGGAGCTCGCGCAGCCGGGTGGCCGCTTCGCGCAGGTCGGGTTGCGCGTGGACTTCCGGTCGGCGCGCAAGGAGCCCGAAGCCGCGCGGCCGGCGGACGTCCCGCCCCCGGCGCCGGCGGTCGTGCCCATCGAGCCGGGCGTCTACCTGGTCCGTCTGCGCGTGCCCGGCGCCCGGCGCGTCGAGCTGAAGGGCGACATCACCGACTGGGAGATCGTCACGCTGCGGCGCTCCACGCAGCATCCCGACCTGTGGGAGGAGACGTTCCGCAAGCCCGCAGGCGTCTACCACGTCAACATCCGGGTGGACGGCGGCGACTGGGCCGTACCACCGGGGCTCGTCGCGGTGCCCGATCGCTTCGGCGGGACCGTCGGCGTTCTCGACTTCCCACCAACAGCGAAGCAGGAGGTGAACGATGCAGCTTGATCGTGCCCGCGTAGCAGGCGCCGGCGCGCTGCTGGCGCTCGGCATCGTGGCGGCATGTGAGACGGGGCCGACCGAGCCGCCGTACAGCCCGTCCAGCGCCGCGGTCGCGTTCGCACAGCTCGCGCCGGGGATTTCCCTTACGGGCGATGCTGGCGAGTTCGAGCACCACGTCGATTGTCCGGCGGGTGGGAGCATGACGTTCCAGGGTAGCATCTCCCTCGAGGAAGAAGGCAACGTCAAGATCCGCCGGATAGCGTACGTCAGGCGCTACGAGGACTGCGGCATCGACCGTGGCTACCGAAACTCCTCGGTCGTGACCGCCAGCGGCGAGCTGACGTACACCGGCGAATTGCATCTGGAGTTCGACGACGGCTCATTGCCGACGCGCCTGCTCCTCCAGAAGGGGCGCCACGTCGGCACGCTGACGCTGGTGCACGGTGACGATGTCACGACCTGCGAGTACGACGTCGAGCAGGTCTTCGACCTGGCCGCCGGCCAGTACTCCGTCAAGGGGAGTGCGTGCGGCGTGCCTGTACAAAATGTGATGGGCGGTCCGAGGGTCTACTGGCGGACGCTCTCCAACAAGTAGTGTAGCAGCGAATGGCCGGCCGGGCACCGCGGGCGGCCGCCTCGCGGCCTGGCGGCCATTTGCGCTGGCGGCGCGGGGTCGTGCAGGCGCCGCCCCCGCGCAAGATTCCGGGCCCGATGCGTGACGCCGCTACCGCACTCCGCGGGCCGCCCCTCGGTCCGCGCGGCGTCATCCGGGCACTGTCCATCCGGGGGACAACCATCCGCACCTCGCGCCGCCGTCTCGGATTGCTCGCATGCGTGCTGCTCGCCCTGCCGGCCGAACGCGCCGCCGCGCAGGAGAAGTCAGCCGCGCCGCCCGCCGCTCGGCCCGAGGACGTCGCCTCGGTCGACGCGATCCTCGCCGCGCTCTGAAACGTCATCGCCGGTCCCGCCGGCCAAGCCCGGGACCGGGACCGCTTCCGCTCGCTGTTCTCCTCCCCGGCGCAGCGCGCCTCCCGCGGTAGGGGAAACGCGTGGACCGGCGCCACCCGGCAGTCGACCGTGGACCCGGAGGCATCTCGAGCGTGTCCTGCTGGAGATCCTGGCGGTCGCGCAGCCCGAGGGCCGGTGACCGTGGACCCGGAGGGAGTACGCGGAGCGTGTCGGCCCCGGGTCCGCGCGGGGCGGCTCGGCGTCCGCCAATGACAGGTGCAGACATTACCTGTCGGTCCCCGGTGCGCGGGACGGCTGGCAGCCGCGGGCTGCTCAAGAAGAGCGAGCGTGTCGGCCCCGGGTACGCGTGGGACGGTTCCTTCGAGCGCGAGATCGGGCGCCGTGAGGACTGCTGCGGCGACGTCGTCCCCGTGCTCAGCGCCGATCGAAGTCCTGTACACACTCCCGGATTCGATCCCTCCGTGCGGAGCGTCGACAGCAGCCAGCTCCACCCCGACGGCACGCGCTGGTGGCTCCTGACGCTCCTCCGGGAGAGCTCGGAAGGACGAGCGGATCTCGAAGCGCTGCGGCGCGGCTCGACGGGCCGCGGAATCGCAACGCGGCGTCTGTCCGCTCGACCTCTCGGCCCACGGGGCAGAAGGTGTCGGCGCGTGCGTGGCCGAGCGGGCGCGCCCTCGCCGCGGGGCAGGATTTCCACAGGTTGACCTCCCGTGCGCCTTGGCGACGTGCGCCCAGATCAGCGGCTCCTCGCCGCGGGGCAGGATTTCCACAGGTTGACCTCCGGCCTTGAAAGCCGCAGCTTGTCCGCTCCGACCCGAACGCCAACGAACGCCTCCCGGCCGGGAGGCCTCAACCGGAGGAGGGACGCATGGCGTATCCGTTCAAGCTGCCGGAGCTGCCCTACCCCTACGACGCGCTCGAGCCGCACATCGACGCGCGCACCATGGAGATCCACCACACCAAGCACCACGCGGCGTACACCAACAACCTGAACGCCGC
>DATCLK010000174.1:0-8019 GCA_036563975.1 Longimicrobiales bacterium | reverse complement strand
GCCCCTGCCCCCGCCCTGGCCCAGGCGGCGCCGCCGCCCGACCGGATCCGCGCAGCCGTCGCCGAACACCGCGCACGCCACGAGCTCGCCGTCATCGAGGAGCTGCGCACCCTGCTCGCGGTCCCCAACGTCGCCGCGGACCTGCCGAACATCCGTCGCAACGCGGAGCTGCTGGTGCAGATGCTCGAGCGCCGCGGCGTGCGTGCGCGGCTCCTCGAGCTCGACGACGACGTCCCGCCCGCCGTGTACGGCGAGCTGAACACGCCCGGCGCGAGCCGCA
Source organism: Longimicrobiales bacterium (assembly GCA_036563975.1). GTDB lineage: Bacteria > Gemmatimonadota > Gemmatimonadetes > Longimicrobiales > RSA9 > RSA9. The sequence continues at coordinate 7,739 of DATCLK010000174.1, read as the reverse complement.
CCGTCGTCCTGTACGCGCACTACGACGGCCAGCCGGTCGAGGGCGGCGACTGGGTGACCGCACCGTGGGAGCCCACGCTCCGCGCCGGCCGGCTCGAGGACGGCGCGCGCATCGTGCCCTGGCACGAAGCACGCGCCCCGCTGCCCGACGAGTGGCGGATCTACGGCCGCTCCGCGAGCGACGACAAGTCGCCCATCGTCGCCTACCTCGCCGCGCTGGACGCGCTGAAGGCAGCGGGCATCGCGCCGTCCGTGAACCTCAAGTTCTTCCTTGAAGGCGAGGAGGAGGCGGGCTCGCCGAACCTGCGGAGGATGCTCGAGCGGCACGCGGACCTGCTGCGCGCGGATCTCTGGATCTTCGGCGACGGCCCCGTGCACCAGACACGCCGGATGCAGGTCGTGTTCGGCGTGCGCGGCGTCGTCGGCGGCCAGATCACGGTGTACGGCCCCACGCGCGTGCTGCACAGCGGCCACTACGGCAACTGGGCGCCCAATCCCACCGTCATGCTCGTCCACCTCCTCGCCTCGATGCGGGACGACGAGGGCAACGTCGCCATCAAGGGGTTTTACGACGACGTGCGTCCACTATCCGCGGCGGACCGGGCCGCGCTCGCGGCGCTGCCGCCCATCGAGGACGAGCTGCGCGTGGAGCTGGCGCTCGGCCGCACCGAAGGCGACGGCCGGCTCGCCGAGCTCATCATGCGTCCCGCGTTCAACCTCGACGGCATCGCGGCCGGCAGCGTGGGCAGCGCCGCGCGCAATGCGATCCCCGACCGCGCCACCGCCGCGTTCGACATCCGCCTCGTTCCCGACCTCGACCCGGCGCGCGTGAAGGAGCTGGTCGAGGCGCACATCCGCGCGCAGGGCTACCACATCGTGCGCCAGGACCCGTCGCCGGAGGTGCTGCGCGCGCACCCGCGCGTCGCCAAGCTGACCTGGGGCGACGGCTACGCCGCCATGCGCACGCCGCTCGACCTGCCCGCCTCGCGCGCCGTCACGCGCAGCATCTCGGCCGTGCTCGGCGAGCCGGTGCTCGAGGTGCCGATCCTCGGGGGCAGCCTGCCGCTCTCCATCTTCGAGGAGGTGCTGGAGACGCCGCTGATCATCGTGCCGATGGTCAACCACGACAACAACCAGCACGCGGCGAACGAGAACCTGCGCCTCCGCAACCTGTGGGACGGGATCCTGGTGTACGCCGGACTCATCGCGGGGCTGGGTCCGGTGTGGGGAGGGACGTGACGGCTCCTGACCCCCGGCGACCCCCGCTCGCGCCCAGCCGCGCTAGGGCGAGAGCGGGGCGTCCGCGAGGCGGGCCCCCGTACGCGTACGCGTACACGTGCCCGTGCCCGTGCCCGAACACTCGCCACGTACCCGTCCTCGCGCCCGTGCCCGCCCACCCCCGCCCCTTCCAGCCCCGCCCCCCACACGTTAGCTTGCCCGCCCGCCGCGGTAGCGAATCCGCGGCAGCGCAACGCAACCGTCAGCATCCGGCAGCAGCAGACCCGTGTCTCTCGTTGCAACGTTGATCACCGCACAGGTAGCCGTGGCATCGCCGCTGGTCGTCGAGGGCCGCGGCCGGCCAGAGGTCGTGGTCCCGCGCATCGAGGCCGCCGTCGTGGTCGATGGAGTGCTGGACGAACCCGCCTGGGCCGAGGCCGTGCGGCTCACCGGCTTCTCGCAGCTCGAGCCGGCGGACGGCCGCCCGGCCGCCGAACGGACCGAGGTGCTCGTCTGGTACTCGCCCGACGCCATCCACTTCGGCATCCTCGCCTACGACCGCGATCCCGGCAGCATCCGCGCGACGAACGCGGATCGCGACGCGATCAGCGGCGAGGACCACGTCGTCATCTACCTGGATACGTTCAACGACCGCCGCCGCGCGTACGTCTTCGCAGTGAACCCGCTGGGCGTGCAGCAGGACGGCGTGCGAACGGAGGGCGCGGGCAGTGCGGGTCGGATGTTCGGCGGCGGCACGGACCTGAGCCCGGACTTCCTGTTCGAGTCGCGCGGGCGCATCACGTCGGAGGGGTACGTCGTCGAGGTGCGCATCCCCTTCAAGAGTCTTCGCTTCAGCGGCGCAGAGGAGCAGACCTGGGGACTCAACATCGAGCGCAACGTGCAGCGCACGGGCTTCAAGGACACGTGGACGGACGTGCGCCGCGCGAGCGCGAGCTTCCTCGCGCAGTCCGGCACGATCACGGGGCTCCGCGGTCTCGAGCGCGGCATCGTGTTCGAGGCACAGCCGTTCCTCACCGCGAGCGCGCCCGGCAGCCGTGACCCGATCTCCGGCGCGTTCCGCCGCGGCGACCCGGATCCGGACGCGGGGCTCAACCTGCGCGTCGGCCTGACCGGCCTCACGCTGGACGCCACGGTCAATCCCGATTTCAGCCAGGTCGAGACCGACGAGGGGCAGGTCACCGTCAACGAGCGCTTCGCCCTCTTCTTCCCCGAGAAGCGCGCGTTCTTCCTCGAGGGCATCGAGCTGTTCAACACGCCGGGCCAGCTCATCTACACCCGCCAGATCGTGGATCCTGTGGCCGGCGCGAAGGTGACCGGCAAGCTGGGCGGCCTCGCCGTCGCGCACATGACGGCGGTGGACGAGGACGTGGACGCCGCCGGCCGCGAGGCGCTGTTCAACGTCACCCGCCTGCGCCGCGACTTCGGCGCCAGCTCGCTCGTGGGGCTGACGTTCACCGACCGCAGCCTCTCCGGCGCGCCCGACTACAACCGCGTGCTCGCTGCGGACACACGCATCGTGTTCGGCCGGTTGTATTTCGTGGAGGCGCAACTGGGCGGCTCCTGGACGCGTGAAGGCACAGAGCCGGTCCGCAGCGCGCCGATCTGGGGGCTGACATTCGACCGCACCGGCCGCGCCTGGGGCTTCAACTATCGGCTCTCGGGGCTGGGCGAGGACTTCGAGGCGCGGGCTGGCTTCGTCCCGCGCACGGGCATCGTGAACGGGCACGCGTTCAACCGCTTCACCTGGTACGGCGCGCCCGGCGCGTGGTTGGAGACCTGGTCCGCGTTCGTCACGGCGGGACGCCTCTGGCGCTACGGCGCCATCGGCGACGGCGCGATCGAGGGCGACGAGGGCGTTTCCCTCGAGGTGCGGCTGCGCGGCGGCTGGAGCGCGGAGGTCGGGGCAGGTCGCGGCTTCGTCGAGCTGGACGCGGCGGACTACGCGGGCTACGAGACGCAGACGGCGGCGGGCCCGCAGCCGTACACGCCGCTGGACCGTGTGTCAGGCCCGCAGCTGGAGATCGGGATCAGCACGCCGACGTTCCGCCGCTTCGACGCCTCGCTGTCCGCGGGCGGTGGCAGGACCGCGATCTTCCCGGAGGGCTCGGAAGGGACCGGCTTCACCATCGACGGCTCGCTCTCGGTGCGGCCGACGCCCTGGGCGCGCCTCGTGGCGAGTACGCAGTTCGAGCGGATCACGCGCGTGCGCGACGGATCCGAGTTCGCGCGAACCCTGATCCCCCGTGTCAAGGTCGAGGTCCAGCCGACGCGCCCGCTCTTCTTCCGCGCCGTCGGGGAGTACCGCGCGGAGCGGCGTGCCGCGCTCGAGGACGCGCGCACCGGCGCTCCGCTGCGCGTGAACGGCGAGCCGGCCGGCCGTGCGGATCTCCATTCGCTGCGCGTGGACCTGCTCGCGTCCTACGAGCCGGAGCCCGGCACCGCCGTCTACGTGGGTTACGGGAGCTCGCTGGAGCGCAGCCCGCTGATCGGCCCGACGCGACTCGAGCGCACGACCGACGGGTTCTTCCTGAAGGTGGCGTACCGGTTCCGGCGGTGAGTCGCGTGCGGCGCGCCGAGCGCTCGCCGGAACGCGGCCCCCGCGCAGTCGCCGGAGCGCGACGCCTGCGCAGTCACCGGAGCGCGACGCCTGCGCAGTCACCGGAGCGCGGCCGCCGCGCACTTGCCGAAACGCGGCCCCGCGGGGTTGAGGGCGCATGCATCTGCAGGTCGCTCGGGCGGGCGCGGGTCGTGTGTGCGTGGAAGCGCGCGTCTCCGGAACTCGCCCGGATGGTACAACCTTGTACCATTTCGCTGGGTGCCGCGAACGCGGCGGCGCACGCATTCGGAAGCCGGCGGGGCGTGTGCGGAGGCGGACGCATCCGAAACCCGGCCAGATGGTACAACCTTGTACCATTTCGCCGCGTGCCGCGATCGTGGCGGTTTCGTCCGCTTCCGCGAGCGTGCCGGTTCCGCCAGGTGCGCGCGTGCGTCGCGGTTCCGTCGGGTTCCGCGAGTGCAGCGGCTCCGCCGCGTGCCGCGAGCGTGGTGGCACACGCACTCGGAAGCTGGCCGGGAGTACACAGAGGCGGACGCATCCGGAGCTCATCCGAATGGTACAACCTTGTACCATCTGGCCGGGTGCCGCGAGCCCGGTGCCACACCCACTCGCAACCGGCCCGGATGGTACAACCTTGTACCATTTCGACGCGTGCCGCGAAGGCGGCGGTCCTCTCGGGCGCCGCGCACGCCGGTCCACCGGGCACCGCGAGCGCTGACCGGGCGCCGGGCCGGCTCGGCGCGTGCCGCCAGGCCGGCGCGCCCGATCATGCGATCCGCCGCCCACGGGAGCCCGACCCCGCGAGCAACCGATCAACGTGAACCCGAGACCCCGAACCGCAATGCCGCGCCGCTGCGACTGGGCCGAAGGCAACGACCTGCTCCGCCACTACCACGACACCGAGTGGGGCGTCCCGCTGTGGGACGACCGCACGCTCTTCGAATACATGGTGCTCGACGCGTTCCAGGCCGGCCTGAGCTGGGCGATCATCCTCAAGAAGCGCGAGGGCTTCTGCGCCGCGTTCCACGACTTCGACCCCGAGGCCATCGCGCGCTACGGCCCGAGGGACGTGCAGCGGCTGCTGAAGGACGAAGGCATCGTGCGGAACCGGCAGAAGATCGAGGCGACGATCGGCAACGCGAAGGCGTACCTCGACCTCCAGCGCGAGTTCGGCACCGCCGCCGAGTTCCTGTGGAGCTTCGTCGGCGGCAAGCCGAAGCACAACGCATGGCGCACGATGAAGCAGGTCCCGGCGACGTCCCCCGAGTCGGACGCCATGAGCAAGGCGCTGCGCAGCCGCGGCTTCCGCTTCGTCGGCAGCACGATCTGCTACGCGTTCATGCAGGCGGCCGGCATGGTCAACGACCACGTCACGGACTGCTTCCGGCACCAGCAGGTCGTGGGCGCCGTGAGGCCCTGAGCGCGCGGTCCAGCGCGGCCTCCAGATCAGCGACCAGGTCCCGCCGGTCCTCGATGCCGACCGACAGCCGCAGCAGCCCATCCGTGATCCCGGCCTCGCGCCGCGCCGCGGGGTCCATGGAAGCGTGCGTCATGGTCGCCGGATGCGCGACCAGCGACTCGACGCCCCCCAGCGACTCGGCCAGCGTGAAGCACGAGAGCCCCTCCACGAACGCCCGCACCGCCGGCTCGCCGCCCACCAGCTCGAAGCTGACCATGGCGCCGTAACCCGCCTGCTGTCGCGCAGCGATCTCGTGGCCCGGATGGTCGGGCAGGCCCGGGTAGTAGACCCGCGCCACGGCCGGGTGCGCGCGCAGCGTCTCCACCGCCGCCGCTGCGTTCTCGAGATGCAGGGCCATGCGGGCGAACAGCGTGCGCAGCCCCCGCAGCGTGAGGAAGCTGTCGAACGGCGCGCCCGTCAGCCCCAGGCAGTTCGCCCACCACACCAGCGTCTCGTGCAGCGCCGCGTCCTGCGCCACGACCGCGCCGCCCACCACGTCGCTGTGCCCGTTCAGGTACTTCGTGGTTGAGTGCACGACCAGATCCGCGCCGAGCTCGAGCGGCCGCTGCAGCGCCGGCGAGAGGAACGTGTTGTCTGCGACGACGAGCGCGCCCGCCGCGCGGGCCTGCGCCGCCGTCGCGGCGATGTCCGTGATCCGGAGCAGCGGGTTCGACGGCGTTTCGATCCAGACCATCCGCGGGCGCCGCGCCAGCGCGGCGGCGAGGGCGTGGGTGTCGCGCTGGTCGATGAACTCGACCCGGAAGTGCTGCTTCCCCGCCAGCGCCTTGAACAGCCGGTGCGTGCCGCCGTAGCAATCGTGCGGCGCGACGAGCAGGTCGCCCGGCTCCAGGAGGTGCGCCACCAGCGTGATCGCGGCCATCCCGGACGCCGTCACGACCGCCCCCGCACCACCCTCCAGCTCCGCGATCGCCGCCGCGAGCTGGTCCCGCGTGGGGTTGCCGGAGCGCGTGTAGTCGTACGCGCCCTTGAGGCCGAACCCAGCGAACGCGAATGTCGCCGAGAGGTGCAGGGGCGGCACGACGGCGCCATGCTCCGCATCCGTCGCGATCGCCGCGCGTACCGCGCGCGTGGCGGACTTCGGCGCTGCCGGCGCCGCGCCGTTCGGCCCCGCAGGCGGCATGACGCCAGGCGAGCCGGCCGACGGCACGCCGGCGAATGAACCGGCGGGCGGCCCGTCGGCGAACGAACCGGCGGACGGTTCGTCGGCAAACGAAGCCGCGGACCGCACGTCGCCAGGCGAGCCGGGCTGCCCGGGCCACGCCGCAGCAGGTCCCGCGCCCACGGCTGTGGAAGCCTCACCCGGCACGCTCCGCCCGCCGAGGAGCGAAGGACACTCGTTCGTCGTGCCCATCAGTCCACCTCCCCGGCCTGCGCCGTGCCCAGCGCATGCCGCAGCACGCGCGCGAACGCGGCGGTCTCTTTCAGGAACGCGTCGTGCCCGTAGATCGAGTGCAGCTCGATCAGCTCGGCGGGGCCTGGCAGCGCTGCGCGCAGCGCGCGCATCTGCTCGATCGGCACCAGCGTGTCCGTGTCCACCGCGATCAGCGTGACCGGCACGCGCACCGTGGCCGGGTCCACGCGATGCAGGTCGATCGACTCGGACAGCCGAAGGAACCCCTCGGGCGGGAAGGTCAGCGCGAACGTGCGGCCGTGATGGTCCAGATAGCCCTCGACCGGGAAGCGTGCGCGGCGCATCGCGCCGGCCTGTGGCTCGGCCAGCCCTCCCGATCCGACGCCTGCCACCCACTCCGGGGCGCCCGCGAACCGCTGCGCGAACTCGGCGGCGCTCCGGTAGGTGGTCATGGCGATGCCGCGAGCGATGGCCAGGGCCTCACGCGGCAAGCCGGCCTCCAACCCGAGCCGCACGATCCGCCGCTGCAGCGCGCGCAGCGCCGTCGCCATCGGATGGCTCTCGTGAGCCGCCCCGATCGCGACCACGCGTCCCACGCGCTCCGGAAACAGCGCCGCGAACGCGAGCGCGACCATGCCTCCGTAGGATGCGCCCACGATCGCGTGCAGTCGCGCGATGCCGAGGTCGTCGAGCAGCGCGGCGATCGCGCGGGCCTGGTCGCGCGTGTCCAGCGGCGGGAGCGCCGGCACGCCCGCGCCGGTGGACTGGCCCCTGCCGCCCAACCAGTCCACGCCGATGGCGCGCAGCCGCCGCGTGTCCACCGCGCGGCCGGCGCCCACCTGCTCCTCCCACCACCCCGGCTGCGGGTCGTCCGTACACGCGCAAAGGTGGCGGCCCGCCGAGATGCCGCCCAGCACGACGACGGCGGGCGCTCCCTCCTCGCCGTAGCTGCGGTACGCGAGCCGCCACCGCTCCAGCGCGCCGCCGTGCTCCAGCACGAGCGGCGTCGCCGACTCGTACACGCCGCTCACGCACGGCGGCGCTCCCGCCCCTGTCACGCCGGCCGCCGGCCCGCGCTCCTGCGTCGTGATCCCGTTCATCGAGACTCCCTGT
>DATCLK010000173.1:0-10302 GCA_036563975.1 Longimicrobiales bacterium | reverse complement strand
GCGCGGAAGGTGCTGTCCATCTCCGCCTTCCGCCGGATGTCCTCCTCGTGGTTCCGCTGCGGGTGGTCCTCGTGCCGGTTGCTCACGTAGAGCTGGGCCGCGCGGGCGGAGTCCATGGGCACGCGCGGGGCGGCGCGTCGGGCTGGCTGGGCGTGGACGCTGGCCGGGGCGGTAGCGAGCAGCCAGGCAACGGCCCACGCGACCGGTCGTGCGTGGTGCCGCGCCGCGTATCGGGACGTCGTCATGGTCATCTCCCGGGTCAGGGCGAGGGTTCCGGGGGCGGACGGGACGCGAGCCGTCCAGACGGGTTGTGTTGGATACAGAATTTCATACAACGGAAGCGACGCGGCGTCAAGAGCGTTCCGGCCAGGGGACCCGCCGCTGGCCGCGCCCGGACGGCAGTGGGCCCGAACACGCCGCCGGCCGCCGCGGCCGCCGGATCGCCAGGGGAAATCCGACGGCGCCCTGCCGCCAACGCGGGGCGGCGCCGCCCGCACCGCCCCGCCGGCTCGATCGTTCGGCTCCTGCCCCGGCTGCGTGGGCGCCTGGATCGGCTGCGAGCGCGGAGACAGCCGTCCGGCTCAGTAGCTCGCCTTCATCCCCGGCTGCACGCTCGCCTGGCGGATGAACTCACGGAGGTGCTCGTTGGCGATGGCGAGGTCTTCCTGGCGCAGGTACATCATGTGCCCGCTGCGGTAGCCCTGGAACCGCATGCGGCTGGCCAGCCGGCCGGACGGGTCCAGGTTCCACATCGTGTACTTCGCGCCGAAGTAGTGCGTGCCGCCGTCGTAGTAGCCGGACTGCACGAACAGGTGGAGGAACGGGTTCTCCGCCATCGCGGCGCGCAGGTTCTCACCCGTCTGGTCGCCGCTCCGGTTCCAGGGGTTGACCGGCCCGAACATCCAGTACTGGAGGTCGGTCTCGTACCCGAGCACCTCGCGCAGGTAGTGGTTGATCGCGGGCGTGAACGCGTGGTTCCACGCGGTGAGCGCGGGGTCGTAGTCGTACCGGTCGCCGGCGTCCTGCCGGTCCATGCCGCGGTAGCGGGAGTCGAGCCGGCCGACGGTCAGGCCGCGGTCGCGCAGCAGCTCCTTCCAGAAGAAGCTGGTGGGGACGGCGAGGTTGTGCTGGAGGACGACGCGCTCCGAAAGCCCGGAGTAGCGGGCGACGCGGCGCGCGATCTCGGCCCGGCGCGCGGGGGAGAGCGAGCCGCCACGCGCGAGGGCGGGGATCAACTCCTGGATGGTGAACTCCTCGACCTCGGGCAGGAGCTCCTCGAGGTCGCGGCTCTGGAGCTCGGGCTCGAGCACCCGGTGGTACCAGGCCGTCGCCGTGTAGTAGGGCAGCGCGAGGGCGTCGCCCACGGGCCCGTCCCGCGGGATGCCCAGGTTGGTCGGCGAGACGAGGACGACGCCGTTGAAGAACATCCAGTGCGATGACTGGAGCCGCCGGACGAGGCCGGCGACGCGCGTGGTGCCGTAGCTCTCGCCGATCAGGAACTTGGGCGAGGTCCAGCGGCCGTGGCGCGAGACGAACACGTCGATCCAGCGGGCCAGGTACGCCACGTCCTCGTTGACCCCGAAGAACTGCCTGCGGTCCGCGTTGCCGACGATGCGCGAGAAGCCGGTGTTGACCGGGTCGATGTACACGATGTCCGCCACGTCCAGGATCGAGTGCGGGTTCTCGCGCACGCCGTACGGCTGGATGGGGAAGCCCTCCTCGTCGATCATGACCAGCCGCGGGCCGGTGTAGCCGATGTGCATCCACGCGGACGCCGATCCTGGCCCGCCGTTGAACGAGAAGACCAGCGGCCGCGTGCTGCGGTCGCGGACGTCGCTGCGCTCGTAATAGACGTAGAACAGCGTGGCGATCGGCTTGCCGTCCTCGTCCCACACGGGCTGGTTGCCGGCGATCGCGCGGTACGGCACGCGCTGGCCCTTGATCGTGACCACGTGCTCTGTCGTGATCGCGGTGTCCAGCACGGTCGGCTCCTGGGCGGCGGCGCGCGACACGGGCGGGAGCAGGAACGCCCACAGCAGGAGCGCGGCGGCCGGGAGCCGCAGGCGGAGCGGTTTCGTGGCAGGCATCGTCACCTCCGTGGGTGGGATTGCGCGGTGAAGCTGCGGTCGGCCGACCTGGCGGTCAAGCCGCGGCGGGCCGCGCGTCGGGCCGCCGCCCGGCCCGCCCTCGCCTCCGGACGGCCGGGCGGCCCGGCGCGTCAGTCCGCGGCGAGCCGCCGCCGCTCGCCGCCTTCGCCCGGCGGGATCACACGGATCGGCTTCTTGGCCGTGCCGAGGGCGAACGGGTTCGCATCCGCCAGCTCGCGGATCTCCTCACCCATCGGCTCGGGCTCGCCGACGAACTCGAACTCGCCCCTGCCGTCGATGGACGGCCCGCTGGCCCAGCGCCCCTGCTGGCTCTCGAAGCCCTTCGACGTGTTGATGAACTGGTAGGCCACGCTGGAGAGCTGGAGGTCCTCCGGGAACGCGCTCGGGACCGGCGTGTCCTCGAGGCCGTCCGCCCTGAGCTCCTCGATGGCGGCCAGCCACTGGTTCTGGTGCATCGTGTCGCGCGCAATGAGGAAGGAGAGCATGTCGCGCACGCCGCGGTCCGTCGTCATCTGGTAGAGCCGGCAGACCTGGAGCCGGCCCTGCGACTCGGCCGTGACGTTGTAGCGGAAGTCGGCGAGCAGGTTGCCGCTGGCGATGGTGTAGCGCGCGTTCCAGGGGTAGCCGACGCTGTCGTTCGGCGCAGCGCCGAGCCCGGTCACGATCACGTGCTGCGGGTTCATCCCGCCGAGCACGGCGGCCACGAACGGGTCCTTCGCCGCTTCTTCCTGCGCGTCCACGGGCCCCTTCTCGAGCAGGCGCGCGATCATGGTGGCGAGCATCTCGACGTGTGAGATCTCCTCGGTGGCGATGTCGAGGATCATGTCGCGGTACTTGGCGGGGCCGCGGCAGTTCCAGCCCTGGAACAGGTAGCTCATCATCACGCTGATCTCACCCCACTGGCCGCCGAGCACCTCCTGGAGCTTCTTCGCGTACACGGGGTCGGGCCGTTCGGGCTTCGCGTTGTACTGGAGACGCTTGTCGTGGAAGAACATGGGGCCACCTCCCGGGCGTGGGGTGAGCTTCGGGGATGAGAGGGAGGGTGCGGCGGGCGCAACGGCCGTGCCCCCGTGTGCCGTGCGGGGAGCCAGACGGGCGTGCCCGAGCGGCCTGCGGCGAGCGTCGTACGGGGCGGCGCCGCGGGGCGTGCGCTCAGTACCCGCGCCGGATCCTGCGCTGCCCGGGCGGCCAGTGGCGCCGGGTGTAGGCCAGGTCCTCGTCCCGGACCATTTCGTCGTAGTCGGGCATGCGCGGCCGGCGCGAGGGCCGGCGCTCGCGGCGCAGCCGCTCCAGCTCCATGCGCTCGAGCGCGATGCGCCGGGCGTACGCCTCCTCGAACCGGCCGTAGCGCCGGTCGTACTCCGGGCCGCGGTAGTCGTACCGCATGCGGTCGAACCGCGCCATCTCGCCTCCTGCGTTCGCGTGCGCCGCAATGCAACGGGTGCAAACGGCGGTCCAGAGTGAGGACGACGGCGGAGGCGCGCCCGTCGATCGCGGCCGCGACGTCGTCGCCTCCAGCACGCCGGCGACTCGCCCCACGCCGGTCCGTGCGCCGGCGGCTCGCCGCACCCCGGTCCATACACCGGCGGAGGCGAGGCCTGCGCGCGGGCCGGTGCGCGATCCATACGTGGGCGGATCCGGGGTCTACGTGTGGTCGGACGAGACGTGGAAGGAGCGCCGCCGCGGCGTCAACCGCGGCTGCGAGCGGCGGCCAGCGCCGCGGCGCGCAGCGTCTCCTCGAGCTCGGGCAGCGCGACCCGGAAGGCGGCGACCACCTCGGGTGAGAACTGCCGGCCCTCTTCGCTCAGGATCACCTCGGCGGCCCTGTCGACGGCGCGGGCGGCGCGGTAGGCGCGGGAGGATGTCAGCGCATCGAACGTGTCGGCGAGCGCGAGGACCTGTGCGGCGCGGGGGATGTCCGGCCCGGCGAGGCCGTGGGGGTAGCCGCGGCCGTCCCAGCGCTCGTGGTGGTGCAGAACCGTGGCGAGGATTTCGGCATCGTCGATGAGCGGCTCGAGGATGCGGCGGCCGATCGCCGGGTGCTCCATCACCTTGAGCATCTCCTCATGCGTGAGCCGGCCGGGCTTGTTCAGGATGTGGTCCGGGATGCCGATCTTGCCGATGTCGTGCAGCTCGCCGGCAAGAGCGATGCGTTCGGTGTCCAGCCCGCCGAGCGCACGCGCGATCGCCACGGCGTAGCGCGAGACCCGCTCGGAGTGGCCGCGGGTGTACGGGTGCTTGGCTTCGACGGCGGCGACGAGCGAGCGGACGCCCCGCAGGACGAGCTCGCGCACCTCTCCTTCGCGCGCGCGCAGCTCGCGCGTGAGCTGTTCGACCTCGGCGGCAGCCCGCCGGCGGGCGCGGCTCGCCGCGAGCGCCTGCTCCGCGCAGTCGCGCAGCTCGTCGAGCGTGAACGGCTTGAGCAGGAAGCGGTCGACGCCGTCGTGGAAGGCGCGGATCGGCGTCGTGGGGTCCAGCGCGCCGGTGATCATGAGCACGGCGAGCGTGGGCCAGCGGCCGCGCACCTCGCGGACCAGGTCGATGCCCGAGCGGCCGGGCATGTTCACGTCCGAGATGATCAGGTCGAACGTGTCCGCCTCGAGCCGCGCGATCGCGTCCGCGACGCTCGCGGCCTCCACGGCGACCGCACCCCAGCGACGCACCGAGCGGGCGATCACGTCGCGCATCGCGGGCTCGTCGTCCGCGACGAGCACACGGCAGCCAGCGAGGAGGGCGGAGATCTGCGAAGCGGACATGGCAGCGGCGTTCCGTGTCGCGGCGTCGCGGCTCAGCCGGCGGCGTGGCGCGGCAGCCGGATGGTGAACCGGGCGCCGCCGCCCTCCGCGTCGGACGCCTCGATCGTCCCGCCGTGCGCGTCCACGATGCGGCGCGAGATGGCAAGGCCGAGCCCTGTGCCCGTGCCGGCGGGCTTGGTCGTGAAGAACGGCGTGAACAGGTGAGGCCGCACTTCCTGCGGAATGCCGGGCCCGGTGTCTTCCACCGCGAGCTCGACCATGTCCCCGTCCGTGCGGCCACGGATCACGATGCGGCCGTCGCGGCCGATCGCCTGCTCCGCGTTCACGACCAGGTTGAGCAGCACTTGCTGGAGCTGGTTCGCGTTCCCCCACACCGTCGGCAGGTCCGACGGCAGGTCGAGGTCCACCTCGATGCGGTTCTTCCGCTGATCGTAGACGCGCAGCGAGAGCGTGCGCTTGACGACGTCGCCCAGCGAGACTTCCTGGCGCACGCCCTCGTTCCGCCGCGCGAAGCCGAGCAGGTTGCGCACGATCTCGCCCGCGCGCACGGCTTCACGGCCGATCGTCTCGACCATCTCGCGGCTGTCCGGGTCCAGCTCGCCGGCCAGGAGCAGCTCCGCGAAGTTGCCGATCGCGCCCAGCGGGTTGTTCAGCTCGTGCGCGACGCCGGAGACCAGGCCGCCGATCAGGGCCAGGCGGTCCGACTCCATGAGCTGCGCCTGCTCGCGCTTCTCGCTGGTGACGTCCCGCACGAGCAGCACCGTGCCCGGCGCGCGGCCGTTGCGGTGCACGGACACACACGTGACGTGCACCGGGACCAGCGTCCCGTCCCGCCGCCGGAGCAGCAGCTCGCCGCTCCAGTCCGCGGGCCGCGCACCTGCCGCGAGCCGCGCGTGCACCGCCGGCGGCAGCTCAGACGCGAAGAGCTCGTCCAGGTCCCGCCCCAGCAGGTCCCTGGGGCGCGGGTCTCCGCACAGCGCCGCGGCCGCCCGGTTCGCGTACCGCACCGCGCCGCCGGCATCCGCGATCAACACCGCCGCGGGCATGCGGCTCATCGCCGCGACCAGCAGCCGCGACCGCCTGCCCAGCCGCTCCGCCTCCGCCGCCCGGCGCATGCTCTCCAGCCCCGCGCTCGCCTGCTCCGCAAGCGCCGCCAGCGTCTCGACCGTGTCGTCCGACGCGTCCCGCGGATCCATCACCATGAAGGCGCCCGCCGGCTCGCCCGGCTCACCTTCGATCGCCGTCACCAGGATCCGCTCCACCGCGTGGCGCGCGATGAACCCGGCGAAGATCGGGTGCGCCGTGTGGGCCGGGACCAGCAGCGGCCGGCGCGCCCGGACCGCCCGCATCGAGATGCTGCCCTCCGGCTCGAACCGCTTCCCCACCAGCTCCGCCGCGATCCCGCCGCCGCCCACGATCTCCAGCTCGGGCGGGCTGCCCGGCCGCCGCAGCATCACGCACGCGCCGCGCGCGCGCGTCAACTCCGTGGCCGCGGCGGCCAGCAGCCGCGCCAGCGCGGCCACGTCCCGGCTCGCCCGCACCGCTTGCCCGACCGCCCGGAACGCTTCCAGCCGCCGCTTCCGCTCCTCCAGGAGCTCCGCCTCGCGCTGCTCCAGCAGGTCGCGCTGTTGCGTCACCTCCTCCAGCAACTGCTCCAGCTCGGCCTGCTGCGCCTCGAGCTCGGCCAGGAGATCCTCTGGCGATTCGTTCGGCGGCTCGTCCTCGGCGCGGCCGCGGAGGGACTCGGCCCACGCGGCGAGCCGCGCGGCGAGGCTGGTGGGGCGGGGGACGGTCTTCACGGCGATCCGAGCAGTCGGTCCTCGGCTCCCGGGTCGCGGGGTCGCGGAGCCAGCGGTGCCGGCTCGCGGATACCTGGCCTGGAAGTTTGGCGTGCTGCCGGAGTTCGTGCAAGGTTCCCCCCGTTCCGCGGACGCTCCCCGGCCCGCGTCCCTGGGAATAAGCGGCAGCCACCCGGGGCCCAGGAGCCGGACGGGACCTCGGTCCGGTCATCGGCCCGGAGGCGCGGAAGGCGCGAAAGAACGCCGCGGACGCGACGGTCCTCCACTCGTCGCGCCCCGCCAGGGTCCGGAACGCGCGGCAGCCGCCCGGGGACCGGCGGCCCGCGGGCCAGCCGCGAGGTGGCGGGGCGCGCTCCCCGGCCGGCGGGGTTATGGAGCCGTCGCCTCCCCGGCCTGGGCCCGCCGGCCGGACCGGGCCATCGGCGTCCGGCCCGCCGCTTGCGCCTCTGGCGCGGCAGCGTTCGGCAGGAGGCAGCGATGGAGCGGAGGCGCGGCGGGCGATTCGGCGGCCACTGCCGGAGACACGGCGGGGCGCCGGGGGCGCCGGAGAAGGGATGGACTCCACGGCGCGTGAGGAGCTGGGACCGGCGGGTGCCTCGCGGCCCGGCCGCGCGCGTCCGGCGGCTCTGAGGGAAACCGTGCTGGAAGCGGGCGCCCCGGCGACTCCGTCTCCGGAAGCGCGGGGCGGCGCGGGCGGGACGGCAGGCCTCGTTCCGCGCTGGCTGATCCCCACGATCGCCGGCCTCGTCGCGGCCCTCACCGTGCTGGTGCTGGTGGACTGGGCGGTCCCGGCCGAGATCGTCAGCCACAGGGAAGCGGGCTACATCCCCATGTCGCCGTGGACCGCGACGGGCCGGCTGATCGCGGCTGCGGGGCTGTGGCTGACGTCCGAGGAGCGCGCCGGGCGGCGGCGCCGGGTGGGCGCGGTGGTGTGCGCGCTCCTCCTGATGGCGCTGGGGGGCGCCTTCCTGCTCGAGTCCGCCCTGGGCGTGGACCTGGGGATCGACGATCTCCTCTTCCCGCGCGCCCTCGCAGGCATGGGGCTTCCGTTCGGCGGACGTCCCTCGCCGACGACCGCATGGGCGTTCGTCGCGTTCGGGGTCGCGTTCCTGCTCCTGCTCAGGGGCGGCCAGAACGCAGAAGTCGCCGTGCAGTGGATCGCGCTCGGCGCCGCGATCATCGCCGTGTTCGCGCTCGTCGGGTACGCCTTCGGCGCCAGTGAGCTCTACTCCATCGCCAGCTCCGTGCGCCTGGCGCTGACCACGGCGGCGGGCGTCCTCGCGGTGGCGGTCGGCCTGTTCCTGTCCCGGCCCGAGCACGGCCCGGCCAGCGTGGTCACCGCGCGGGACGTGGGCGGCCTCGCGGTGCGCCGCCTGCTCCCGCTCGTCGTGCTGCTTCCATTGGCGGTGGGCTGGCTGCGGCTCGAGGGCGAGCGCGCGGGCTACTACGGCACCGCGCTGGGCTCCGCGCTCGCGTCCGTCGCCATGATGCTCGTGCTCGGGGTCGCGATCTGGGTCGGCGGGGCGGTGCTGGGACGGCTGGACCGCCGCCGCAGGCCGGCGGAGGCGGCGCGTGCGCGACTGCTCGTGCAGGAGCGGGCCGCGCGCGCCGAGGCGGAACGGGAGGCCCGGGCCGAAGAGGCGCTGCGTCGCGCAGCCGAGGCCATCTCCGCTGCCGTGACAGTCGAGGAAGTGGCCAGCGTCATCGCGGAGGCCGCCCTCGAAGCCACGGATGCGGCCGGCGTCATCGTCAAGCGGGTGCGACTCGAGGAGGATGCGGTGGAGGTGATCGCCGTTGCCGGCGGCCGTGTTCCTCCCGTGGGCAGCCGCGGCCCCTACCGCGGCTCCTTCACGGAGACCGCGCTGATCGAGGGACGGGTCAAGGCCGTGCCGGTGGTCAAGGAAACCCGGCAGCCCTTCTCGCCCGGGTTGCGCGAGGTGTGCGGGCGCTGCCGCGCGGCCGTCGTGCCGCTTGCGGCCGGGGGCAGGCCGATCGGCGCGCTCACGCTGGTCCGGGAGCCGGAGCGGGAGCCGTTCCGCGAGGACGAGCTCGCCCGGGCGCACGCCTTCGGCGACCTCGCCGCGCTCGCGTTCCTCAAGGCGCAACTGCTGGCGGAGGCGCAGCGCAGCCGCGACGAGGTCCTGCGTGCCGCCGAGAGGCGCGCCCGCCTCGTGCGCGGCTTCAGCCACGACGTCAAGAACCCGCTGGGCGCGGCGTCCGGCCAGCTCGCGCTGCTGGAGGAAGGCGTGGCCGGCCCCCTGGCGGATGCGCAGCGCGATGCCGTCGCCCGCGCGCGCCGCGCTGTGGCAGCGGCCGTGGACCTGATCGACGACCTCGTCGAGCTCGTGCGCGCGGAGGCCGGCCAGCTCTCGATCGAGCGCCGGCCGACGGACGTGCCGCAGGTCGCCGCGGAGATGGCGGAGGAGTACCGCCCGCAGGCGGAGGCGAAGCGCATCGAGCTGCGCGTGGAAGTGACAGGCGGCCTCCCCTCTGTCGACACCGACCCCGGCCGCGTGCGCCAGATCCTCGGCAACCTTCTCTCCAACGCTGTGAAGTACACACCGGAGGGCGGCCGCATCACCGTGCGCGTCGAGGAGCGTGCGACGGGCGGCCCGGCGCCCGGCGCCTGGCTGGCGGTGGACGTCGCGAACACGGGCCCTGGCATCCCGCCGGAGAAGCAGGCGTTCATCTTCGAGGAGTTCACCCGCCTGGAGCCCGCGGACAAGCGGGGCGGCGGGCTGGGACTCGCGATCAGCCGCCAGGTCGCCCGCGCACTCGGCGGCGACGTGACCGTGCGCAGCCCGCCGGGCGAAGGCCCGACGTTCACCCTCTGGATCCCCGCGGGCGCCGCAGCCACGCGCGGCCAGCGCGCGGCCTGACATGTTCGCCCTCGCGCTCGCCCTGGTCGTCCCCGCCGCGACGCTCCTCGCCGTGCTCGGGCTCGTCGCGGCGAGACGCGTGCTGCCGCGGCCGCAGCTCGAGCGGCACAACACGGTCGTGGGCCACGGCTACGCGGTGCTGAGCCTGTTCACCGGCGTGCTGCTCGCGCTCATGGTGGTCGCGGTCTGGGAACGGTACGTGGAGGCGCTCGAGATCACCGAGCGCGAGGCCAACGCGCTGGCCGACCTGTACGGCGCTGCGGCGGCCTTCCCCCCGCCGGAGCGGGACCGGCTGATGAATGCGATCCGCGAGTACGCGTTCCTGGTCGAGACGGAAGAGTGGCCCGCCATGGCCGAGGGGAAGGAGAGCGCGCGGGCATGGCAGGCGTATGCCGCGATCCGCGACGGCTACCTGTCCCTCGTCCCGCAGACTGAACGCGAAGCCCTCTGGCTCCGGTGGTCCATCGAGCGCCTCGACGACCTCGGCGACGAGCGGCGACTCCGGCTGCTGCGGAGCCGGGCCGACCTGCCCACCCTCATGTGGGTGGTGCTCGGGATCCTGAGCGTGGCGACGGTCGCGTTCTCCTACCTCTTCGGGGTGCGCGAGCTGCACCTCCACTCGCTCGTCACCGGCGCGATCGCCGCGGCGCTCGCGCTCACGCTCACGCTCGTCGCGGCGCTCCAGCACCCGTTCGGGCGGCTGGCCGGCGTGTCGCCGGAGGCGTTCCGCGAGCTGCGCGTCAGCTTCGGCCAGGCGCCG
>DATCLK010000172.1:0-4714 GCA_036563975.1 Longimicrobiales bacterium | reverse complement strand
GCGGTGACCCTCCACACGCCGCTGAACGAGAGATACACGTTCGATCGCTTCGTGGTGGGCGCGAACAACCAGCTCGCCGCGGCCGCCGCGCACGCCGTCGCCGAAGCACCCGCGCGGATGTACAACCCCCTGTTCATCTATGGCGGGGTCGGGCTCGGGAAGACGCACCTCATGCACGCGATCGGGCACGCGGTCCTCGCGCGCGAGCCCAGCAAACGCGTCGTCTACCTCTCTTCCGAGCGCTTCACGAACGAACTCATCAACGCGATCCAGAGCGGCACCACTGCGGAGTTCCGCAAGCTGTACCGCCAGATCGACCTCCTCCTGGTCGACGACATCCAGTTCCTCGAGGGCAAGCGGCAGACCCAGGAGGAGTTCTTCCACACGTTCAACGCGCTCTACGAGGCGCAGCGCCAGATCGTCCTGACGAGCGACCGGCCGCCCAAGGAGATCCCGGGCCTCGAGGAGCGCCTGGTCTCACGCTTCGAGTGGGGCCTCGTCACCGACATCAAGCCGCCGGACCTGGAGACGCGGGCCGCGATCCTGCGCAAGAAGGCGGAGGAAGACCAGCTCGTCCTGGCCGACGAGGTGCTCGACTTCATCGCGCGCAACTGCCGCTCCAGCGTGCGGGAGCTCGAAGGAGCGATCATCAAGTTGCTCGCGTATTCGTCGCTGACGCGACGCGAGATCACGATCGACCTTGCCCGCGAGGCCCTGGGCGGCGTGCTCCGAGCCCAGGAGCCGCCGGAGCTGACGCCCGACCTGATCCGCGCGCAGGTTGCCCAGAGCTGGGGCGTGACCGTCGAGGCGCTCAGCTCGAAGCGTCGGACCAAGGACCTCACGGTCCCGCGCCAGGTGGCGATGTACCTGATGCGCCAGCTCCTCGGCCTGTCCCTCGTGGAGATCGGCCGGCTGTTCGGCGGGCGCGACCACTCCACGGTCATCCACTCCATCGAGAAGGTGGAGCAGGAGATGGCCGCAGACCCCGCGTTCCGGGCACGCGTCGAGGCGATCCGTGCGGAGCTCGTCCGTTGAACCCACACGCCCTGTGGATGGACATGTGGGAATACGCCGGGTTTTCCACGGTCCACGGTGCCATTGTGAGCGCCCGGGAAGAATCGCGAGGGGGCCGACACGGTTGTCCACGATGGACCCAACGGGCTATGGAGCGGTGTGACAGCGTGATGCGAGATTGGGGGCGAGTTGCCCACATGTTCCACAGCCCCTACGACGGTTACGAGACGATTTCAATCTCATCGTGCTCATGAAGTTCAGTGTGGACTCAGGCCGGCAAGGGTGCCGGCGCGCGAGGCGGCCATGAGATTCACGATCACGCGGGAAAACCTCCAGCACGGCCTGGCGGCCGTGGGCGCGAGCATCCCCGCACGCACCACGCTCCCGGTCCTCTCGAACATCCTCGTCGAGGCGGATGCAGAGGGCGTGCGCATGAGCGGGACCGACCTGGACATCGCGGTCAGTCTGCGCGTTCCCGCAGAGGTGGAGGAGGGCGGGGCGCTGACCGTGCCGGCGAAGAAGCTGCAAGAGCTGGCGCGCGAGCTGCCCGAGCAGCCGGCGCGGATCGCGACGAAGGGAGACCGCCTCGAGCTCACCTGCGGCCGTGCGACGTTCCGGCTCAACGGGATGCCGAAGGATGAATTCCCCACGTTCCCGACCGTGGATTTCTCGCAGAGCTGGCGCGTGACCGGGAAGGTGCTCCACGACCTCATCCACCACACGGCCTTCGCGGTATCCACGGAAGAGAGCCGGCCGATCCTGAACGGGATCCTGTGGCAGCTCGGCGAGCGTGAGATGCGAATGGTCGCGACCAACGGCCACCGGCTCGCGCGGATGGCGGTCGCGGCCGAGGGCCCCGCGCCGTCTTCCGCGGACCTGATCGTCCCGCCCAAGGCCATGGCCCAGGTCCAGCGACTCTTCGGGCCGGAATCGGAGATCGAGGTGGCCCGGAGCGACAACTACCTCGGCTTCCGCGAGGGCGGCACGCAGGTCTTCACCCGGCTGATCGAGGGTCCGTACCCGAACTACGAGCAGGTCATTCCGAGGGACAACGACAAGATCGCCGTCGCGGACAGGGCGGCACTCACGCAGGCGCTGCGGCGCATGGCGGTCGTCGCCAGCGAGCAGACGCACCGCGTGCGCCTCTCGTTCCACGCCGGCACGCTCCGCTTCACCGTCGAGACCCCGGACCTGGGGGACGCGCAGGAGGAGCTCGAGATCGACTACCGCGGGGACCCGCTGGACATCGGCTTCAATGCGATGTACCTGCTGGAGGTGCTCCGGTACATCCCGACGGACGACGTCCGCATGACGTTCAAGGCGCCGGAGCGCGCGGCCACCATCGAGCCGCTGCCCCGGGAGGGCGAGACGGCGCCCGATTACCTGTGCCTGGTCATGCCGCTGCGCCTGCTGGACTAGTCAACCTGGAAGCGAGAGGACGCTCCGTGATCGATCCGCTGTACGAGCTCCTGCGCCACCTCACCTCGCCGGTGGTCGCCGTCACGACGTCCGCTGGCGGGCGGCGCAACGGCATGATCTCCAACAGCGCGCAGCGCGCCTCCCTGGTCCCGAGCGTGCCGCGCATCTCCCTCTACGTGTCGAAGATCAACTTCACGCATGACCTCATCTACGCGAGCGGCGTGTTCGGGCTGCACCTGCTCCGCAACGACCAGTGGGACGTGATCTGGAAGCTCGGCCTCGAAAGCGGCCGTGACCGGGACAAGCTGAGCGGCCTGGACGTGCGCATCGGCGAGACCGGCTGCCCGATGCTGGTCGATGTGCGCGCGGCGTTCGAGTGCCGGGTCACCAACGCCATGGATGCCGGAGCCGCCACGTTCTTCCTCGGCGACGTCGTCGCCGTCGCCGAAGGGCCGCCCGGGCCGATCATGACCAGCGATTACTTCCGGGCCAACATGGATCCGGAGAAGAAGCGGATCTACGAGGCGAACCTGGACGAGGCGCAGCGCGCGTTGGAGCCCCTGGCGCGCAAGATCGAGCTGAAGCCGTGGCCCGGTCCGACCGTCGCGCCGTGAGGGCCGCCGAGGACGCGCCCGGCCGGCGTTGCCGCGAGGGGGGGTAAGTGGCAAGTACCGTCGACGGCCGAAACCGGAGGCCGGAGTCAGGCCGCACGGCGCTGGGTCACGCCGGAACGGCGCAATGGTAGCGGACGGCGCTCATTCCACGCCCTCCCATTCGTCGCCCTGGCCGGCTCCGAACGTGTCGTCCAGCACCGCTCGACTTCGCACCAGATCGGCCGATTCCAGCGCGCCCGGCGCGTCCCCGAACTCGATGAACTCCACGAAGTGATCCTGGCGCTCCAGCGCGCGGAACAGCCAGGCGCGGGCGCCCGCCTGCGTCGCTGCACGCTGGACCTCCCTCCACAGGGCCAGGTACTCGTCCAGCCGGTCGAGCGGAATGACTCGTCGGGTCGAGAGCAGGCGTCTGCGGCTCACCGGAACAGCCACACCAGGCCGGGGATGATCGCGCTGTCGGCGCCCGCGGCGATCGCCTCCGCGGAGCCCAGGAGCAGCCCCGTGACGAGCGGGAGCCGTGTTGCAGTGGTCGTTTGGGAATAGCCCGCGCGGCGCTGCGCGTCAAGGACGGCGCGTCGCTGGCGGCCCGTGCCGGAGCCGGCCGCGGATCAACCCGGCTGCTTGAGCGGCAGCCGAAGCCGCGCCTCGCAGCCGCGCCCATCGCGGCGGTTCTCGAGCGCCAGCGATCCGCCGTGCGCCTCCGCGATCTGGCGGCTCAGCACCAGCCCGATCCCCGTCCCGTTCGGCTTCGTCGTGAAGAACGGCACGAACAGGTTGGCGGTCTCGGACAGGCCTGGTCCCTCATCCCGGACCCAGACCTCGAGGAGCCCATCCGCGCGAGCCCAGCCCACGCGCACGCCGCCGCCGGTCTCGAGCGCAGCATCTGCTGCGTTGCGCACGAGGTTGATCAGGAGCTGCTCGAGTTGGGCGCCATCCGCCTCGATCACGAGCGGCGGCCCCTCCTCGAGCTCGACGGCAACGCGCGTCTCCAGTCCGACGACGCGCCGCACCCAGTCGCCCACGTCCACCGGCTCGAACTCGGGCGGGGGGAGGCGCGCGAGCCGCGCGTACGACGACATGAACCGGGCCAGCGCCTCGGAGCGGGCGGTGATGACCGCGAGCCCCTGCGCGATGTCCTCGTCCAGGTCTGGTGGCCGCTGCTCGCGCCGCAGTAGTTCCTGGAGACTGCCCGCAATGGACTTGATCGGGGCGAGGGAGTTGTTGATCTCGTGGCCGAGCACGCGGATCAGCCGCCGCCACGCCTGGCGCTCCTCCTCGCGCAGCGCGCGAGAGAGGTCGGACAGCACGAGGAGCTGGTGCGGCAGCCCGCCCAGGCGGAAGCTGCTGCGTCGCAGCTCCCAGCGCCCGCCGGCGCTGCCCGGGAAGGTGGCCTCCAGCGAGCGCTGGGCTGCGCCGCGCACGCAGTCGCCCAGGCCCAGGTCGGCCGCCCGCTGGCCCAGCAGCCGCTCCGCGGGCTGGCCGAGCAGCCGCTCGCCCGCGCGGTTGACGAGCCGCAGCGTCTCGCGCTCGTCGAACGCGAAGATCGCCACGTCGATCTCCGCCATGACCCGCTGGAGCAGGTTCGTCGCCTCGACCGCGCCGAGCCGCTGCTCGCGCAGCGTCTCACTCAGCGCGTTCACCTCCATCATCGCCTCGCCCAGCGCGTC
>DATCLK010000171.1:0-12157 GCA_036563975.1 Longimicrobiales bacterium | reverse complement strand
CCGCCTCGATCCCGCGCCGGCTCCCCGGTCCCCTCCACCTTCCACCCCTTCCACAGCGTGGCCAGCGCGGCCTCGACCAGCTCCGCCAACTCCCCCGGGCCCTGCAACGCCGGGGTGAGGTGTCCCGACAGGTAGAGGGAGGCCAGCCCGTGCATCACAGCCCAGCCGACCAGCGCCGCCTGCGCCGGGTCCCCGGCGTTCGTCAAACCAGCCTCCTTCGCCCGCGTCACGAGCGTCACGAGGTCGGTATGCCACGGCGGCAGGGGAACCGCCTCCGCCGGCGGAAGGCAGTCCGGACGCGAGGCCTTCGGCAGCTCGAACATCAGGCGGAAGTACGCGGTGTTCTCCACCGCGAAGCGGGCGTACGCCCGCCCCGTCGCCCGGAACTGCTCCGCCGAGTTCGGGTCCGGGCCGAGCTCCGCCACCGCCCGCTCGATGGACTCCGCCAGCCGCGTGAACCCCGCCTTGACGACTTCCCGGATCAGGTCGTCTTTGTGGCGGAAATAGAGGTAGATGGTTGCCGGCGAGTACTCGATCCGCTCGGCGATCGAGCGGATGGACAGGGCGTCCAGGCCCTCGGCCGACAGGATGTCGCGCGCGGCCTCGACGATGCGGGTCCGCAGCGCTGCGCGCTGTCGTTGTCGGCGCTCGGCGATGCCCATGTGGCCCCTTGGACTGAACAGTGGTCAGTATCTTGACAGTGTTCAGGAACTTCCGGCAAGGGCGGGCGTGTAACAGTGCGGTGGCGGGTCCGGCCTCCGGAGCGGGTGACGGGACCGGTCCACGGGGTGGTCCCGGCGGGGGGCGGTCCGCGGATTGCCGAAGCGGGCAACGGAGGTGCAACGTGGTGTATGACAAGCGGTTGGAGTTCCTGTACGCGCACGGGCCGCCACACCGGGCGCGGGAACCGCGGGTCATCCGGACCGGGCTCCCGGGGTTGCGACTGCGGTTTTACCCGGGGGTCCCGGCCGACGCGCGATCAGAGCTCAAGGCGTTCGCGCGGTGGCTGAGGCGGGAGGTGCAGTTCCGGCACCCGGTGCTGGTGACGGTGGTGCCCCACGCGACGGTGATGGGGCACGAGGGTGTGGCGGGCTGGGCGGTGTTCGTGATCCCGCCTGCGGACCACGCGCCGCAGGACGTGGTGCGGATCTACGTGGGGGCGGGGGCGATGCGGGTGATGGAGAGGGTGTACGGGTACGGCCGCTCGGCGGCGCTGGCGAAGGTGCTGCACGACCTGGCGCACGAGGTCGTGCACTACGAGCAGTGGAGGGATGGCCGGCCGGTGACGGAGCGGGGCGTGAACCGGCGGGCGGCGGCGCTGGTGCGGCGCTACGCGGCTTCGAAGCCGGGGCTGGCGCAGGCGGTGGCGGCGGCCTGAGGGCGCAGGGATCCGGCGGTCCACCGGGCCTTCCGCGGAACAGGGAGCCGCGGAGGGCCCGGTTCTTTTTGGATCCCGGGCCGCGGCTCCGGAGCGTCACCCCCGCAGGAGCGTTTCCACCTCCAGCGCAGCGGTGGGGAGTGCTGCGGTGAGCACCTCGTGGCCGGAGGGCGTGACGAGGACGTCATCCTCGATGCGGATGCCGCTCCCGCGCAGCGCAGTCGGGACGGCGTCGTGGGTTCCGGGCAGGTAGATTCCCGGCTCGACGGTGAGGACCATCCCGGGCTCGAGGCGGCGGGGCTCGCCGGCCGTCCTGTAGTCGCCGACGTCGTGCACATCGAGTCCGAGCCAGTGCGACGTCCGGTGGGGCAGGAACGGGTGGTACTCCTCCTTCTTCTCGACCAGCTCGTCCACGGTACCGCGGAGCACGCCGAGGTCGATGAGGGCGGCGAGCGCGGTGCGGAGCGCGGCGTCGTGCACCTGCTCGATGGTGTTGCCGGGTCGCACGAGTGCGATGGCGGCGTCGCGTGCGGCGAGCACGGCGTCGTAGACGTCGCGCTGTGCGGCCGTGAACGTGCCGGAGACGGGGAAGGTCCGGCTGATGTCGCCGCAGTACATGCGGTAGCGGGCGCCCGCGTCCAGGAGCACGAGCTGTCCGGCCTGGAGCGGCGCGGCGTTGTCCGTGTAGTGGAGCACCGTGGCGTTGGCGCCAGCGCCGACGATGGTCGGAAACGCGGGGCCCATGGCGCCGCGCGAGCGGAAGCCGGCCTCGAGCGCGGCTTCGATCTCCCACTCGCCGGCGCCGGGCCGGATGAGCCGGGCGGCCTCGCGGAACGCCTCGGCGCTGATGCGTGCGGCCTCACGCAGGAGCGCGATCTCGTGCTCGTCCTTGATGAGCCGCATGTCGTCGAGGATGGCGCCGGGGTCCACGAGCGTGCGCGGCCCGCGCCCCTCTCGCTGGCGGCCTCGCCGTGCCTGGATGATCGACTTGCGGACGAGCGCCTCCACGTCGTCGCGCCCCGTGCCGAGGCGGAAGTAGATCGTGTCGGCCGCAGCGAGAATGGGAGGAAGGCGATCGGCCAGCTCGCCGATCGGGTACGCCTCGTCGGCGCCGAAGAGATCCTTCGCAGCGTCGGGCCCGCCGCGGGGCCCGGTCCACAGCTCCGCCTCAGGGTCGCGCGGCCGGACGAAGAGCGTGAAGGGTGCCTCGGTGCGGGCGGGCGCCAGCACGGCCACGGCGTCCGGCTCCGGGTAGCCGGTGAGATAGTACAGATCCGGGTCCGGCTGGTAGCGTAGCTCGACGTCCCGGCCGATGCGGGGCTCGGGCGCGGCGGTGAGCACCATCACGGCGTCCGTCCCGAGGGCCTGGAGGACGCGGGCCCGCCGGGCGGCGTGGAGCGCGACGTCTGCGACCTGCCAGGTCATGCGTGCCTCGCGGGAGCCACGCTGGAGCGCTGTGCCCTGCGATCCGCGGAGTGGGTGGCGGCGCTCACCGCAGGGTCGCGCGGATGGCTTGCTCGACGCGCGGCACGAGCTCCTCCCACCGCGCGTCCGGCGTCTTCGTGACCGTGATGAAGTCCGCGACCATGAAGACGCTCGCGACGCCGGGAATCGCGAAGAGCGCCCCCGCGACGGGGTCGCCAGCCGCCTGCTCCGCGGAGAAGTAGGATCTCGAGCCGTTCTGCACCACCGTGCGGTCCGTCGAGAACTTGCCCGCGTTGGGGTTGGGGGTCGGCTGGAAGCGCACCGTGGGTTCCGCCATGCACACTCCGTCGAGAGCGGTCCGGGTTCGTTACGGGCGTGCATCTTGGCCGGGCGGGCGGCGGCCCGCAAGCCTACGCGCCGGGCCGGGCCGCGGGGCTCGCCGCCGGGCCGGTGGGGGCGCCCTTTCGGGGCGCAGGGCGTCCGCGTAGCTTGGCCGGCGCCGCAGCCGGTTCCACGGGCGGGGCCATTCCCGAACGAAAACACTGGAGAGTGGACGATGCAGATCTTCCGCGAGCCGAGGGTCACGGTCCTCGCGCGACAGCAGTTCCTGGGCGCGCCGCACATCAACTGGAAGAGCGACACCGATGTGCCGGCGCAGGCCGTGGCCGAGTTCGCGGGCCGCATCTGTTACCTGAGCTTCGGGCCTGATGCGGGCATCGAGGGCGGGCATCGGCTGGTCAAGGGGCGCACCACGAACCGCGACTACCTGGCGAACATCCTGAAGGTGCGGCACGGCAGCGTGATCGAGCACGCGGTCTGGACGGTGCTGATCGAGGGCGTGAGCCGCGCGCTGACCCACGAGCTGGTCCGGCACCGCCACCTCTCGTTCTCGCAGCTCAGCCAGCGGTACGTGGACGAGTCGGACGTCGGCTTCGTGCTCCCGCCCGAGATCGAGGAAGGGACCGAGGCCTTCGAGATCTGGCGACAGAGCTGCGAGCGCTCGCTCGAGGAGTACCGTGCGCTGCTCGCGCGCATCGAGGAGCAGGTGAAGGACGAGCCGTCGGCCACGCAGCGACGCAAGCGCGCGCGGCAGGCGGCGCGCAGCGTCCTGCCCAACGCGACGGAGACGAAGATCGTCGTGACGGGGAATGCCCGCGCGTGGCGCCACGTGATCGAGCTGCGGGGGGCGGAGGGCGCCGAGGCGGAGATCCGCCGGCTCGCGATCACGCTGCTGCGCGTGTTCCAGGCCGAGGCTCCGGAGCTGTTCGGGGACTACCGGCTGGTGAAGACGGAGAGCGGCGTGGAGGTGATCGAGACCGACTTTCGCGGCGTGTGACCGCCGGGATCCCTTTCGGCCACGCGGAAAGTGCTGCACGCCCCGGGCTGACCCCGGGGCGTGCAGCATCAGAGGGTCACGTCGAGCCGTGGAGAGCGCGGAGCGTCGCCTCCCTCATTCGCTCGACGCCTTCGCCGCTCCTTTCCGCGTGAGCACCCGCCCTGGCTTCTCGCCGGTCAGCGAGGCGCTCACCATGACCGGCACGCCGTTCACCAGCACGTGCTCGACGCCGACGGCGAACTGGTGCGGGTCGGTGAACGTCGCTCGATCGCGGATGCGCTCCGGGTCGAACACGGTGATGTCGGCCAGCATGCCCTCCGCGATCTTGCCGCGGTCGTCCTGCCCGATGCGCCAGGCGGGAAGCGAGGTCATCTTGCGAACCGCCTCCTCGAGCGTGAGGACCTTTTCCTCACGGACGTAGAGGCCCAGCACGCGGGCGAACGCTCCATAGCCGCGCGGGTGCGGGTGCCCGTGGCCGAGCGCGCCGATCCCGCCGTCGGAGGAGATCATGGTCCAGGGGTGACGAATGATGCGGCGCACGTCCTCCTCGTCCACGACGTGCCACACGCCGCTCGCGCCGCCCTGGAGCTGGATCTCGATGGCCAGCTCGGCGGCGAAGTCCAGGTCGGGCTCACGGCCACGCTCGCGTGCGATGTCCGCGAACGTCTTGCCTTCCCACGCGCGATTGAACGACACGCCAGCGAGCTGGATGCGTGCGAGTTCGCCGCCGCCCCGCTCCTCGAGGATGGTGCGCTTGATGCCCTCGACGATGCGCGCGCGCGTGGCCGGGTCGTTGAGCCGTGCGCGGAGCGAGTCGCGCCCGCCAGCCAGCGCCCACGAGGGGAACAGCACGCCGGTACCGGTGGACGTGGCCGTATACGGGTAGGCATCGATGGTGATGTCGAGCCCCTGCGCGCGCGCGGAGTCGACCATGGCGAGGGTGCGGACGCTCTGGCCCCACTGGGGCTGGCCCATGAGCTTGTGGTGCGAGACCTGGGCGGGGAGGCCGGCCTCGCGCGCGATGCGGATGACCTCTGCGACCGCCTCGATCGAGCCCTCGCCCTCATCGCGGATGTGGGAGGAGTAGATCCCGCCGTAGCGTGCTGCGACCCGGGCCAGCTCGATGACCTCCTCGGTCGTCGCATAGGTGGCGGGCACGTAGCGCAGGCCGGTCGAGAGGCCGATGGCGCCCTCGCGCATGGCCTCGTCGATCATCGCCTTCATGCGCTCGAGCTCGGCCGGGGTCGGCGCGCGGTTCGCGCTGCCCATGACCTGGCTGCGCGCGGTGTTGAAGCCGGCGAAGAACGCGATGTTGGGCGCGTGGCCGCGCTCACGCAGTCGCGCGATGTACTCGCCGAACGGCCAGGGCATGCCGCCGTCCGGCGCGTAGACGACGGTCGTCACGCCCTGGCGCAAGAAGTTCTCCGCGAGCGGGCGCGACAGCAGCGACTCGACATGCGCGTGCGTGTCGATGAACCCGGGCGCGACGATGAGGCCGCGCGCGTTGAGCACGACGCGCGCTTGCTCGGGCGGAATGGGCTCGCGCGAGACGCGCGCGATGCGGTCGCCGCGTACGGCAACGTCCGCCGCAAAGCGAGGGGCGCCGGTGCCATCGACCACGGTGCCGCCGCGGATCAGGTAGTCGTAAACCGGGGCGCCCCGCTCCGAGGCCTGCGGGGCAGTCACCTGTGCGGCCGCCGGCGCCGCGCCCGAGGCGGCGCATGCCGCAGCGCACGCCAGCACGCGTGCGAGCGTCACCACTCCTCCGGCTCGTCCCACGATTCCTCCCAGAATTGCTCTTCCAGCTCGCGGATCTCGTCCAGATCCAGGGGCTCGTCCTCTTCGAGCTCGAGCCGACCCTCCTGCTCGATCTGGCGGATCATGTCGTCCGTGAGCAGGGAGTCTTCCGCCGCGGATGCAGCACGGCGCCGGTAGTGGAGCACGACCACCACCGTGAGCATCAGCGCGAAACCGAGCGAAAAGACTGACAGGATCATGTCGGGCCCGGGATCTCTACGGCAAGCTAGGCCCCGGGGACAGGGCTCGTCAACTGCGGGGGCGGCCGTCCCGGCGCAGCGGGTGGCCCCTCGCGCGGCGGGCGTCAGGCGGCTTCGGCGAAGCGCTGTTCCTGGTTCCGCTGGCAGTCGATGCAGAGGCGGGCCCAGGGGACGATGTCCAGGCGCTCGAAGCCGATCGGGCGACCGCAGTCGACGCAGATGCCGAAGCGCTCGGGCTCGCGGTAGAGGGTGCGCAGCGCGTCATCGATCCAGTACACGAGCCGCCCCTCCTTACTCGCCAGCAGGAACCCCTTCTCCTGCTCGATGGTGTCCGTCCCCTCGTCCGCGAGATGGAGGGGGTAGAACGTGAGGTCGCCGTCGCCGCCCAGCCGGGCATCGCTGGTGTCCTCGTTGAAGCGGGCCAGCATCCTGAGCGCCCGCTCTCGCTCACGCAGCAACCGCTGCTCCAGGTGTGCCCGCTGCTTCTTCGTCATCCCCATCTTGCGCAATGCCGTGGACATCGGTGACGGCGCGCGGGCCGCCGCCCATCACGTGGAGCGCAACAACCGTTCCCGCGCGCCCGCGGCCAGCCCGACACCCTCACGCGCGACGCGGCGACGCTGGCCACCGTTCGCGTGTGCCCGTGGCCGGGCAGCGGCGTTCAGCGGCGACCCGGCGGCGCCTGCCCGTCCTCTGCGCCGCCCTCGGCAGGCTTGCCGAGTAGCCGGATGGGCCGGCGCGGCTCACGGAACCTGCGGCCCGGCACGGCGGCCGCCGCGGAGTCCTGCGCCGGACGCTCGACTGCATCGGGCGGAGTGTCGGCCGCTGCCGGCGCATCGCGCGGCGGCGCATCGCGGGGTGGCGCATCACGCGGCGGCGCATCAGGCGGCGCCACTCCCTGCCGGTCCGCCGGAACGCGCCCCGGCGATGGATCGGACGCAGGTGGTGGCGCGCCACGCGTGACGCGCGGCGCGCCGGGCCGCGCCGCCTCGCCCGGCGCGTAACCCGGCCCCCACGTGATCGCGTACCGCGGCGCGTCGTCGTCATCCTCATCGCGGTCACGGCCGACCGCGAGCGGGCGGAAGCGGTTGCGACGCGTCGCCGTGTCCGACGGCGCCTCCCGCGGCCCGTACCTCATGGCACCGCGGAAGCGGTCGTAGCGCGCGAGGGTGGTGTCCGGCAGGGCCGTGAGCGCGAGGACGTCGTACGTCGGCACCTCTCGGGGCCGGGGCAGGAGGAACGGCGGGATGGCAAGCCGGGCCGCACGGCGGGCCTCGAAGCGGCCGTCTGCGTCCGGGTCCCACATCTCGAGCTCGATGATGCTGTCGCGATCCAGGTCGAAGAGGTACTTGCGCGGCGCGCCGCCGTAATCGAGCACGAAGAAACGGCCGCCTGACGGCGTGCTCCAAACCGTCGTGAGCAGCTCGATCGGTTCCTCCGGCTCGCCGCAGAAGCCGCGGCGGCTGCCTTCGTACTGGAGCCACCCGAATGAAGGCAGCGGCACGCCCGGCTCGCGCATCTCGACGGGGAAGGGCGGCGGCGGCTCGGGCACTTCCGCAGCCACCAGCGCGGGATCGAGCTGGATGGTGAGGAGTCCCGTCTGCCGCTCCTCGAGATCTTCGCCTTCGAACGAGTAGAAGATCTGGGCGCGCGAGACGGCGACCGGATCGGGACGCGGGGCCGGCACGAACTCCGGCACGGAGTCCGAGAGGATCATGCAGTAGAACGACGGGACGACGAGCTCCAGCCAGAGGGTGTCCGCACCGGGCAGGAGGCTGGGCATGCGTCCGGGCTCGATGAGCGGGAACGCGCCGGTGAGCTCGTAGTGGATCAGCGGGCTGCCGGACACCGTGCGGCCGGGGAGCACGCGGCCGTCCGAGAATGACAGGTGCACGCGTAAGGGAGCGCTCAGCTCGAGGCGCTTCGGCCGTGCCGCCGCGCGACCGGTGTTCCGCACGGCGAGAATGAGAGGCACGCGCGCCGCCACCCCCGGCGCAGCTCGCTCGGTGTCCGCCCACGCGGCCGGCACGGTGATGGCCTGCTCAAACCGACCTTCCGGGTTGAGAGCGACGAGCTCGAGCCGCGGCGCCCGACTCCGCCAGGGGAGGAGCAGGAGCGCGGCCGCCGCGGCGGCGCCGCCGAGCAGAGCCATGGCGCGACGCCTGCGCGACGAAAAGCGAGACCGATGATGAAGACTCCGTCGCATGCGGCTCCGCCCAATGCACGCGACGTGCCTGGCGGGTCGCGCCCTGTCGGCCAGCGTCGCGCCGCCGGCGGCCGTCCAGCTCAGGCGCCCGCGTACTTGAGCCCGCTCCCCGTGTTGAACAGCACGACTTCTTCGTCCGGGCGCAGCAAGCCCCGGCGGAGCAGTTCGGGGAGCGCGGCAACGGTGGCCGCGCCTTCGGGTGCGGCGTAGATCCCCGTGGTGCGGCCAACGATGCCGACGGCCTCACGGATGGCCGCGTCTTCCACCGCGAGCGCGGCGCCGCCGGACTCCCGGATGGCGCGCAGGATCAGGAAGTCGCCGATGGCGCGGGGCACGCGCAGGCCCGATGCGTACGTCGCGGCGTCCTGCCAGGGCTCCGCGACCTCCGCGCCCGTCTCCCACGCCCGCACGATGGGCGCACACCCGGCCGCCTGCACTGCGATCATGCGCGGACGCGCGAGGCCGATCCAGCCGAGCCGCTCCATCTCGTCGAACGCCTTCCACATCCCCACGAGGCCGGTGCCGCCGCCGGTCGGGTAGACGATCGCGTCCGGCAGTCGCCCTCCGAGTTGCTCGAACAGCTCGTAGCCCATCGTCTTCTTTCCCTCGACGCGGTAGGGCTCCTTCAGCGTCGAGAGATCGAACCAGCCGTGGGTCCGGGCGCCCTCGGCCACGCGCGCGGCGGCATCGGTGATCAGGCCATCGACCAGCTCGAGCTCCGCGCCGAGCGCGCGGATCTCCTCCTGGATCGGTCGCGGCGTGTCCGCAGGGATGACGACGTGAGCCCTGAGCCCCGCGGCGGCTGCGTACGCCGCTGCGGCGGAACCCGCATTGCCGGCAGAGGGGATCGCGACGTCTCGTG
The DNA here is from genome assembly GCA_036563975.1 of Longimicrobiales bacterium. Lineage (GTDB taxonomy): Bacteria > Gemmatimonadota > Gemmatimonadetes > Longimicrobiales > RSA9 > RSA9. The sequence continues at coordinate 2,953 of DATCLK010000171.1, read as the reverse complement.
CGCCGAGCTCCCACGCGCGCGCGACCGCCATGGCGAGGCCGCGCGCCTTGAAGCTGCCGGTCGGGTTCTGGCCCTCGTCCTTGACCCACACCCGCTGGAGGCCGAGCGCCGCCGCGAGCCGGGGCGCCGGCAGGAGCGGCGTGAAGCCCTCGCCGAGCGTGAGACGGAACGCGTCGGCCCGCACGGGCAGTACCTCGGCGTACCGCCAGAGGTCGGCGCGCCGGCCACGCAGATCCCCGGGCCGGAAGTGCGGCCGGATGCGATCGAGGGCGTAACGCGCGTACAGCGGTTTCGCGCAGCAGGGCGATACGCCCCAGAGCCGTTCGCTTTCGAACACCTGCCCGCAGCGCGTGCATTCGAGGTGCGCGGCGCCGCGCGCGGACTGTGGAATGGACATCGTCGTCAGGATCCGTGTTTCCGTGATGACTCGTGAGGAGCGGGCGGAATATCGCGCAGGCGCGCCCCCGAGGGCAACCGCCGGGGCTCCGCCGTGCGCGTGCGAGACGCCATGGGGCGGTGGAGCCCGTCACGCCGTGCGGCTCCGAGTGCGGGCCGGCCCGCCCGGGGCTCACGTCGCGCGTGCGCTTGCCGGCCGGCCAGCTCCCGAGCGGCCGGCCGTGTCCGGCCCGGAGGTGCGGATGGTCCGCCCCGGGCCTCGCGTCTCCAGCGCATGATCGGGGCCGGCCTGCCGACGGCCGCGTGTGCCGCCGTGAGAGCGGATCAGCCGCCCGGGCCCGCGTCTCCCATGCGCTTGCCGGGTCGGCCGTAGTGGTCGCCCCCGATCGGCAGGGCGCGCCGGTACGCGGCGCGCAGGGCGACGTCGTCCATGGTCTCGAGCTCGCCCGCCCGGATCGCAGTGCGCCGCGGGGGCCGGAGCCCGTCCAGCGGGCGGAACTCGAGGAGGTCCAGCTCCCTATCTCTCGGAGAGACCATCCCCGCGGCGGGCCCCGTGATCACGCGCGCTTCCCACGCGCAGCCATCCGCCTCGATGCACCGCCACACGTTGCCGCTGCCCCTCCGCTGCCAGGCGTCGCCGCACGGCGACGACCCCATCGGGTGCGGGAGCCGTGCAAGGGCGGTGCCGCCGGGGTGTCGGGGCCGGCGGCCGCGCCGCCTCAGGGTCCGACGTGCGGGACGTACCGCGGCGAGCAGGTCATCGCCGGGCTGCGGAGGCCGCCGTTGCGCCTGCGGGGCGCCCTGAGCCCGCGGCGGTTGCAGGCGGAGGCGCCGCCGCCCATGATGCTCCCCGTTCGGTCGCCCGCCAGCGGGCGAAGCGGCAACCGTGCGCGCGCGCTGCGGCATCGAAGGGCTCGGAGCATCGGATCGGACGATGACCGAGAGGGAACTCATCGAGCGCGCCCGGAACGGCGAAGACAGCGCGATCCGCGCCCTGTACCGGCGGTACGCGCCGCGCGTCTACGCCACGATCCGGCGCCTCGCGGGCGACGACAGCCTGGCGGAAGACTGGGCCCAGGAGGCGTGGGTGCGCGCCATCCGCGCGCTGCCGACGTTTCGCGGCGACTCACAGTTCTCGACCTGGCTGCACCGGATCGCCGTGAACAGCGCCCTCCACGGCCGGCGCGCGCGCCTGCGGCGCACCGAGCGGGAGACCCCGTTGCCGGAGACGATCCCCGTCGGACCCGCGGGCGAGCGGACGCTGCTGCGGCTCCAGCTGGAGCGCGCGCTGGAACGCTTGCCGGAGCGCATGCGTCAGGTCCTGGTGCTCCACGACGTGGAGGGCTACACGCACGAGGAGATCGGCGAGGCACTGGGGGTGAATCCGGGCACCTCGAAGAGCCAGTTGTTCAAGGCGCGGGCTCGGATGCGGCAACTGCTGCGCGCCGCCTCCGAGCCCGTGGTGCAGGAGGGAGCATGGCACACCTGAGTCTCGAAACGCTCGCACGCCTGGTGGACGAGCCGGCGGACCCCGAAGAGGCTGCGCACCTCGCGGCGTGTGCGGAGTGCCACGCGGAACTGGAAGCGCTGCGTGAGCAGACCGCCGATCTGGCGAACCTGCCGGACCTCGAGCCGCCGCCGGACATCTGGCCGGCGCTCGAGGCGCGGCTGCGGGACGAAGGGTTGCTCCGAGGAGCGCGGCGCCGGGCCGGGCCGTCCTGGATGCATCTCGCCGCCTCCCTCGCGATCTTCCTGCTCGGCGGAGTCGTCGGGTTCGTGCTGCGTGGGAGCTCGGCCGCAGGGGAGATGGAACGGGTGGCGAGCGCGGATGCGCGCGACGCGATGACGGTGGAAGAAGCGGCCGAGATCCTCAGGCAGACCGAATCCGCGTACCTCGCCGCGCTCGAGCGGTACGCGGAGCTCGCGGGGCCGGCCACGGCGCAGGATCCGCTGACACGGCTGGCCACGCTCGAGAGCATCGTGCTCACGACCCGGGCGGCGCTGGACCAGGCGCCGGCGGATCCGGTGATCAACGGCTATCACCTCTCGGCTCTCGCCCAGAGGGAGTCCACCCTCCGGCAGATCGTGTTCGACCCGGCCGAGCCGTGGTACTGAGGCCGGGCCGGGGCACGATGAGATGGTCATGAAGGGCATGCAGCGCATCGGGCGCAGGTTCTCCGGGAAGGAGCCCGGGCTGCGGAGCATCGCACGCCGCATTCTCGGCGCGATGGCGGGCGCGGCGATCGCCCTGGCCCCTTGTCCCGCGGCGGCGCAGGCAGGGAGCCAAGCGCCATCCGCATCGCGCCCGGCCGCGGTGGCGCGCGTGCCGGGCACCGGGTGGCTGGGAGTGGGTGTGGACACGCGGCTGGCCTACGGCGACGACGGCGTGCGGGAGAGCATCGTGATCACACGGGTCGAACCCGGCTCGCCCGCGGCGCGGGCGGGGCTCAGGGCCGGGGACATTGTGGTGCGCATCAACGGCGCGGACGCCGTGGTGAGGGTGTTCCGATCGCTGCCGTTCTCGCTCGCGGTGGGAGATACGGTGCGCTTCGTCGTG
>DATCLK010000170.1:0-6080 GCA_036563975.1 Longimicrobiales bacterium | reverse complement strand
GAAGAACTCCGTGGTGGCGAGCCGGAAGGTGCGCTCGCCACGGCCGTCCCAGTCGCACGTGATCGTGGTCTCCGGCGTGATCGGGCCGAGGATCACGGGCCGGACCACCTCGGCGTTGCGCGCGTACTCGGGGTCCACCCCGTCCCCCTCCACGACTTTTCCGCCCGCACGGATGATCGGCACGCCCGCCTTGCGTGCGGCCTCCTGAATGTTCGTGGTGGTCTCGGCCTTGTGGACCATGAGCGGGCCGATGACGCGCGTCTCTTCCGGACCCGCCTTTCGGGGATCCTTCACGACCCAGCGGTCGAACTCCTCGTTCATCATCTGGGCCAGCGTATCCACGACATCGGCAGGCCCCGCGATCCCGTGCAGCGTCGAGCACTTGTGGGAGGAGAAGCCGAGCTTCGAGTAAGTCAGCCGCTCGGCGATGCGCCGCAGCTCCGCTTCATTGAAGCCGCGGTCGATCCAGGCCCAGTTCACGCCCCCGCCCTCGAAGATGACCTTGCCGAGGCCGCGCGCTTGCTGGATCTGCTTCGCCGTCTCGTCCGACCCGGTCACGCTCACCACCTTGACGCGCGGATCCGAGGCCAGCGACGCGATCCCTTTGCCGAAGCCCTCGATCTTCTGGAACGCGCGCGGATCCGCGCCGGCCGCGATCAGCGCCCGGGTCAGCGTCGTGTTGGTGATCGCCGCGAACGGATGCCCCTTGAAAATGAACGGCGACCCGGAGAGATAGCAGCCGACGATCTGAATGCCGGGGATGCCGTAGATGAAGTTCATCGGCGTGATGACGGCGCAGATCCCGGCGGGGAGGAAATCGTACTTCCAGTAGGTGTGCCCCTCGATCAGCGGCGGCAGCAGCTCGCCCTGCATGGCCTTCTCCGCGCTGCCCTCGAGGTGGTCGGCCGCGCGCTTCGCCTCCCAGAAGTCCTTCTCCGCTTCGAGCCGCGTCTTGGGGATCTGGTGGCGGATCTCGGTGAGGCACTCCTCGCGGAAGTACTCGAGGATGCGCGAGAAGTTCTTGACCACCCACTTGCGGTAGGACACGACTTCGTCCGCCCATTCGAGCGAGGCCCAGTAGTCCTCCGCGACGGCGAGCGCCGCCGCGACATCGCTCTCGTCGGATGCAGGCAGCTCGCAGAGCGGGACGCGCCGATCGAACTGCGCGTGCATCACCACGCTGCGCGCGGCGGGCCGCCATTCGCCGCCGATGAAGTTGCGCACCGGGATCGGCTTGTCGTCTGGTTCCTCCGGCAGGCGATCGTAGCAGAAGATGTATGGTCGCAGGGCCTCGATCTCCTCATCGGAGAGGCGGGGCGTGAACAACGACCACTGTTCGCGACGCTGACGGTAGAGCCGCGCGACGGGGTCCGGGCCGGTCTGCCCGCGTGCGTTGAAGGCCTCGATCTCGCGGCTGAGCGTTTCCAGGTCCAGCATGGCTCCTCCTCCCGGTTGGGCCGGACAGCGGGTCCGGCCTGCGACGCCGCAAACTTCTCGTCCGCGGGAAGGGTACGCAAGGTTGCGGGCCCGGTCGATCGCACGGCTCGGGCCACGGCGCATCGGATCGACGCGATCGAACTGCGGAGCCGCAGCGACCGAGCCGCCCGCCGGCCCTGTCCTTTGTTGCGGCCGTGCGCTATGCTGGTGCCGGCCCAACCGGGCCGCGGGCGGCGCGAGGCCGTGCCGCGGCCGCGCTGGTGACGACGCCGCTCACGCGTGCGCGGCCCAATCGACAGAGGCGTCATGGACAGGGTGCGCATCGCCCAGATCTACGGGTATCTCGTTTGCCTGATCGCGGTCGTGACGTTCCTCATCTCGCTGAACTCGGCCGTCGGCGCGGCCATCGACCTGGCCGACCCGGCGCACAGCGCCAGCTATCGCAGCGACCCGCGCCTGGCTGCGTTCGAGGTCTATCGTGTCGAGATGGCGCAGCGGCTGGCGGCCCCCGGCGCGGCCGGCGTGCCGGAGGCGGCGCTGCCCGACTCGGCGCAGCTCCGTGCGGCGTACGAGGCGGCGCGCGAGGACCTGATCCGCTCGGTGCGGTTCCGGGCAATCCGGGAGGTGGTGACCGGCGGGCTGCTGGTGCTCGTCTCCGCAGGCCTCTTCCTGGCTCATTGGGCCTGGCTGCGGCGTCTCGGCGCGCGCGAGTGAGCGCGGCCGGCGGGGCGAGCCCGGGCCCGCCGCACCCGCGAGCGGCTCCTTCCCCGGAACGCCCGGCGTTGACCGGGGGTAGACGCGGCAGGTAGATTCGGCAGGGGCCACGCCCGCGCGGCGGTTGCAGGTGGGCCGCACGCGCTGGAGCGGGCCCGGGCGTAGTGGCCGGTCTCCGGGAGCACGATGCGATGGCGAGCGCACGCGAGAAGATCGAGGAGGTCCTGGGCACGATCCGTCCCGCGCTGCACGCGGACGGCGGCGACGTCGAGCTGATCGATTTCGACGAGGAGGACGGCATCGTCCACCTCCGGCTGATGGGCGCCTGCGGCTCGTGCCCGATCTCGCTGATGACGTTGAAGCAGGGGATCGAGCGGCGCATCATGTCGGCGGTTCCGGCGGTGAAGGCCGTGCACGCGCTGTGAGTGCTGGCGGCCGGCGCCCGCTGGGACGGCCGGCGCCCCTCGGGGGGCGCCGGCCGTCCGCACGAAAGGGAGGGAGTTGATGGCTGTCGATCGGGAAACGTTGCTCAGCCGGGTCCGCGAGGCCCTCGCGCAGGTCCGGCACCCGGCCACGGGCGTGGATGTGCTGAGCGGCGGGCAGGTCTCTGGGCTCGACGTGGACGACGAAGGGCGGGTCCACTTCCAGTTCGTGCTGAGGCCCGAGGACCCGGGGACGCTGGTGCGGGAGGCGCGGGCGGCCGTCGAGGCGGTCGAGGGCGTTGCCCGGGCGAAGATCGACGTGAAGCTGCCGGACGCGCTCCAGGCGCAGCGGCAGCAGGCGGCGCGCGCGCATGGAGGGCGGCCGCTGCGACCGCATTCCGTTCCCGCGCCCACCCCGGATCCCAACCTTCTGCCGGGCGTGGAGCACGTGTTCGCGGTCAGTTCGGGGAAGGGTGGGGTGGGGAAGTCCACCGTCGCAGCCAACGTGGCCGCGGCGCTGGCGGCGCAAGGGCGCCGCGTGGGCCTGCTGGACGCGGACGTCTACGGCCCCGACATCCCGCTCATGTTCGGCGAGCGGCGCCGGCCTGCCGTCACGGGCGAGCGCGGGCGGGAGAAGATCGTGCCGCTCGAGGCGCACGGCGTCCGGCTGATGAGTCTCGGCTTCCTGCTCGAGGAGGAGCAGCCCGCCATCATGCGCGGCCCGCTGATCGCCGGCATCCTGCGGCAGTTCCTCGAGCAGGTCGAGTGGGGCGAGCTGGACTACCTCATCGTTGACATGCCGCCCGGCACCGGGGACGCCCAGCTCTCGCTGGTGCAGACCATCGAGATCGCGGGCGCCGTCCTGGTGACCACGCCGCAGGACGTGGCGACCGGCGACGTGCGGCGCGCGATCCGCATGTTCGAGCGCGTGCGCGCGCCCATCCTCGGCGTCGTCGAGAACATGAGCGGCTTCACCTGCCCGCACTGTGGCGGCCACGCGGACATCTTCGGCCAGGGCGGCGGCCGGCGCCTCGCGGAAGACATGCACGTGCCTTTCCTCGGAGAGATCCCGCTGGACGTGCAGGTCCGCGAGGCAGGGGATACCGGCCGGCCCACCGCGATCTTCGCGCCGGAGTCGCCGGCGGGCCGCGCGTTCCGCGCCGTGGCGGAGCGCCTGGCCGCCGCGCTCGAGGGCGCCCTGGCCGGCCGCACGTGACACTCCCCACGGCCCCCGAGCTGGCGGCCATGCTCGTGCACGTCGTGGTGCGCGAGTTCCCCGAGACCCTCGAGGTGTTCCGGCGCCACGGCGTGGACGTGGCGCACCACGGCGCCACACCCGTGTCCGGCGCCCTCGAGGGCGCCGACGCCGGGCCGCTGCTCGACGCCCTCGCGGCCGCGATCCGCTGGCGCGTCCCGGACGACTGAGCTCGCGGTAGCGCTTCGACGGCCAACGCGCCGCCACGGGTCCGGCACCGTGGTCGGCCGCGTGGCCTGCGCAGCCGACTCACGCGGCCACTGCCTGAGCGACCACCTGCCCGCTGCGCGACGAGCGGGCTCGCCGGTCGAACTCCTGTCCTCTGCCTGGAACGGCCGTGCCTCGCATCACCCTGCTCACCGATTTCGGCACCGCGGACGGCTACGTCGCGGCGATGAAGGGCGTCATCGCGGCGCGCGCGCCGGGCGTGGCGATCGATGATGCATCGCACGAGATCCCGCCGGGCGACGTACGAGCGGCTGCGTGGGCGCTGTCGCGGTACTGGCACCTGTACCCGGAGGGCACGGTGCATCTCGTCGTGGTGGACCCGGGCGTGGGCAGCGCGCGGCGGCCGCTCGCCGCGGAGGCCCGCGGCCGGCTCTTTGTCGCCCCGGACAACGGCGTGCTCACGCGCGTCCTCGCCGAGGCGGAGGACGCGCGCGTCGTCGCCATCGAGGCGAGCGAGCACTTCCGCACGCCGGTGTCCGCCACGTTCCACGGCCGGGATGTTTTCGCGCCTGTGGCTGCAGCGCTCGCCATGCGCGCGGCCGCGGTGCCGGCGCACGAGTACGGCGCGATCCTCGAAGCGTTCGGCCCCCTCATGACCGACCCGGTGCGGCTCCCGCTGTCCCGGCCGCAGCGCATGCCGGGCCGCCTGCTCGGAGAAGTCGTGCACGTGGACCGCTTCGGAAACTTGGTCACGAATGTGCCTGGCGAGTGGGTCCCCGCCGGCGCGACCGTGCGCGTGGGCGACGGGCCCAGCATGCGGGTCGTGCGCACGTACGCGGACGTGGCGCCCGGGGAGCTCCTGGCGCTGGTCGGCTCCGCTGACCTGCTCGAGGTCTCCGTCCGCGACGGGAGCGCGGCCGCAGCACTCGGCGCAACCCGCGGATCGGACGTGGAAGTGACCCTGCCGGGCCACGCCGGCGCGTGATCGACCGGCCCGCTCCGGCGTGACCCGTCGGCCCGCTCCGGCGCGACCCGGCAGCCGACGTGTCCGCGCGATTCGGCAGCCGGCATCAGCGTGACGCGGCAGCGGACCGGACCGCGACCGGGCAGCAGGCACAGCGTGACCCGCGAGCAGGCCGCAGCGTGACCCGGCAGCCAACGTCAGCGTGACCCTCCAGCGGGCGCCGGCGGAACGGCGAGTCAGATCTCGATGCGCGTCTGGATCTCCGGCGGGTGACGCAGGGTGTGCTCGACGGTGCAGTGTTGCGCCACGCGGAGCGCCGCCGCCTGCCGCTCGGGAGGCAGGCCGGGCCACAGGACAGTCATGTCGTAGCGCCCCACCCGGTATGGATCCTCGACGTACGTCCACGTGAGCTCGATGGCGAGATCATGCCACGGGATGCGGGACCGCTCGGCCCAACCCACCAGGACCGCGACCGTGCAGGTCGCCAACGACGCCGCCAGCATGTGGAGGGGAGAAAACTGGAGGCCGGGCTCGGCGGATTCCACCTCGAGCCCGGCCCCGTCCGCCTGGAGGCGCAACCGCTGTTCGCCCTCCAGGATCAGGCGCATGGCGGGTCAGTCCGCTTGCAGGAGCTTTTTCTCCAGCCGCTCGATGCGCTTCTGCCGCGGCGCGAGGAACCGGACCACCAGGTAGCCGATCAGCACGACCGGCACCACCTTGAACAGCAGGAACGTGGCGAGCCCCAGCACTGCCGAGAAGACCGCCCCGACGATGGCGAGCACGACGCCAATGACGAAGAGGGCGACGAGCCCGACGAGCAGGAACGTGATCAGCGATGTGAGCATGGACGAGCCTCCCGGAAACACCGGTAACGTATGCAAGAACCGGGCGCCGGAACCACCGCCGATCGGCCCGGCGGCGACAGTTCCTGCCCTGGCTCCGGCTTCAGGGTAGCGATGCGGTCACCGGCTTGACCCATTGCAGGTCGATCGAGCCCAACGCCGCATCCACGCGGATGGTGAGCCTGCGCGAGGCCCTGTCCCAATCCGGCGAGTAGTACCCGTCGCCGCGCTTGATGAGCCCTTGCGAGTCGAAGGCGGCGAGCAGGCCATCCTTCGCG
>DATCLK010000169.1:0-5762 GCA_036563975.1 Longimicrobiales bacterium | reverse complement strand
GACCGAGCCGCCGTCGCCCAGGATGCTGAGGCGCAGGCGGACGCTCTTCCCTTCGGCGAGCGTCAGGTTCTCCAGCGTGCCGCCCATCCTGAGGCCATCGCCATCGCGCCCGAGCTCGATGTCGTAGATCTCGAACGGCATGGCCTCGTACTCCTGCGCCACCCGCGTGAGCTCGGCTCCGTAGCGCTGCCTGTCCCGCTGATTGTCGGCGAGCTCGCCCAGGTTGCGGTAGACGTAGGCCGCCATGCGCAGGAGATCGCGGTTGTAGGGATCGAACGCCCGCGTGCGATCCGATGCACGGAGGAGCTCTTCGAGGACGGACCGGATCTTCTCGCGCCTGTCCGCCTGCCCGCTTGCGGCGGAATCGGCCAGGAGCTGCTGCGCCTGCTGGTACAGGGACTGGGCGAGGTTGAAGTACGCATCGCGTGATGCGTCATTGAGCGCGGCGGCCTTGCGGAACACTTCCGCTGCGCCGTCGTAACGGCCTGCCTCGTACAGCCCGGCGCCGATCTGGTAGAGCTGCTCGTCGGGGACGTCATCGCGACGCAGGATCTCCTGGTACAGCCGCTCGGCTTCCTCGCCGCCGACCGCCTGCGCGAGCCCGATCATCGCCGCGAGATCCCCGGGCCGCTGCCGGAGGAACTCACGGTAGATCGGCTCGCCCTCGGCTTGCCGGCCCGTCGCGGCCAGCAGCCGTGCCAGCTCGCGCAGCGCTTCCGACTGGCGCGTCTCCCACTCGACCCGCTGCTCCTCCGCCGCATCCTCCGGCACGCCGGCCAGGAAGACCTCGAGCGCGGTGCGGAACGCATCGATCGCGCGGTCCACCTCGCCCTGCTGCGAGTACAACCAGCCCAGCACCACCAGCGCGTAGGGCCACTTGCGGGAGAGCCGGTCCGCCTGCTCGAACAGCGTGATGCTTTCCTCGAGGCGACCCGCCTGGTACAGCTCCGCCGCCATGTTGTAGGCGCGGGCCCACGCGACTTCACGGTCGGACGCGAGCTCGTTGACGTACGGAGCGTGCAGCCGCTCCGCGTGCCGGAACGCCGAATCCGCGCCCGCGAAGTCGTCCAACCCGGCGTACGCCCGCCCGGCCATCAGCCAGGCCGTCGGGTTGTTCGCGTCTTCCTGGACGGCCTCCAGCGCCGAGGCCAGCGCCTCCCGGTAGTGATTGACGCGCTTCGCCGAGTCGGCCTCCAGCATGGCCAGGCCGAGGGCGCGCTCGGCCGCTCGTGTCGCCCGGTTGTGGCCGGGCCGGTCCTGCGCCTGTGCCCCCGGCGCCGCGGATCCAACCGCAATCAGTGCCAGGACGCACGCCGCAAGCCTGCGGCCGCCAGCGCCACGCGAGATCGATCGAGCCACAGTTCTCGCCGCTCCTGTCCAAGGGGGTCGGGTGATCGTCGTCAGGATAGCACGCGATCCGGCCGCCGGACAAGGCGACCCGCTTCCAGCAGGCCGGCGGGCCGCCGCCAGGGTTCGGGGACGAGGGGCCGGCTGGCGGGGGCGCGGGGCGTCGGGTTGGTGGTGCCCGGCCGGGCGCCGGCGGGGGCCGAGGCGACGCGGTTGTGACGGCGCGGCCGCCGGCGGGGTTCTGGGTGGCGGGTTGGTGGTTGCGCCCGGGCGGCCGCCAGCGGGGGCCGGGGCGGCGGCATCCCGGGAGCGCGGGAGCGTCGGGGGCGGCCGTGGTGACGGGGCAGTGGCGGAGTGGGCGGCGGGGGAGCGCCGGCGGGGTTCGGGGCGACGGGGCGCCGGCGAGGCCTGCGGGGGAGGAGCGGTCGCGGAGCTGGGGAAGGGCGCGACCCGGACGCGGGAGCGCGGGGCGTGGGGTTGCTTGCCGGCAAGCCGGGCCGCCGCGTCGGCGACGTTGCCCGGGGTCCCGTGGCGGTGCTCGGGGCCGCGGGTCGACGTCCGGGGTTCCGTGGCGGGGATCGGGATCACAGGCCGGCAATTGATGCCGGCTGCCGTGAGGGGGGCGGCGCCACCCTCGGGCCGCGACCCGAAGACGGGCCGCAAGTGCCATGACACCATTTAGTTAGATCGGTGTATGAGGGCTACGATCCGTAGTACCAAGCCAAAGCAGGACCCAACGATGGAGTTCACGCTAGATCTCAGACAGCGCCACGCGCTGATGGAGGCTGCCGCCGCGACCACGGACCGCCACCACTGGAGGCGGATCCGGGCCCTGCTGATGCTCGCGGAGGGCAGGAATGTGACAGAGACGGCGCGCGCCCTCGGGACGACGCGCCAGAGCGTCTACAACTGGATCCACAGCTACCGGCGGAACCCCCAGCCCGAGGGGCTGGCCGACCGGCCGCGTCCTGGCCGCCCGCCGCGGCTGTCTGAGGCCGATCGGGCGGTGCTCCGCCGCCTGCTGGAGGAGGAGCGGCCGGCGGACTACGGCTACGACGCGCCGCACTGGACGGTCCGACTGCTGCTGGCGCAGCTCGAGCGCGAGCGGGGCATTCGGCTGAGCGGCGGCGCCCTGCGGCGCACGCTGCACCGGATGGGCTACCGGTGGCAGGGCGACCGCTTCGCGCTCGAAGCCGAGGCGGCCCGCAAGGCGCTCCAGACCGCGGCGTGAGACGTGACCACGGCGGGCCTCAGCGCCCGGCCGTGGTCCCGGGACCGGCTCCGCACGGCGCCCCCGGCCGGGTCGGGCCAGCGGACTCACCCGCAGGCCCGGCTCCGGCCTGCGGTCTCATCGGCATGCCTGGTTTCGGCCACAGCGGGTTCATCCGCGTCGCCGGCTTCGGACAGCGAGCTCACCGGCATGGCCGGCTTCGGTCGCTGGACTCGCCCGCACGTCCCGCTTCGGCCTGTGGATCCATTCGCACGCCCGGCTTTGGCCGTCGGCGCTGCGCTTCCGGCGTGGAGGCAGGCGGCCCGGCGGGGCGTCGAGCGCTTGTCGTTTCCAGCCGTGACGTCCCTGCACGCGTGCGGAGCAGGGCCGGCCAGGAGGGCATAGCGCCGGGGGGTTGCCGTTCCGAGTCGTGACGTGGTCGTCGCTGCGCTACGCTAGCCGAGCAGCCCTGGAGCTGGCGCCGGCCTCGTGCCGTTCCGGGTCGTGAGGACACGCACACCCGCACACCCCGCGCGCAGCGCCGCAGCCCGAAGGCCGTGCCGGACGCCCGCTCGGCGCTACGGGTGACCGGCCGCCTCAGCGCATCTCCACCTCATCCACGAACAACTCGAACCGGCCGGGGCTGGGGCCGCCCACGATCGCGATGCCCATGATGTCCGAGCCGTCGGTCCCGCCGAACGTGGACCACGGGAACGCGTGCTCCTGCCACTCCGGCCCGGCCGTGAAGCTCGCGAACGCGGGCACCTGCCCACCGCGACGCGTGAATACCAGAACGCGGTAGGTCCCGCCGTCGCCCCTGGCGCGGAAGACGAGCCCCTTCGCGGCGGACAGGTCCGCCGGCGTCATGGGCGGCGAGGCCGGGAAGAACATCGCCCCCGCCCAAGCATATGGGAGCCCTGGCGCGATCTCGCCCGTGATGCGCAGCGCCCGCGCCGTGCCCGCAGCCCCGCCCTCCACCACCTCGAGCCGCGCCGTGGAGCTGCCGCCCATCATCGCATCCGTCGTCTCGACCCAGCGCGTGCCGAGCACGGTGCCGAGGCCGCCGTCGTCGAAGCCGCTGACCAGCGCGCGGCCGCCCGCGAGCGCTGCCGGAGCGGCGGCCTTCGCTTCGGACGCCGCGAGCGCGTCCGCGACCCGCTGCCGGTACGCCTCGCGGTCCACCGGCCGGCCCGCCTTCCACACGCGCTCGATCGCGCGCGTCGTCGTAATGTCCTCCAGCGGGTTGCCTGCGACGAGGACGAGGTCCGCGCGCGCGCCCGGCGCGATCCGGCCACGTCCCTCGAGCCGGAATGCATCCGCGATGGACGACGTCGCCGCGCGCAGTGCCTCGAGCGGGCTCAGCCCACCCTGCACCAGCAACTCCAGCTCGCGATGCAGGCTCGCGCCGTGAGCCGTCCCCGGATTCGGCGCATCCGTCCCCGCCAGGATCCGCACACCCGCAGCGTGCAGCTTCGCCAGCGAGGCGCGGACCGCGGCGAAGTTCGCCGGCGCGCCGGGCCGCACGGGGAACGCGCGCTCGAGCGACGCGCGCGCCTCCGGCCCCACGAACGGCGCGACCCGCGGATCCCTCAACAGCGCCGCGCCGCTCGGCGTGCCGGTCACGGACTCGAGCACCGTCATCGTCGGGACGACGAACGTGCCGCGCGCCGCGAGCTCGCGCGCGAATGCGTCGTCCGGCACGCTGTCCACCCACAGGTGCACCAGCCCGTCCGCGCCGGCCCGCACCACCGCGCGCGCATCCGCGAGCCGCGCAACGTGCGCGACCGCCAGCTTCCCGCGCGCGTGCGCCGCCTCGACCGCCGCGCGCAGCGCCGCCTCCGAGATCGTCGGGAACGACATGCCGTATGCCGAGCCGTCCTCGACGATGATCTTGATCCAGTCCGAGCCCTCCGCGATGCGCGCGTCCACGAACGCCTGCGCGGACTCCGGCGCGGTGAGCGTCGGGATCGGCAGGCCGAACTGCGTGCCGTGCCCGCCGGGCGCCGTAACCACGGAGCCGGCGGAGAAGATGTCCGCGCGACGCGGCGCGCCGCCTGCGGCCTGCTCCGCGCGCCAGCCGGCCACGAGCTGCGGCGCCGTGAACATGTCGAGCTGCGTGCCGACGCCGAGGACCAGCGCCGCCTCGAGCGGCTCGGGCGTGAAGGTGTGCGAATGCGCGTCGAGGAACGCCGGGAGCAGCGTGCGGCCCGCGCCGTCGATAACTGCTGCGCCCGCCGGGACCACCACGTCCGCGCCGAGCGCTGCGACGCGCTCCCCGCGTACGAGCACGGTCGTGCGCTCGTGCACGCGCTCGCCGTCGAACACGCGCACGTTGCGGATGGCGAAGACCGTGTCCTGCGCAGGCGAGCGCACCGGCGGGGCAGCAGCCGCGGCCGACGCTGCCAGCGTCACGGCCAGCCCGGCGAGGATGCTAGGGCTGGCGCGCATCACAGTGGCGTCGCGGCCCGCGTGAGCCGCCAGCGCCGCGGCCAGCCGGGCGAGGATGGAACAGCCGGTGCGGACGGCGGCGGCGTCGCGGCCTGCTAGATCCGCTAGCGCCGCTACTAGCCTGGCGAAGGCCGGGCCACGGGACGACCGGTTGCATGCTTCTCGAGGCTGCGTCCGCCGCTCACGCGGCGCGACCCGCGCGGCGATGCCCGGGCCGCGCGACCAACGCCAACCGCTACGCCTCATCGGTATCCTCCCCGTCGTAGAGAAACACGTCCTCGATCCGCAGCCCGAACAGCCGCGCGATCCGGAACGCGAGCGGCAGGCTCGGGTCGTAGCGCCCGTTCTCGAGCGCGTTCACCGTCTGGCGCGAGACGCCGAGCCGCTCCGCCAGATCGAGCTGCGACCAGTTCCGCTCCGCCCGCAGCACCCGCAGCCGGTTCTTCATCGGTCTCCCGGTCCACGCACACCCACGCGCCCGGCCCACCCCTCTTCGTGAGAAGGCTGCCGGCCACTCGTCATCGCTACTGCCTCACGGCGAGGCGGTCGCCGATCCATCCTCGGTTGTGCCGCCGCCTCGGCGAGACACGGCCGCGTGTCGCTCGTCACCGCTAACGCGCCAGCAGCTGGCCGCATGTCACTCGTCACCTGTACCGGTGCTTCGTCGCCATACAGCCGTCGATCACACCGCACCTGCACCGCCGCCTCGGCGCGACGCGGCCACCTCCCCCTCGTCACTGTAGCGTCGCCTCGCCAT
>DATCLK010000168.1:0-10119 GCA_036563975.1 Longimicrobiales bacterium | reverse complement strand
TCGGCCTGGACCTCGATTCCGTTAGATTCCCTGCTGGACGGACTCATGGTGCTCCTCCGGTTTCAGGTGGTGTCCAGCAACCCCTTCTACCGGAGACCCGTGGGTCCGTTCGCTTTTACACAGAAGAAGGTACGCTACCCGCGCGAGCGACTCTTGTTCGAACTCGGATTCGAATTCCGGCCCTCCGAAGCCGCGATCGACTCCTCGCCATCGCACACTGCAGCGTGAGGGGCCACCCGGGTTGCCGCCTACGCCAAGGGGTCCGTACGCCGCGGGAGCACCGTGGCGCTGCGTACGTCAAAGCGACAAACCGGCGTACAGCGAGCCAGACAAGGGGACGGTGTGTCGGCGCGCTCAGCGCGCTAGCCATGGGTGCCCGCGCGGCAGCCCCGCTCGAAGCCGACGCGCTCGTCCTCGCCCAGCACCCGGCCGGCCACGCCGTCGCACATCGCCGCGGAGCGGCGGAGACGGCGCAGCATTGCACGCCCCGCGAGCGCCGAGATGCCTCCGCGACGCGGCCTCCTGCGACGGCTCGCCAGGCGACAGAGATCAGAACAACCAGAGGTTCAGGCGCAGCGTGATCGGGAGGTCCAGACCGCGCCGAGCGGCTCCACCTCGTCGGACAGCGTCGCGACCGCGGCGGTCTCCCCCTCGTCCGCGAAGACTCGGAAGGCCCGTGCGCCGAGCGCGAACTCGACCCGGCGGCCCGGCCTGTAGGCGAGCTGCACGCCGGCGTGTACGGACGCATAACTCTCCCGGATGAGCGGCGTCTGACCCGCGCCGGGCTGGCCCTGCGGAACCAGAAACAACTCAACGTCGAGTAGCGTGCTTCCGGCGCCGAGTGTCGCGGTCGCAACGACGGGCATGTCCCCCCCTCGAGAAGACCCACTCCGCACCGACGAGGAAGTGGTGGAGATTCACCCCC
Organism: Longimicrobiales bacterium; assembly: GCA_036563975.1. GTDB lineage: Bacteria > Gemmatimonadota > Gemmatimonadetes > Longimicrobiales > RSA9 > RSA9. The sequence goes on along the minus strand of DATCLK010000168.1, from coordinate 9,194 downwards.
GGCGCTCGCTCGCCCGACCTCAGCCGTCTGCCCTCCAGCATGTCGGCATCCAGACCAAGGCGCAACGCGAGGTCCCGGTGGACGCGTACGGCGATGCCTCCGCCAACGGACGCGCCGACACCTTCCATCTTCGACAGTGCGCCCGCCGGCATCGCCACGCCGGCGTGCCCGTACAGCGCGATGCGGTCCTGCGCCAGCGCAGTGCCGGCAGACAGGAGCAGGCACGCCAGCGCGATGGCGAGCACCAGGTGCATGGACTGCGGCTTGGGCCCAGGCATGTCGGTCCTCCCGGTTGTGATCCAGCGTGGGACGAACGCTTTCGCGCCGACGAACGCGCGACTCAGGGCCGCTCCGGGACCGTAGTTTCGGCGAACACCACCGCGCCGAAGACGCCGTAGCCGCGGTCGATGCCGGACCGGCCCACGCGATCGTCCGCCAGGTAGCGGTACAGGTTCTCGTCCAGGGCTCGAACCTGCAACAGCGCGCCCGCGGGCACGTCCGCCGGGATGACGTAGGTCGTGTCGGGCTGGAGCTCGCCCTCCACGCCGACGATGTAGCCGCCGGCGCCCCGCACGCGCGGCCAGACCGCGATCCTTCGGCCGTCCTGTACGAGAATGCTCACGGTGAAGCTCTCCGGGATGGTTGCCCGGCCGCGCAGCACGACGCCTTCCGTCTCGATCTCCAGCTCGTACGTCTCGCCCGGCTCGAGGTCCCGGTACGCGAGCCCGTTGCCGCTCGACTCCTGGGGCAGGTAGTAGTTGGCCCAATTGAGCTCGATGAAGTCGATCGATCCTGACGCCTCCGGATAGAGCCGGGTGTGCGCGCGCCAGTCGAACAGCGCTCCGTCCGAGGCGCGGCGCATCTCGAAGCGCTGGGCCGAGCGGTAGCGTGGCGACTCGTCGGGCGAGCCAGCAGTGATCAGTAGTGCGTGCTGCGAGAAGGTTTCGAGGTCGTAGTTCGAGAGGGTTCGCCAGTTGAGGACGAGGAAGAGGAACGGCTCGTCGCTCTCGGGCACGACGATGTCGTCCGCCCTGCACCCGACGGTCAGGGCCACCAGGCCGAGCGCGGCTGCGACGGCGCGTCGCCCTGCACTCCAATGACGTCTCACCATCTCGCCTCCACGCCGATGCTGGGCAGGATCGGCAGGCCGGAGCGGCCCGCGCCGCTTCTGTGTCCGGTCGAGATGCGCCGGAAGTACCGGAGCCAGTCGTAGTCGATCGCGTTCTCGCGGAAGAGGAGGTTCAGCACCTGGAAGAAGACCGTCACGTCCGCGCCCCACAGCCGCCCCTCACGCCGGACGCCCAGGTCCAGCCGGTGGTACGGCGGGACCCGAATGCTGTTGCGCTCGCCCAGGATGTAGCGCGCGCCAATTTGATTGAAGTCGTCATTCCGCGGCGCGAAGATGCGCGCCACGACCGGCGTCGTCGCGCGGCCGCTGTGCGCGTGGTAGGCCACGTTGAACGTCCAGCGCGCGCCGAGCGGCACGCTGCCGAACAGCGCGAGCGTGTGCGGCACGTCCCAGGCCGTCGGGTACTCGCGTCCTCCGATCTCCTCGAAGACGCGCTGGAACGTGTAGCTGCCCTGGACGAGCGCGCCGCCCGGGAACGCCAGCCGCCCGCTGACCATCGCGCCCGCCCTCCGGCCGCGGATGCGGTCGAAGGCGGGGAAGTCCGGCCCGGCCGTCTCCGGCCGGCCCTCGCCCGGCGGCCGCTCCGGCAGGATCGGCCGGTCGCGGTACTCCTTCCAGAACGCCTGGATGTGGAACGCGCCCTGTCCGCCGAACGGCAGCTCTTCGGGCTCGAGCCGAACCGAGAACGCGGCCACGTCCGCGATGCGCGGCTCCTCCAGCAGGAACAACGGCGCGGTGACGCTGCCCTCGATGGGCTCCTCGAGCTGCGCATCCCACTGGTAGCGGCGGTTCAGCGCGGCCTCGAGGGCCAGCGCATCGCTCACCCTGAGGCCGAGCCGCGCGCGTGGCGCGACGTGCACGCCGCCCGCGCTCCAGACCCGCGCGCCGAGCGCCGCGCTCCAGCCACCGCCCAGCTCCGCCGCCCCCTCGCCGAAGAGCGAGAGCAGCGTGAGTGACTCCTCGCCCGCGTACTCCGCCGGCGTGTTGGGCGAGAAGATCTCATCGATCAGCCCGCGCGCCGTCCACTCCTGCCGGTTCACGCGGCGGTCCAGGCCCGCTCCCACGTCCAGGCGCCAGCGGTGCGCCGCGTACGCCACGCCCACCGCGCCCGACAACCAGTCGCGCCGGCTGTCCACATGGTTGGCGCGCCCGGCGGGCGAATCCAGGTTCCGCTCATCCACATGGATGCTGGCACGGTTGAACGACGCGCGTGCCGAGACGGACCACGGCACGCCGCGGCGCTCCGCGCGCACGCCCACCAGCGACTCGCCCCAGGTGAGCGGCTCGTAGCCGCGCAGGCCGGCGAGCTCCCGCTCCGCGAAGTGGTCGCGCGTCGTGAACACGAGCGCTTCCACGCGCCAGCCGGGCTCCCACGAACGGCCGAGACGGATGAGCGCGTCGTAGAACCCGAGGCGCGGCGCGTCGTCGAAGAAGTGGGGCACGACGCGGTCGAGATAGGTGATGCGCCCGGCCGCGAGCATGTCCACGCCGCCGATCCCGGCCGGACGCGAGGCCGTGATGCTGCTGGAGAGCAGACTCAGCACGCCCTCGTACTCCGGCTCAGCGCCGGCGCGGCGGGTCTCGAGGTCGATCACGCCGCTCAGCCGGCCGTCGAGCGATGCTGGCAGGTGGTGGATCAGGACGTCGGCCCGCTCCAGCGCCGCGGTGTTGAACGCGCCGAACAGGCCCAGCAGGTGGAACGGGTCCTGGAGCGGGTGGCCGTCCAGCCGGACGCCCGTCTCGTCGCTCGAGCCGCCCGCCAGGTGGATGCGGCCCTTGAGGTCGTTCGGCTGGGAGACGCCGGGCAGCAGCACGACGCCGCGGAAGATGTCCGGCTCGGCGAGGGGCGGGACCTGGCGCACCGTCGCCCGCGTGACGGTGTGCGCGAGCGGGGGCGCGCGCGGCGCCTCGACCGAGATGCCGCGCAACGCGACCGGGTCCGGGGCGAGGCGGATGACGAGCGAGTCCGACGGCGCGACGTCGCCCGCCACGAGCACGATCACCTGCGGTGTGTACCCGATCCGGCCCGCGCGGATGCGAACCTCGCCCGCGGAAGGCAGACGCAGCTCGAAGCCGCCGTCCGCGCGCGTCAGCACGCTCCGATAGCTGCCCAGCACCTCGACGACGGCGCCGGCCAGCGGGTTGCCCGCGGCGTCGACGACGCGGCCGCGGAGCGCCACGTCCGCCTGCGCGGCGAGCGCGGTGGGGACGATGAGCACTACGGCCGCCGCGCGCCACGCAGCACCGCGCAGCGCGGAGCGTCGGAAATCGGTGCGAGAGCCACGTTCTCGGGAGTCCGTAGCCACACCACTGGAGATTCGCTGTCCCATTGGAGTCAGGCGGTGTGGGGTCCACATCATCGTCGTGGAGCGCCATTCGGGCCACCGGGGCAGCAGCACCGCCGCCCTTTGTGGGGGCGCATGTGGTGCTCGATGCGCTGTCGCGCCCGGCCCTACGTCTCGCTCGAGCCGCAGGTTGTCAACACAGCCTCGATCTGTTCTAGAACGAACAAGTCCCGCTCCGGTTGAACAGCGGAGATCAACGCCCCACGGGCGCCGGCGGAGCCGATCCGCACCAGCGCCCATGCCGCGTGCCCGCGCACCAGCGGCTCCTCCAGCGCACGGACCAGCGCCGGCACGGCCTCCGGCGCGCCCCGGTTGCCAAGCGCGACCGTCACGTCGCACAGGAACCCCACCCGCTCCGCCCGCCGGATCGCCGACCCGCGCGAGAACACGTCCCACGCCATCTCGTCCATGCCCACGAGGTCGACCAGGCGCAACTCCGTTCCCGTCCCCGTAAACGTTCCCGTTCCGGTAAACGCTTCCGTTCCCATAAACGTTCCCGGCGCCAGCCGCAATGCAGCCAAACTTGACACCATTGCAGGCCAACGTTACATCCGGCCGCGCAATGCTGCGACAGTTCGTCTGGGCCGCGCTTGCAGCCCTGGCGTGGGCGTGCGGCAACCCGGAGGCGGACTCATCCACGGGGCGCGCACCGGCCGAGGCCGCGGCTGGATCCGCGCTCGAAGGAAGGGTGCTGGTTTCGGCAGCCGCGTCGTTGAGTGGCGCGTTTGGCGAGATCGAGCGGGCCTTCGAGTCCGCCAACCCGCGCGTGGACGTGGTGTTGAACCTGGGGAGCAGCTCGACGCTGCGGGCGCAGATCCTGGAAGGCGCGCCGGTGGACGTCTTCGCATCGGCGAACGTCTCGAACATGGATCAGGTGGCCGCAGCCGGTGGTGTAGCCGGGGAGCCGCGGATCTTCGCGCGCAACCTGCTCCAGATCGCGGTGCCGAAGGGAAACCCGGCCGGCGTTCGCGGGCTGCAGGACTTCGCGCGCGAGGAGTTGCTGCTCGGCCTGTGCGCCGAGGAGGTCCCGTGCGGCACGTTCGCGCGGCAGGCGCTGGCCCGGGCAGGCGTGGTCGCGGCGATCGACACGAACGAGCCGGACGTGCGGGCGCTGCTCACCAGGGTCGAGCTCGGCGAGCTCGACGCGGGCATCACCTACATCACGGACGTGGTCTCGAGCCGTGGCCGTGTGGAAGGCATCGAGATCCCCGAGGAGCACAACGTCGTGGCCGAGTACCCCATCGCCGTGCTGGCAGGTGCGCCGCACCCGGAGGCGGCCGCAGGGTTCGTCGCGTTCGTACTGTCGGACGAGGGGCAGGCGATCCTCCGCCAGCACGGCTTCGCTGCCCCGTGACCGCACGCGCGTCGCGTAGGCGGCGGGCGGCCGCGCGGCTCCCCGCCCTGCTCTGGCTCCCCGCCGGCCTGGGGCTCACGCTGTTCTTGCTGCCCTTCGCGGGCCTGCTGGCGCGCACCCCCTGGCGAGACCTGCCCGTGCTCCTCGCCAGCGACATCGTGACGGACGCGCTGCGGCTGTCGCTGATCGCCTCCCTGTCGGCGGCCGGCATCGCCCTGCTCCTCGGCGTGCCGCTGGCGTGGCTGCTGGCTCGAGCCGAATTCCCGGGCCGATCGTTGGTCCGCGGCGTCGTGACCCTGCCTCTGGTGCTTCCGCCGGTGGTGGGGGGAGCAGCGCTGCTGTTCGCGTTCGGCCGGCGCGGCCTGGTGGGGGAGCCGCTGTACGACGCGACCGGCCTGCTCCTCCCCTTCTCGACCTGGGGCGTGGTCGTGGCGACCACCTTCGTCGCGCTGCCGTTCCTGGTCATCACGGTCGAGGGCGCGCTGCGCAACATCGATCCGCGCTACGAGGGCGCCGCGGCCACACTCGGCGCCGGCCGCTGGACCGTGATGCGACGCGTGACGCTGCCGATGATCGGGCCCTCGCTCGTCGCGGGCCTGGTTCTGACCTGGGCGCGGGCGCTGGGCGAGTTCGGCGCCACGATCACCTTCGCGGGCAACCTCCAGGGGCGGACGCAGACGCTGCCGCTCGCGGTGTTCGTTGCGCTGGAGAGCGACCGCGACGCGGCCGTCGCCATCAGCCTGATCATGGTGGCGGTCTCGCTGCTGGTGCTGGTCGCGCTGCGCGACCGCTGGTGGAGGGCGCTTTGAGCTCCGCGGATCTGGACGCCAGCTTCACGGTCCGGCGGTCGGAGCGCTTCACGCTCCGCATCCGGCTGTCCGTGCCGCCGGGCCGGACCGTCGCGCTGCTCGGCCCCAACGGTGCGGGCAAGTCGACCGCGGTCGAGGCGATCGCCGGGCTGCTTCCTGTGGACGACGGCCAGATCGAGCTGGCGGGCGTCCTCCTCGACTGCCCGCGGCAGGGTGTGTTCGTGCCGCCGGAGCGGCGGCGCGTGGGCGTGGTCTTCCAGGATTACCTGCTGTTCCCCCACCTGAGCGTGATCGAGAACATCGCCTTCGGGCCGCGCAGCAGGAACATGGGTCGCAAAGCCGCGCTGGCCCGCGCGCAGGAATGGATCGAGAGGCTCGATCTCGGAGGCCTGGAGCACTGCAAGCCACGCGAGCTGTCCGGCGGCCAGGCCCAGCGCGTCGCGCTGGCCCGCGCCCTCGCCGCTGACCCGCTCCTGCTGCTGCTCGATGAGCCGCTCGCCGCGCTCGACGTCACGACGCGCACGCGGCTGCGCAGGATGCTCGCGCAGCACCTCGAGCAGTTCGAGGGTCCACGTCTCCTGATCACCCACGATCCCACCGAGGCGTTCCTGCTCGCCGACGAGATCTACGTCATCGAAGCAGGCGAGATCACGCAGAGCGGCAGCGCCGAGGACATCCTCCTGCGGCCCCGAACCCCGTACGCCGCGGATCTTGCCGGCTGCAACCTGCTCGTCGGAAACGCGTCGCGCGGCGAGGTGGATACGGGGACGCACGTGCTGCACATCGCCGACACCGAGATCGAGGGTCCTGTGATCCTCACGATCAGGCCGAACGCCGTCTCGGTGCATCGAACGCCGCCGGCAGGGAGCCCGCGCAACTGCTGGGAGACGACGCTGGAGCGAATCGAGCCACTCGGCTCACGCGTCCGGCTGCTCACCGGCCCGCCGCTCCCCCTCGCCGTCGAGGTGACGCGGGAGGCGGCGGACGAGCTCGGCCTAGGCCGCGGGAGTCGCATCTGGGTGGCCGTGAAGGCAACAGAGATCGGCGTCCAGCCGGACGGCGCGGCGGCCCACATCACCCGAGAGGGGGAGGACCGCCCATGATCGTGAAGGGGCTACCCACGCGCGCGCCATGAATGCACGCCTCGACAACTCCCGAACCCCGAAGACCCTGCTCTCCACGCCCGACCATCAACTGTCCAGCGCTGCGGACAACTCCTCGAGCACGCACGGGTCGGTTTCCGACGGCGCGTGCGCTGACAGCGCCGACCTGGCTTCAGCAGAGCCCACCCTGCCGAGCGCCCAGGCGGCGTGTGCCCGTACCAGCGGCTCAGGGTCGGACAGGGCCCGCGAGAGCACCGGAACTGCTTCCGGCGAGCCCCAGTTGCCGAGTGCGACGCACACGTTGCGGGCAAACCCCGCCCTGCCGGCGCGCCGAATCGCGGACCCGCGCGAGAAGGAGTCCCACGCAGCGTCGTCCAGCGCCGTCTCGAGCAACGCGATCAGCGAGGGCGAGCGCGTCCCTGGATGAACCGTCGACGCACTCGCCTCCAGCTCCACGCCGAATGGCGGTTCCCCCGGTCCGCGGGAGGCGAACGCGGGTTCCGACGCCTGTTGTGAGAATTTTCGGGTGAACGGGCACACCTCCTGGCAGACGTCGCACCCGAACACCCGGTTCCCGATCAGAGGCCTCAGCTCGCGCGGAATCGGGCCGCGCAGCTCGATGGTGAGGTAGGAGATGCAGCGCGTCGCGTCGATCACCGGCGCGCCATTCGCATCACGGCCGAGCAGCGCGCCCGTCGGGCACGCGTCCACGCACGCGCTGCACGTGCCGCAGCGGTCCTCCTCGAACGGCGTATCCGGCTCGAGCTCGATCTCCACGAGCAGCGTGCCGATGAAGAAGTACGAGCCGCGCCGCGGATGGATCAGCATCGTGTTGCGGCCGAACCAGCCGAGCCCCGCGCGCCGCGCGAGCTCGCGTTCGAGCACGGGGCCGGTGTCCACGTACGCGCGCGCGGCGGGCAGCTCGCGGCCCACTTCCGTTTCCAACCACCGGAGCAGCGCGAGCAGCTTCGATTTGATGACCTTGTGGTAGTCGCGCCCGCGCGCGTAGCGGGCGATGACGGCGCGCGAAGGGTCCGCGGCCGCCTCGTCTTCCCCGGGATCGTAATGCTGCGCGACGACGAGCGCCGAGCGCAGCTCCGGCCACGCCGCCTGCGGATCCAGGCGCCGTTCGACCGCGTCCGGCCGGGCGAGGTAGTGCATCGTGCCGTGGCGGCCGGCCGCGAGCCACGCGCGGTAGAACGCCGCGTGCTCGCTCGGCTTCACGGCGGCGATGCCCGCGCGGTCGAAGCCGAGCTCCAGCGCGCGCGCCTTGAGCCGTGCGGCGAGATCAGAGGCGGGCCGTTCCATCGGGATGGTGGTACCCACCCGCACGGGCGCCGGTCCGGGTCGCAGCTCGGTGCCGTGCAGGCCGCCGCTCGCCGCCATTCCACGGCCCCAGAACGTCACTGCCTGCGGGCACGGGCCACCACCAAGCCCACCGCCTCCCACCGCCGATCGCGAGGAGGCGGTTCCAGTGAAGCGGGTCGGCTGGCAGATCGGAGCGAGCCAGATGGATGCAGCGCAGCGGGCTTCATCTGCGCAGCGAGTCGCACCGCCGCAGCGCAGCGGGCCACATCGGCGCATCGCAGCGCCCCGGATCGCCGACCCGCACGCGCCCCACTCAGCCGCCGCCCCCGTGCATCGGCGGGCCGCGCACGCGGGTCCTGCGCCCAACGCCGCCCCACGGCGTTTGACACGCTCGCCGCACCGGCCTACCATCCCGCCGCATCCGAAACCACGGCGGAGGCAGGGCCCGGGGACTCCCCCGCCCTCGCCCTCGCCCTTGCCCTGGCCCAGAAAAACCATGCTGATTCGCGTCGCCCATTCGCCGGATTCCGACGACGCCTTCATGTTCTATGCGCTCGCCCGCGGCCTGATCGACACGGGCGACCTCGAGTTCGTGCACGAGCTCCAGGACATCGAGACGCTGAACCGCCGCGCGCTGGCGGGCGAGCTGGAGGTCACGGCCGTCTCGATCCACGCGTACGCCTACCTGCACGACCGCTACATCCTGCTGCCGCACGGCGCGTCGATGGGCGAGGGCTACGGCCCGCGGCTGGTCGCGCGCGAGCCGCTCTCGCCGGACGAGCTGCGTGGCCGGCGCGTCGCGGTGCCGGGCGAGCGCACGTCCGCGTACCTCGCGCTCAAGCTCTTCCAGCCGGACGTCGAGACCGAGGTCGTGCCGTTCGACCGCATCATGGCGCACGTCGCGGCGGGCAACGCGGATGTCGGCCTTCTCATCCACGAGGGGCAGCTCACCTACGCGGACCACGGCCTGCACCTGATCGCGGACCTGGGCGAGTGGTGGGCGCGGGAGACCGGTGGGCTGCCGCTGCCGCTGGGCGGCAACGTCGTGCGGCGCGACCTGGGCCCGGACCTGATCCGGCGCATCTCGAGGCTGCTACGGGAGTCTATCGCCTACGCCCTCGCGCACCGCGTGCCGGCGCTCGAGTA
>DATCLK010000167.1:0-2770 GCA_036563975.1 Longimicrobiales bacterium | reverse complement strand
GACGCGGACCATCCCCTTCCCGTTCGAGCCGAAGAGCGGCTTGACCACGACGTCGCGCAGGTCGCGGAACGCGGCGAGCGCCTCCTCCATCCGCTCCGCGACCACGGTGCGCGGGGTCGGGATCCCGGCCTCCTCGAGCAGGGACGACGTGTAGTACTTGTCCACTGTGCGCTCGATGGCGGCCGGCGGATTGAGCACGACGGTGCCGGCGCGGACCAGGCAATGCAGCGCATCCATCCGGAAGATGATCTGCTCGAGCGAGCCGCGCGGGATGATGCGGACGATCACCGCGTCCACCCCGTCCAACGGCACGCCCCCGGCCGCGAGCCGCGGCGCGGTTCCGATCCTTGCCCGCAGTCCGTCGATGGGGAGGACGCGAGCGCGGTGGCCGCGCGCGCATAGAGCGCGCTCGAGCCGGGCCGTGTGCCACCCCTGGCCCGCGCTCAGGATCGCCACGTCCATGGCGCGGGTCAGCTCAGGAACGAGCGGCGCAGGACCTCGGCGTTCAGGTGCCCCGCGTGGAACGTCCTGCCGCTGACGATGTTGGTGACGTAGACCTCCGCCGGGCTGAAGAGGTGCGGGTCGACCTTGTAGAAGTCGCCGCCGTAGCGCTGGAAGGTCTCGTAGAACGGCGTGCCGTAGTCCGGCGATGCGGAGGCCGGCATCCGCGGCACCAGCTCGGCGAGTGCGTCGTCCTCGGCATCGACCGTGAGGTGGACGACGCCGCCGTAGAGCACGCAGTCGTTGGTCCGGCCGATCGCCCGGATATCGTTCTTCGCGACCGGCGCGACGGGGGCGGTGCCGGACGCGCTCACGACGCGGCGGACATCGAAGCCGAGCTCGAACAGCTTGTGCAGCGCCGTCTCGACCACCCGCGCCGAGACCTGCACGGCGGCGGCGAGGGAGGCGGTCGGCGCGATGAGGAAGGTCAGGCGTTCCGGCGCCATCCCGGCCTTCTCTGCCACGTAGGCGGCCACGGCGTCGTCCGGCGGCGTGCGGCCTTCGAGCACGAGGACGCCGCGGCCGTCAGGCGGCTCGCCGTAGCCCAGCCGCTCGTACAGCTCGCGCTCCACGCGCGCGATCGCGCGCAACGGACCCGAGCCCATGGCGAAGTAGCCCTCCGGCCGGATCGCCCAGCCGGCGTACTGCGAGGCCAGGCAGCTCACCGCGGGGTGGTCGGTGTGCACGTGGACGCCGGGCAGCCGCAGCCCATCGATCTCGACGGCCGTGAGCTGCACGTGGCCGAGCCCGCCCATGCATGCCTCGGCCAGCAGACGGCCGGCCTCCAGTCCGCCTCGCACGGCGATGCCGCAGTCGATGACGCGCGCGGCGCACGGGAGCACCGAGACCGCGATGCGCAATGCGTCGGGATCCACGGCCATCGCGTCGGCGATCCGAGCTGCGCGCTCGTTGAGGCCCAACGTCGCGGCTACGGCGTGGTCCATATCAAGAGCTCCCCTCTGCCGAGATCGGCGAAGTCTCCGTTGTAGCGTCGGTACGCCCCGTCAATGAAGCGCGGATCGACGCCGAAGCGGTACTCGTCGCGCAGCCGGCGCAGGTAGACGCGCAGGAACATGGGGCGGTACGTGCACGCGTAGCGGAACGTCGGCAGCGGCTCGACCTCGCCGCCCGCCACGATGGTGCCCCGCCGCAGCCCTGCGCCCGGCCGCCGGCCGAGCCGGCCGAACACGAGGAGCGTGCCCGCCAGCATCGCGGCGCCCGCGTAGTCGCCGGCATCGCCGGCGACCGCCACGATGCCGCGGCGCATCCGCTCCCCGACGAGGTTGCCCGCCGACCCGTGCACCAGCACGAGTCCGCCGTTCATCCCGCGCGGGCTGCCCGCGTACGCCGCGGCGAGGTGCGAGCCCGCGTTGCCGCGGATCTCGAGCACGCCGCCCCGCATCTCGGCGCCCGCCCACGGGCCCGCATCGCCTTCGACGATGATGCGCCCGCCCGTCATCTCCGCGCCCACGTGCGCACCGGCGTTCCCCTCGATCACCAGCCGCCCGCCCGCCATCCCGTTCCCCAGGTGCTTGACCCGGCCGGCATCGCCCGCGATGCGGACATCGTCGGAGCGGCCACCGCTCACGCGGAAGAAGTCGCCGAGGCTCGCCTTCTCGTTCCCGTGCCAGACCGGCAGCCGCGCGATCTCCGCCTCGCCCAGCGCGGCGAACGCGTCCGGGCGGATCCCCGGAGCCTCCAGCGGGACCGCCGGCTCCGCGCACGGCTCCAGCACGACGACGCTCATCCGCCCAGGATCGCGTGGAGGTGGAACAGGTGCTTGCCCAGCCGCCCGCCGTAGTTGCCCGCGGAGATCTGGACCACGCCCGGCCGGCAGGCGGCACGAATGCCGGCGCGCATCGCGGCCTCGATCGCTTCGCGGTCCAGGCCGTTCACCACGATCTCGAGCACCGAGTTCACGTCCGGCGGCAGCTCGCTCGCGACGCCGATCCGCCCGCGCAGCGTGGGGCAGTACGCGTCGTTGGTCGACGCGATCATCCCCTTGTAGTGCTTCGCGCCGACCTTGCTCCCGCTCCGCACGACGCCGCCGGGAAACGGGAGGATGACGTTCGGCATGCCGCGCATCGCCGCGACGGCGTGCTCCGCCGCGTCCAGCGCCGCGTCCGCGTCCCGCGCGAGGATCAGGAAGTTGCCGCCGCCGATCGCCTTCTGCACGCCGAACGTCTCCTCGACGAGGAACTCGCCCTCCATCACGGGGATCCGCCAGTAGCGCCGCCCTTCCAGCACCTTGCTGGACTGGTGCCGGTCG
>DATCLK010000166.1:0-15677 GCA_036563975.1 Longimicrobiales bacterium | reverse complement strand
GTTCGTCGCCATCCCGACCGCGATGCCGCTGCTCCCGTTGATCAGCAGGTTGGGAACCTTCGACGGGAGCACCGTCGGCTCCATCAGGCGATCGTCGAAGTTCGGCGAGAAGTCGACCGTCTCCTTGTCGATGTCGGCGAGCAGCTCCATCGCGAGCGGCGCCAGCTTCGCCTCCGTATAGCGGTAGGCCGCCGCGGAATCGCCGTCGATCGAGCCGAAGTTCCCCTGGCCTGTGATCAGCGGATAACGGAGGGAGAAATCCTGGACCATCCGCACCAGCGCGTCGTACACGGCCGAGTCGCCGTGCGGGTGGTACTTGCCCAGCACGTCGCCCACCACCGTCGCGCTCTTCTTGAACGGTCGGTTCGGACCGAGGCCCGCCTCGTACATCGAGTACAGGATCCGCCGGTGCACGGGCTTGAGCCCGTCGCGCACGTCCGGCAGCGCCCGCTGCACGATCACGCTCATCGAATAATCGATGAACGAATCGCGCATCTCGTCTTCGATCAGCCGCGGAACGACCCGCTCGCGAGGTTCGGGCGTGGACATTCGTCAGCGTCCTCGGTCCGGTGGGTGACGCGGAATCGCCCCCCGTTCCGGGGGGCGATTCCGGTTGTCGAACTGTGCCTTGTGGTACCCCGCTGCCGGGGGCCAGTTCACGCTATTGAGCGGGTGGGAAGTAGATGGCCAGGGCCTCCGCGACCGCGCGCTCCTCGCGCGTCAGGTCCGGCTCGACCGCGCCCTCCGTCGTGCGGCCGATGCGCCGGATGATGATGGCGTCGGCGCCGAGCTTCGCCGCCTCGGCCCGCAGCGCCTGGATCAGCTCGCCCTGCTCCGTGCCGAGCGGGCGCTCCACGCGGATCGGCGCGATCGTCTTGTAGTTCTCCGGCGGGAACTGGCCGATGGTGGGGTCGTACACCCTGACCTCCTCCGGACTGGCCTTGGGCGGGAGCTTGGGCGTGCTGGCGCACCCGGACGCGAGCACGAGCGCGGACGCCAGCGCGAGGGCAGGAAGCACACTTCTCGCTGCGGCGGCAGGGATCATGGGCACCTCGCCGAAATCGTTGGACTGAAAGGGCAAGATACGATGGAGCCGGCGGCCGCGGCAACGCTCCGGCGCCCCGGGCGCGGCTCCCGCGCCTGGCCGGCCCAGGCCTGGCGCGGCGGCCGGGTCGGTACTCGGCCCGGCTACTCCACGGAGCCGAGCGCCCGCATGCACCCGCCCCCGCCTTCATGCAACGCTGGCGTGGGTCCCGGCGCCGTGACCGCCACCCTGCACCTTCGGCGGGCTCAATCCGAAACCGACGCTGGTTCCTTGCGCGGCTGCCTCGCCGGGGCAACCGCCTCCCTTGTGCCCTCCACCGTCATGCGGGAGCGTGATGGGTTCTCGGCCCGGGTCCTCCGCCAACCCGACGCCCTGCCAGCGCCCCCCGCCGGCTTCATGCGACGGCGACGTAGTCCACGCCCTCGCGCCAGCCCGCGTCATTGAGCGCCGCGCGGATCTCCTCCCGCGCGCCCGGCGAGCCCACCGCCGCGAGCGCCAGCGCTCCGCGGAACCGCCCGATCTCCGCCGGCGCCACCACGGGGACGCCGTACACCTGCTGTCCGATCTTGCGCGGATCGAGATCCACGAATGCAGCGAGCGGCACGCCCTGGCGAACCAGCTCGCGGGCGAAGTGCTTGCCCACCGGCCCGGCGCCCCACACCACGGCGGCTCGTGTCGCCGCCCCTTCCAGGCCGGCCGCTTCCCTTCCTGCGGCGTCGGCTGCCTCCGGCGCGCGCAGCAACGTCCGCCGCAGGTGGTGCACCTTGCAGCGGCGGAACGCGTCTGCCGAGTAGCGCGGGTCCGTCCGCGAGGTGCGATCCGGCCGCTCCCGCCAGCGCAGCAGCACGGCTGGCACGTTGGCGAGGCGACCGCCCGCGGCCCAGAGTCGGAGCACCAGGTCGTAGTCCTCGGGCCAGCCGGGGTCGCGGTACCCGCCCACCGCCTCCAGCGCCGCGCGCCGCACCACGAGCGTCGGGTGCGCGATGGGGCACTCGACGAAGATGTCCCGCGCCAGCTCCTCCGGCTCGGTCAGCGCGTTGAGCCACTGCTCGTATCGGCGCGCGCCATCCCGCACCGCACCGCGCGGGAAGTAGCGGACCCGAGTGCCGCAGGCGACGACGTCGGGGCGGGCATCGAGCAGCGCGACCTGCCGCGCGAGCCGGTCCGGCTCCGCGATGTCGTCTGCATCCATGCGGGCGATCAGTTCGCCCGCCGCGGCAGCCAGCGCGCTGGCCAGCGCGGGCACCAGGCCGCGCGGCGGCGTGTGCAGGACGCGGACGCGGCCGTCGCGCGCGGCCCACGCGTCGAGCAGCGTCGCCGTGGCGTCCGTGGACCCGTCGTCCACGGCCACCACCTCGAAGTCGGCGTACGTCTGCGCCTCGAGGGAAGCGATCGCCTCGGGCAGGTGCGCGGCGGCGTTGCGGCACGGCAGCAGCACCGAGACGCGGGGCATCACTCGCTGGCCGAGACGGGAGCGCGGTCGGCCGACAACAGGGCGCGCAGGTAGCGGCCGGTGTGGCTCTCCGGGACCGCGGCCACGTCCTCCGGCCGGCCCATGGCGACGACGCGGCCGCCATCCGCGCCCGCTTCCGGCCCCAGGTCGATGATCCAGTCGGCGGCCTGGATGACCTCAACGTTGTGCTCGATCACGACGACGGTGTGACCCGCTTCGATGAGCTGCCGGAGCACGCGCAGGAGCTTCCTGACCTCCGGACCCGAGAGGCCCGTCGTCGGCTCGTCCATGATGTAGAGGCGGCGGCCGCGCCGACGCGACCCCTCGATCAGCTCCCGCGCGATCTTCAGCCGCTGCGCCTCGCCGCCCGAGAGCGTGGGCGCGGGCTGGCCGAGCCGCAGATAGCCGAGCCCGACCTGCTGGAGCTGCCACAGCGCCTGGCCGAGCCGGTCTTCCTTGATGAAGAAGCGGATCGCGTCGTCCACCGTCAGGTCCAGCACCTGCCGGATGTTCAGCCCCTTGAAGGTGACCTCGAGCGTCTCCGGCTTGTAGCGCTGACCACCGCACACCTCGCAGGGCACGTAGACGTCCGCGAGGAAGACCATCTCGACCTGCACGACGCCGTCCCCCTGGCACGCCTCGCAGCGGCCGCCGCCCTTGACGTTGAAGGAGAAATGGCCCGGGGTGTAGCCGCGCTGACGGGCGAGGGGCTGGCGCGCGAAGACCTCGCGCACGTAGTCGAACGCCTTGATGTACGTGACCGGGTTGGAGCGCGGCGTGCGGCCGATCGGCGACTGGTCCACGAGCACGACCGCATCCAGGTACGAGTAGCCCTCCAGCCGGTCGTACGCGCCGATCTGCTCGCCCAGGTGCTGCTTGGCCGAAGTCTCGCCGCCGCCCAGCTCGCGCTCGAGCGCGCGGTAGAGGACGTCGTGCACGAGCGTGCTCTTGCCCGAGCCGCTCACGCCCGTGACCACGGTCAGCGTGCCGAGCGGGATCTCGATGTCCACGCCCTGCAGGTTGTGCAGGCGCGCGCCGGTGAGACGGAGCCGCGCGTCGTGGAGCGGGCGGCGGCGGAGCGGCGGCGCCGGCTCGCGGCCGGAGAGGAAGCGGCCCGTGGCGGTGTCGGCGGCGAGCAGATCGTCGTAACGGCCCTGGAAGACGACCGTGCCGCCGCGCTCCCCGCTGCCGGGGCCCAGCTCGACGATGTGGTCCGCAGCCGCGATGGCGGCCGGGTCGTGCTCGACCACGAGCACGGTGTTGCCCGCATCGCGGAGCCGGCCGAGCAGGGCGAGCAGGCGGTCCGTGTCCCGCGGGTGCAGCCCGACGGTCGGCTCGTCGAGCACGTACAGCGTGTCCACCAGACTCGCACCCAGCGAGTTGGCCAGCGCGATGCGTTGCGCTTCGCCACCCGAGAGCGTGCGCGTCTGGCGCTGGAGCGTCAGGTACCCGAGGCCGACGTCATCCAGGAACTGGAGGCGGGCGGCGAGCTCGCGCAGGATCGGCGCGGCCGCCGCCCGGGCGTGCGCCGGTATCGCGGCGGCCCGGCCGGGTGCGGGTCCTGCAGCAGCCTGGCCACGCGCCGCTCCTGCGGCAGCGGCGGTCCCGCCAGACTCTGATCCCGCGGCGCCGCCCCCCGCCGCTTCCGTCGCCTCGATCAGCTCCGCCACCCACCGGCGCAGCGTGGCGATCGGCAGCTCGGCCGCCTCCGCGATCGTGAGCCCCCCCACCTTCACGTACAGCGCTTCTGGCCGTAGCTTCGCGCCGCCGCACGCCACGCACGTGCGCGCGCTCTGGTAACGCCGCAGGAACACGCGGATGTACTGCTTGTATCGCTTCTCCTCCCGCGAGCGGAGGAAGGGGATCACGCCCTGGAAGCCGCGTGTGCCGTGGATCACGGCGCGCCGGAACGTCTCCGGCAGGTCCTGCCACGGCGCGTCCGTGTCGATGCGCCGTTCGCGCGCGAACGCGAGCAGCCGCTGCCGGTAGCGCTTGTAGCGCGGCATCTCCCACGGCGCCACCGCGCCCTGCTCCAGCGACCGCGCCGGGTTCGGCACGATCAGCGCCTCGTCGTACTCCAGCGTCGCGCCGAACCCGGTGCAGGTCGGGCACGAGCCGTACGGGTTGTTGAAGGAGAACAGCCGGGGCGTCGGCTCCAGGAACCGCACGTCCGGATGGTCCGGGCAGCGGAAGCGCTCGGTGAAGCGGAGGCGCGAGGGCGCCGAGGGAGCCGGCTCCGCCCCAGGGGACGTCTCCCCTGCCCGCGCTCCCGCCCCGGCCACGACCACCACCGCCTCGCCCTCGCCTTCCACGAACGCGGTGGCCAGCGAGTCCGCCAGCCGCTCCCGGCCATCGGGCCGCACGACCAGCCGGTCCACCACCACCAGCAGCTCGCCCGCGGCGGCGAGGTCGTGGCCGAGGCGGGCCGGGTCCGCGGCGCCTTCCTCGCCGAGGTCGAGGACCTCATCGCCCGCCAGCACCCGCATGAACCCGAGCGCCCGCAGGTTCTCCACCACCCGCTGGTGGCTCACTCGCGCGCTCTCCGGCAACGGGAACGCGACCATGATGCGCGTTCCCTCGGGAAGGGCGAGCACCGCGTCCGTCGCGGACTGGACCGTGTCCGGCCGCACCTCGCGGCCGCAGTGCGGACAGTAGGTCCGCCCCGCACGCGCCCAGAGCAGCCGCATGTAGTCGTAGACCTCGGTCGCGGTGCCGACCGTCGAGCGACTCGTCTTGGTCGGGTTCTTCTGCTCGATCGCGACCGCCGGGCTGATCCCCTCGACCGCATCGACGTGCGGCTTCTCCATCCGCTCGAGGAACTGCTTGGCGTAGGTCGAGAGCGACTCGACGTACCGGCGCTGCCCCTCCGCGTAGATGGTGTCGAAGGCCAGGGAGGACTTGCCGGAGCCGCTCGGCCCGGTCAACACGACCAGCGAGCGCCTCGGCAGCTCGAGATCGATCCCCTTCAGATTGTGCTGCCGCGCATTGCGGATGATGATGCGGTCCTTCACACGCGTCGTCGCTCTGCTCGGGATTGCGCGGTTGCGGAGATGGGCTGGTACCCCCGAGCAGAGCGGAGGGTCGGAGGGTCTGCCCGACCATGCCCGCTGACGCGCGTACGACCTGGCGGTCGGCGCGCGGGATCCCGGCACCGGCGTGGTGGGGCGCGCCCACCGCGCCCACCGCGCCCACCGCGCCCGCCGACCCGCCGCGGCGCTGCTCCCGCCACTCCGCCCGGTGAGCCGCGGCGCTGCTCCGGACCCGCCACTGGCTCCGGGGCCGGGTCCTGCCGCGAACCCACACACCGCCTGGAGCGCTCGGCAGCCGTCAGGCCGCAGGACACGGCCGCCGCCCCCGCGCGTGAACGCGGAGCTGGCGATCCGACGCCGGCCGGCGCCCCCCCGGCGAGCCGCGGCACCCCGCGAGGCCGGCCGCCCACGCCCGGGCGGCGCGGCGCGTCGTGAGCCGGCCCCCCTCCCCGCCGGCGCGCGATTGCCTACGACGCCGCGGACCCGGCCAGCGCCGCGATCGCGGCCACCGCGGCGTCGATCTCCGCCTCCGTGTTGTAGTAGTGGGGCGAGATGCGGAGCGCGGTCCGCGCGCGCTTCTCGTCCATGTCCAGGACGGCGTACTCGCGCGCGGTCGCGGACGTGTTGATGCCCTGCTCGCGCAGCAGCGGCACCAGCTCGAAGGCGCTCCGGCCCGCGACCTCGACCGTCACGATCGCGCACAACCGCGGCCCCCGGTCCAGCACGCGCAGCCCCGCGTGCTCGCGCAGCCGGTCGCGGGCGTAGGCGGCCAGCCGCGCCGCTCGCTCCCCGCCCCGCTCGATGCCGACCTGCTCCGGCGCGTAGCGTGCCGCGGCGCCCTGCCCCAGAACCTGCGCATACGCGAACTCCCAATTCTCGAACCGCCGCGCGTCCGGCGCGAGGCGGAAGTCGTCGGCCTCGATCCACTCCGCGCCGCGCATGTCCACGAACAGCGGGTAGGCGCCCCGCTCGAGCGCGCGGTCAGAGACGTAGAGGAACCCCGCGCCGCGCGGGCCACGGAGGAACTTGCGCGCGGTGGCGGAGAGAAAGTCGCAACGCAGCTCGCGGACGTCGATCGGGAGCTGGCCCACCGCCTGGCACGCGTCGACCAGATACGGCACGCCCTCCTCCGCGCACACCGCGCCCACGGCCTCGGCCGGCTGGACGAGTCCCGAGTTGGTCGGCACCCAGGTGAGCGCGACCAGCTTCGGCCGCTCGCGCCGGATCAGCGCGCGCACGGACTCCGGGTCCACGCCGCCCTCCGGCAGGTCCGCCGCACGGACGATGCGCACGCCCATGCGCCGCTGGAGCGAGAGGTACGCGAGCTGGTTCGAGATGTAGTCGTTGCGGGTGGTGACGATGACGTCGCCTGGCGCGAAGTCGAACGCGCCGAGCGCCTGGAAGAAGGCGACCGTCGCGTTCTCGACCATGGCGATGTTGCGCGGCGCTGCGCCCACGAGCCGCGCCACGCTCTCGTACGCAGCCGCGATCTCGGCTTTCGCCGCGTCCGCCGCCTCGTAGCCGCCGATCCGCGCCTCCAGCTCGAGGTGCGCACGCACGGCAACGAGCACCGGCTGCGGCATGAGCGACGCGCCCGCATTGTTCAGGTGAATCCGGCCGGTGGCCACCCCCGGCGTGTCCGCGCGCCAGCGCTCGAGCTCGGGGTCCATGCGAATGGTCTCCGGTTCCCGGTGTCCCTGCGGCGCCGCCACGTGCGCGGCTCCGCGCCGGGGGCACAGATTACCGGCGTCGCGCCGGCATCGCCACATCGAGCTCAATCCACGGGCGACCGGCAGTTCTCCACCGCCTGCGTCGGGAGTATCCACACTCAGGGCGCTACTTGTCCACAACGGGTGCGGAAAAGGCGGCTGCGCGCGGCAAAGCGCTGACACCGCGCTGCCGAGGGCCGGCGAGGTAGGGGTTGGCCGCGCAGGGCGCGGCGAAGGCCACACCCGGGGCTGTCCGCCAACACCGAGGGGGACATTAGCCGCGCAAAGGGCGCCCAACCCGCCACACCGCCCTGCCGAGACCAACCGAGGTCGAGCCCGGCCGCGCACGTCGCGGCGAAGCGCCAACACCGCGCTGCCCGGGACCGGGAAGTGGAGCCTGACCGCGCTGGGAGCGGTACATTCCCTGCGGAACGCCGCCAGCATCCGCAGCAGTAGAGACTGGCCGCGCAGGGTGCAACCATGCCCGCACGCAGAGAGCCGGACGAGAGAGACGGCGCCCGCGATCGGTAGATCGGGATCGCCAGAACGCCCAACGCACGTCTCCCCAGAACCAGACCGAGCCACGTGGACCGCGCGACCACCGCGGCGCAGCCCGCGCCGCACCAGAGCCACGCCCCCCTCCCCTTCCGCCCCGCCTGGTGGCTGCCCGGCCGCCACGCACAGACGATCGGCGGGCGGCTGCTCCGCCTCGGTCGCTCCTTCCCGCTTCGCCGTGAGCGCATCGAGACGCCGGACGGCGACTTCCTCGATCTCGACTTCGCGCCCGCACCGCGTGAAGGCGCCCCCCAGGTCCTGCTGCTGCACGGCCTCGAGGGCTCGGCCCGTCGCGGCTACGCGCTCATCACGTATGCCGAGCTCGCCGCCGCGGGCATCCAGGGTGTCGGGCTCAACTTCCGCTCGTGCAGTGGCGAGCCGAACCGCCTCGCCCGCCTGTACCACTCGGGAGAGACCGGCGACATCCGCTTCGTGCTCGACTACCTCGCCGCGCGCTTCCCTGGCGTGCGGCGCGGCGCCATCGGCTTCTCGCTCGGCGGCAACGTCCTGCTCAAGCTGCTGGGCGAGGAGGGTGAGGGGGCGCGGGAGTGGCTGGAGGCGGCAGCCGCCATCTCGGTTCCCTACGACCTCGCCGCCGGCGCGGACCACCTCGAGCAGTCCGCCATGGGCCGGTTCTACCGGCGGCGGTTCGTGCGCAGCCTCCAGCGCAAGCTCGCGGCGAAGCGCGCGCTCCTGGCCGGGAAGGTCGACCTCGCCCGCGCGCTGCGAGCGCGCACGTTCCGTGAGTTCGACGACGCCGCGACCGCGCCGCTGCACGGCTTCGTCGACGCCGCGGAGTACTACCACCTCTCGAGCGCGGCGCGGTACCTCGAGAGGGTCCGGGTGCCCACGCTGCTGTTGCACGCGGAGGATGACCCGTTCCTGCCCCCGCACGCGTTGCCGCGCGACGCGATCGCACGCAACCCGCATCTCGTGCCGGTGATCACGCCTCGCGGCGGACACGTCGGCTTCATCGGCGGGCCACCCTGGGCGCCGCGGTTCTGGGCGGAGGCGGAGGCCGTGCGGTTCCTGGCGGCGCGGCTCGCGCGCGGCGCGTAGGCCCGCCGGCGGCAGGCCGCGGGGCGGAGGCACACCGCATCCGGGCTTCCCCATTCCGGCGCGTACGTGCAGCCCGCACCTTGACCTCGCCGCACCCCCACGCTAACTTCGCCCTCACCATGAGCGAGACCTGCTTCGTCCTGCATCGGCATCACGCCCACCACCACGGCCCCGACGGGTCGCGGCGGCGGCGTGTGCATGGCCTTTGACCGCAGGTCGAGCCAGAGATACGATCCGGAAAACGCCACCGCGGCCCGTCGATTGACGGGCCGCGGTTTTTTCGTCGGCATGGAGGAGAGCCGAGCCATGATCCGCATCGCGCTGCCCAACAAGGGCCGGCTGACCGACGGCGCGCGCGAGCTGCTCGAGCGCGCGGGCCTCGAGTTCGAGTCGCGCGGCGAGCGCGCGCTGCTCGCGTCGCTCGGCGGCGAGTTCCTCGCGCTGTTCGTCCGCGCCCAGGACATCCCCGAGTTCGTCGCGGACGGCGCAGCAGACGTCGGCATCACCGGCCGCGACCTTGTCGAGGAGTCCGGCCGCCCGCTCGAGGTGCTGCTCGACCTGCAGTTCGGCCGCTGCCGGCTCGCGCTCGCCGCGCGTGAGGACGCGGCGATCCGCACGCCCGCGGACCTGCCGCCCGGCGCCCGCGTCGCCACCTCCTTCCCCCGCCTCGCCGGCCGCTTCTTCAGTGAGCAGGGCATCGACGTCGACCTCGTGCCCGTCTCCGGCGCGGCCGAGATCGCGCCGCACCTCGGCGTCGCGGACGCGATCGTCGACCTCGTCTCGACCGGCTCGACGCTCAAGGTCAACGGCCTGCGTGAGGTCGCGACGATTCTCGAATCCACCGCGCTGCTCGTCACGCGGCCCGGGCTGCTCGAGGACCCGGAACGGGGGAAACGGCTGCGCGAGCTGGTCGCCGCGCTCGAGTCCGTGATCCGCGCCGAGGACAAGCGCTACCTCATGGCCAACGTGCCGCGCCGCGCGCTCGCCGAGATCAAGCGCGTGCTGCCCGGGCTCTCCGGCCCCACCATCGTCGACGTGCTCGACTCGGGCGAGTTCGTCGCCGCGCACGCGGTCGTGGACCGCCGCGACATCTACCGCACCATCGCGGAGCTCAAGGAGCTGGGCGCGGAAGGCATCCTGGTCACCCGCATCGAGAGGCTGATGCCGTGATCGCGCTGCGCCGCTCGCTCCGGGAACTGAGCAAGGCCGACGAGGCGCGCCTCTTCGTCCGCGGCCGCGACGCCGACCCCGAGGTCGAGCGCGCCGTCGCGGCGATCATCGCCGACGTGCGCGCCCGCGGCGACGACGCGCTCCGCGGTCTCGCCCGCCGCTTCGATCGCGTGGAGCTGAGCGCACTCGAGGTCCCGCGCGAAGCGTGCAACGCCGCGCTCAACGCGCTGGACGACGCCGTGCGCGTCGCGCTCGAGCAGGCCGCCGCCGCGATCGCCGCCTTCCACCGCGCGCAGATCCCGCCACCGCTCGACGTCGAGCTCCGGCCGGGCGTGCGCCTGGGCCGCCGCGCCGAACCGCTCCGCCGCGCCGGCGTGTACGCGCCCGGCGGCCGCGCGGCTTACCCCAGCAGCGTGCTCATGGGCGTCATCCCCGCGAAGGTCGCGGGCGTGGAGGAAGTGGTGGTCTGCTCGCCGCCCGGGCCGAACGGGCTGCCGCACCCGGCCGTGCTCGCCGCGTGCGCGCTGGCCGGCGCGGACCGCGTGTTCGCCCTCGGCGGCGCCGGCGCGATCGCCGCGCTCGCGTACGGCACCGCGTCCGTGCCACGCGTGGACCGCATCGTCGGCCCCGGCAACGCGTACGTGAACGAGGCCAAGCGGCAGGTCGCGGGCAGCGTCGGCATCGACTCGCCTGCCGGGCCGTCCGAGCTGCTGATCGTGGCCGACGCGTCGGCGGATCCGGAGACCATCGCGCTGGAGCTGCTTGCGCAGGCGGAGCACGACCCGGATGCCGCGGTCGCCGTCGTCGCCACGGACGAGGCGCTGCTCGACGCGACGGCCGCCGCGCTCGCGCGCATGCTGCCCGACCAGCCGCGCCGCGACATCATCGCCGCCGCGCTCGCCGCGAACGGCGCGCTGCTGCTCGCCGACTCGCTCGATGACGCGCTCGCGTTCGTCGAGCGCTACGCGCCCGAGCACCTGCTGCTGCTGGTCCGCGACCCGCGCGCGGCGCTCGAACGCGTGCGCGCCGCCGGCACCGTGTTCCTCGGGCCGCACAGCTCGGTCGCGTTCGGCGACTACATCACCGGCGCCAACCACGTGCTCCCCACCGGAGGCCTCGCCCGCGCGTTCTCCGGCCTCTCTGTGCTCGACTTCCTGCGCTTCTTCACCGTGCAGGAGCTCTCGGCCGACGCCGCCGCCGCGCTCGCCCGGCCCACGGCCACGCTCGCGGCGGCCGAGGGCCTGCCCGCGCACGGCCGCGCCGCGCTGGCGCGAGGGGAGGGCGGCGAGGGCCGCGCTTCCGCGGACGCCGCCGCTCGCCGTTCAGCCGAAGATCCAGGCCGTTCCCCCGCCCTCGCCCGGGAGGGCGGGCCGGGGAGAGGTGGCGCCCTCGCCCTCGCCTCGGCCGGCGTGAGGCTGCGCGAGGCCTACGCGGACATCGAGCTTTACGATCCGGAGCGCAGGCCCGTCGAGGTCGACCTCAGCGACAATACCAACCTCTTCGGCACTCCGCCCGCCGCCGCCCGCTCGCTCGCGGAGCTGCCTGCCGAACGCATCACGCGCTACCCGCCCGTGTTCGCGGACGAGCTGAAGGCCGTGCTCGCGGCCAAGCACGGCGTCACCCCCGAGAACATCACGACCGGCTGCGGCTCGGACGACGTGATCGACTCCGCGCTGCGCGCCTTCTGCGACCCGGGCGATGCCGTCGCGTACGCCGACCCGACGTTCAGCGTGGTCTCGCTCATGGCGCGCATGAACGCCGCACGCCCCGTCGCCGTGCCGCTCGCGCCCGACTTCTCGCTGGACGCGGACGCGCTCATCGCCGCGCGTGCCCGCGTCACTTACATCTGCCGGCCCAACAACCCGACCGGCACGGTCCCTGACGCCGCCGCCGTGCTCCGCGTTGCGGAGGCCGGCCGCGGCATCGTGCTGCTGGACGAGGCGTACGCGGACTTCATGGACGAGCCCGCGCCGGACTGGCTCGCGGCGTCGGACCGCATCGTCGTGGTGCGCACGCTGTCCAAGGCGTACGGGCTCGCGGGACTGCGCGTCGGCTACGCCATCGGGCCCGCGCGGCTGATCCGCGAGATCGAGAAGTCGCGCGGGCCGTACAAGGTCACCGCGACGGCGAACGCCGCAGCGCTGGCAGCGCTCACGGAAGACGAGCCCTGGGTGCGCAACGTCGCGCGGCAAGTGCAGGAGAACCGCGAGCGGCTGGCCGCCGAGCTGCGCGTGCTCGGGCTGCGCGTCTGGCCCTCGCAGGCCAACTTCGTGCTGGTCCAGGCGCCGGTGGCGGAGGGCGGCGCCGCGAGCGGGGAACAGAACGCGGCGCGCCGGCTCGGCGCTGCGCTGCGCGAGCGCGGCGTCGCGGTCCGCGTCTTCCCCGCCCTCCCGCACGCCGGCGACTGCGTGCGCGTGAGCGTGGGGCCGTGGCCGCTCATGCAACGCTTCCTCGACGCGCTGCGGGAGGTGCTGTGAGCGCGCGCATGCCGCACATCGCCCTGTTCGACTACGGCGCCGGCAACCTGCACTCGCTGGCGAAGGCGCTCGAGGCCGCCGGCGCACGCGTGCGCATCGAGCCGGACCCGCTGCGGGTGCTGGCTGCGGACGCGCTCGTCCTGCCGGGCGTCGGCGCGTTCGGCGCCGCGGCCGAGCGTCTCGCCCCCGCAGCGGCCGAGATCCGCCGCGCGCTCGAGGACGGCTTCCCTTGCCTCGGCGTGTGCCTCGGCATGCAGCTGCTGTTCGAGTGGAGCGAGGAGGGAGACGGCCGCGGCCTGGGCATCCTGCCCGGCCACGTGCGGCGGCTGCGCGCCAGCCGCGTGCCGCACATGGGGTGGAACGCCGTCCACCCTGCTTCCGCCCCGCCGCCGGGCGGGGGCGGGGGCGCCGCCGATGCCCTTCCCCGCCACCCGGGCGAGGGCGAGGGGGAGGCGGGTGAAGCGGTGGGCGCGGGAGAGAGCCGCGGTGCTGGCATGCCGGACCCGCTGCTCGCCGGCCTGGACGACCTCGTCGCGTACTACGCGAACAGCTTCGTGGCCGAGCCGGCGGATCCCGGCGCGGTGATCGCGTGGACGGTGTACGAGGGGCACCGCTTCCCCGCGGCGGTGCGCCGCGGGCGCACGTGGGGTGTGCAGTTCCACCCGGAGAAGAGCGGCGCGCCGGGGCTGCGGCTCATCCGCAACTTCGTCGCGGAGGCGAGCCGGTGATCGCGCTGCCCGCGGTGGACCTGAAGGGCGGCGCCGTCGTGCAGCTCGTGGGCGGGCGGCCGGAAGAAGAACGCGTGCGGCTGACGGACCCCGTGGCCGTCGCGCGCGGCTGGGTCGAGGCCGGCTTCCGTGCGTTGCACGTGGTCGACCTGGACGCCGCGCTCGGCACGGGCTCGAACCGCGCCATCGTCGAGGCGATCCTCGCCGCCGTGGACGTGCCTGTGCAGGTCGGCGGCGGCATCCGGGACGACGACGCCGCCGATGCGCTGCTCGCCGCCGGCGCCGCGCGCATCATCTCAGGCACGCGCGCGGTCGAGGATGCCGCATGGCTCGCCGCGCTGGCGGAGCGGCACCCCGGACGCGTGATCGTCGCCGCGGACGTGCGTGGCGACGTCGTCCTCAGCCGCGGCTGGACCGCCGGTGCCGGCATCACGGTGGAGGCGCTGTTCGCCCGGCTCGAGCCGCTGCCACTCGCGGGCCTGCTCGTGACGGACGTGGGCCGCGAGGGTCGCATGACCGGCGCGGACGCAGCCCGCTTCGGCACGCTCGTCGCCGCCACGCGCCACCCGCTGATCGCGGCCGGCGGCATCGCCGGCATGGAGGACCTCCGCGCGCTCGCCGCCTGCGGCGTCTCCGGCGCCGTGCTCGGCATGGCGCTCTACACCGGCGCGGTGGATGCGCGCAGCGCCGCGCGCGAATTCGCAGGCCCTGAACTGACGGAGGAGACGACGTCGTGAGCACCATCCTGCGCGAGACCCGTGAGACGCGCGTGCGCGTCCGCGTCGGCCTGGACGCGCTCAAACCGGGCGCCGCGCTGGCCCGGCCGGCCATCGAGCGCGGCACGTACGCCGCGCCTGCGATCCGCACCACCGACCGCTTCCTGGACCACATGCTGGAGACGCTCGCACGCTACTCCGGCCTCGCGCTGGACGTGGAGGCGACGGGCGACATGCGGCACCACCTCATCGAGGACGTGGCCATCACCGTCGGCCTCGCGCTGCGCGACGAGATCCCCGCCACCTGCCAGCGCTACGGCGACGCGACGGTCGTCATGGACGACGCGCTCGTGCAGGCCGCGCTGGATGTGGGTGGCCGCGCGTACTACCGCGGCCCTGTCCCGAGCCGGCTGTACGACCACTTCTTCCGCTCGCTCGCGGACAACGCCGCGATCGCTCTGCACGTGCGCGTCCTGCGCGGCCGCGACCGGCACCATGTCATCGAGGCTGCGTTCAAGGCGTTCGGCCTCGCCCTCCGCCGCGCCCTCGCCCCGGGTGATGCCGTGTTCAGCACGAAGGGCGCCATCCGGATCGAGCGCCTGGACACGCCGGCGCAGGGTCAGAGCGACGCCGCCGCCGAACGCGCCGGGCGGACCGCGCATCCCGCGGCGCCGCAGAGCGCGCCCGACGCCGCTCACCCTCCGGAGGCGTGATGCTGCGCAAGCGGCTGGTCGTGTGCCTGGACGTGCGGGACGGCCGCGTGGTCAAGGGCACCAGCTTCGTGGACCTGCGGGACATGGGTGACCCCGTCGAGCTCGCGGTCCGCTACGAGGCCGAGGGCGCGGACGAGATCGTGTTCCTGGACATCTCTGCCTCGGCCGAGGGCCGCAGCACGCTGCTCGACGTCGTGCAGCGCACCGCCGAGCGGCTGTTCATCCCGCTCACCGTCGGCGGCGGGATCGGCAGCGTCGAGGACATCGCCCGGGTGCTGCGTGCCGGCGCGGACAAGATCAGCATCAACACCGCGGCCGTCCGCCGCCCGGAGCTGATCACCGAGGCGGCCGCGCGCTTCGGGAGCCAGTGCATCGTGGTGAGTGTCGATGCGAAGAGGGTGGACGCCCCGGCCGCCAGCGAGCACCCCGCGCGGCGGGAGCCGAGCTTCACCGTCTTCACCCACGGCGGCCGCACCGCGACTTCGCTCGACGCGATCGCCTGGAGCCGCGAGTGCGCTGCGCTGGGCGCGGGCGAGATCCTGCTCACCAGCATCGATCAGGATGGCCGCCGCACCGGCTACGACCTCGAGCTCACCGCCGCCGTCGCACGCGCCGTGTCCGTCCCCGTCATCGCCAGCGGCGGCGCCGGCGCCCCGGAGCACTTCCACCAGGCATTCCTCGCCGGCGCCGACGCGGCGCTCGCTGCCGGCATCTTCCACGACGGCACCACCACCGTCCGTGCCGTGAAGCGCTTCCTCGCCGCTGCCGGCGTGCCGGTGCGGCACAGCGAAGGAGACGCCTGATCATGCACGAGGAACCGCTGCGCGACCTGCTCGACTTCGCCGTGGACATCGCCTGGCGTGCCGGTCGGCTCACGCTCGCGCACTTCCAGACCGGCATCGCCGTCGAGACCAAGTCGGACGAGTCTCCGGTCACCCTCGCGGATCGCGAAGCCGAACGCCTCCTGCGCGCTGCCATCGAGGCCCGCTTCCCCGCCGATGGCATCGTGGGCGAGGAGTTCGG
>DATCLK010000165.1:0-51510 GCA_036563975.1 Longimicrobiales bacterium | reverse complement strand
GGACGGCAAGCAACTCGGCTACTCCGCGCGGGTCGAGCAGTTCCTCGGAGGGCACCGCGAGTGGCGCCTCGGCTTCGGCGCGCGCTCCGTTGTCTCACCCATCGAGACCTGGCAGCTCAGCAACCTCGAGGCCTCGCTCGCGACGTTCCTGCTGCACAGCGACCAGCGGGACTACTTCGAGCACACCGGCTGGAGCGCGTACACGCGGTTCACTCCCCGCCGCCTGCCTCTGGACGTCACGCTCGAGTACCGCGATGAGGACCACGCCCTGGCGGCGCCCGGCGATCCATGGACGCTGTTCGGGGATGACCCGTGGCGTCCGCAGCCGCTCGTCGCAGAGGGGCGCCTTCGCTCGCTCGTTGGCCAGGCGACGCTCGACCTGCGGGACGGCGACGAGGACGAGCCGCGGAGCGGGTGGTACGTGAGCGCGATGGTCAACCGCGGATTGGGCGGAGACCTGCGCATTCCGGAGTCGTTCGTCACGATCGGCGGCGATCTCAACTCGACCATTCCCGCACAGCCCGTGGACGAGCGCTTCACCACGGCCTTCCTGGACCTGCGCCGCTACAACCGTGTCGGCCGTTTCGCTTCCCTCGACTTCCGCGCGGTGCTGGGCGGCTCGGTCACGGAGTCCGCGCTCCCGCCCCAGTTCCAGCGCGCGCTTGGAGGACCCGGCTCGCTCCCGGGCTACGCGCTCTTCGGCGCAGATTGCGGCGCGCGGCAGACACGCGTGGAGCTGGAATCCAGCCGGCCCGCCCCCACTTTCTTCCACCGATACGGCTGCGACCGGATCGCGCTGTTCCAGGCGGAGTACCGCGGCGGCCTCGGCTTCCACCTGTCCTGGGGCGACGGAGACGACGGAGACGATTTCGAGGACGATGACTGGGGTTGGGACTGGGGTTGGGATTGGGACCTCACGTGGTCGCTCTTTTTCGACGCCGCGCGCGGCTGGGCGTTCGACGACGCCGACCTCCTCGCGCGCACGGATACCGGCGCGCTCTACGATGTGGGCGCCGGCATCGTGTTCGGGGACGACCTCGGGATCTACGCTGCCGTGCCGCTCGAGGGGCGCGGCCGCGACGTGAGGGTTTATCTGCGGCTGGGGCGGCGGTTCTAGGCGGTTGAACCGGGCCTCGACGTTCCGAGCCGCCGGATGCGGATCCGTGGCCCTGACGCCCAGGAGTGCTCCGGCAGCACGCCGCCGCCCGTCTCGATCTCCACCTCCTACGACTCGACCGGCTCGAGGTCCGCCTAGGCGAGCCGGGCTTTCCGGCAGGCGTCCTTGGTAAAGGGCGGTGTGGGGGACGGCGACCATCCCGCCCGGGCACCGAACAGCGCATCTTCCCCGACGCAACCCTTCGGGCCGATCCCGTGTCCCACCATCGGGAGCATGCTCGCGAGACTCGCGTACCCGGCAGCCGGGTTGGACGAACGACTGCTGATCCAGCGCACCCTGGACGGTGACGACCTCGCCGCCCGGGAGCTGTACGACGCGCACGTCGACCGGGTCTACCGGCTCGCCTACCGGCTGACCGGGGACGACGAGCTCGCGCGCGACTGCACGCAGGAAACCTTCATCCGCGCGTTCCAGCACCTCGGGGAGTTCCGCGGCGCGTCCGCCTTCTCCACGTGGCTGCACTCGATCGCCGTCTCGGTGTGTCTCAACACGCTGCGCACCGTGCGTCGCCTGCGCAGGCGTCAGACGGATCTCGAGGAGGCGGATCGCGTCGGCGCGGGCGATGCGCCGGGCATCGAGCCCGACGTGAGAGAGCGCCTGAAGGCCGCGATCGATGATCTGCCGGAGCTCTACAGGGTGGTTCTCGTCATGCACGACCTGGAGGGCTACACGCACGAGGAGATCGGCGCCGCGCTGGGCATGGCGGCCGGGACGTCCAAGGCCCGACTCTCGCGGGCACGCGGACGCCTGCGGGAAGCGCTGGCCCGGTTCGCGGGAGAATGGGCGCGATGAACGACGAACGCTTCACCGAGCTGCTGCGCGAGCTCGCGGCCGGCTACAACGCCCCGCCGCCCACGCCGCGCGACGCCATGTGGGCCGTGATCGACGCCGCGCGCAGGGGCCGGCGGCTGCCGGATCCCCGAGCCGCAGCCCGGTCGTGGCTGCGCCCTGCCGCCGGCATGGCCGCGGTCCTTGCCCTCGGCCTGGGCGTCGGCTGGCTGGCGACGTCGCGCGGCGACCCGCCGGCCCCCGCCGTGGCCCGGTCCGCCCTGCCGCCGCAGGGCGAGATGGCCGGCACCCGGCGGGATGGCGACGAAACCGGCGGCGGCCGCGAGCGCATGGAGCCGGCGTCTGCGACGCTGCGCGGCCCCGCGGGCGCCGCCGAATCGGCAGCCGCATCGTCACCGGCGGAGCAGCCGGTGCGCGCCCCGGTGTTCGCCGCAGCGTCCTCCGGGCCCGCCCGGCGCCCCGAGATCACGGTGGCGGGCCGCGCCCCGCGCCCGGACGCGCCCGCACGCCGGCGCGGCGAGGGCCCTGCAAGGCGAGACGCGGGCACGCCGCCGGGCGAACTCGATGCGCTCGTGACCACGCAAACACTGGCCCAGGGAGAAGCGCTGATCACCGCGTTCCGCACCGCGGATGCCGCACTCGCTGCGGACCCGCGCATTCGCGTCTGGGCACGCGAGATCCTGGTCTCCACCCGCCTGCTCCTGGACTCGCCCGTGGCCGGCGATGCCGCCATGCGCGGGCTGTTGGAAGACCTCGAGCTCGTGCTGCTCCAGATCGCCCATCTCCCCGGCAGCCCGGCGGATAGCGCCGAACGGGCCTGGATCGTCGAGACCCTGACACGAGGCGACGTACTCCCGCGCCTCCGGGCCGCGGTCCCCGCCGGCCTGGTGGCCGCGGGCCCGTGAGGAGAGCCCCATGAACCGCATGGCCATTGCACGCCCCTCGATCCTCATCACCATCCTCGCCGCGGCGCGTCTCTGCGCCGGCGCGGAGCTC
Organism: Longimicrobiales bacterium; assembly: GCA_036563975.1. Classification (GTDB taxonomy): domain Bacteria; phylum Gemmatimonadota; class Gemmatimonadetes; order Longimicrobiales; family RSA9; genus RSA9. The sequence continues at coordinate 48,548 of DATCLK010000165.1, read as the reverse complement.
GAAGCGGCACGCCCGCCCGCGTGGGCGCTGCAGGATCCGGCGGACTCGCTCTACCGCGCCGCGCGCGAGGCCCTCTCCCGCGATGAGTACCGCCGCGCGGCGGAGCTCTTCCACGAGATCCCGATTCGATACCCGAGTTCGACCTACGCGGGGGATGCGCTCTATTGGGAGGCGTTCGCTCGCTACCGTCTCGGAACGGAGGACGACCTGCGGCTTGCGATGCAGGCCCTCCAGCGCCAGGCCGCGGGGTATCCGCGCGCCGCGACCCGCGGCGACGCGCAGACGCTGATGGTGCGGATCAACGGCGCGCTCGCGCAGCGCGGCGATGCGGCGGCGGCAGAGGCGGTCGCTCGGAAGGCCGCCGAGGAGATGGCCGAACGGCAGCGCGAGATCCAGCAACGCGTCGCCGAAGCGATCCGCGAGGCGCAGGAGGCTGCCCGTGAGGCGCAACGTGAGGCGGAAGAGGCGGCCCGTGAGGCGCAACGCGAAGCGCTCGCGAGCACGATGATCCGCGGCCGCCGCGGCGAGACGCGCGATCCTTCCTGCTCGGAGGACCCCCAGCGGGAGGTCCGCATCGTCGCGCTGAATGCGCTCGCCCAGCTCGATGCGGAGAGCGCTCTGCCGATCCTGAAGCAGGTGCTGGAACGCAAGGACCCGTGCTCGGCCGACCTGCGTCGCAACGCCCTCCTCGTCCTGTCCCGCACCGAATCGCCGGAGGCGGAAGCGATTCTGGTGAAGGCGGCGCGCGACGATCCCGACCCCAGTGTCCGCGAACGCGCCGTGCGCTCGCTCGCCAACGTGGAGACGGAGACCGCCGTCGCGGCTCTGGGGGAGATCCTGTGGAGCTCCACTGAGCTCGAGGTCCAGCGCGCCGCGCTCTCCGCACTGCACCGACAGGAGAGCGAGCAGGCCGGCCGGATCCTGCGCGAGTTCGCGCAGCGCGACGACATCCAACCCGAGCTCCGCGAGGACGCGATCCGCTCCATCGGCAGGCGTGGCACTGTCGAGGACGCCGAGTTCCTCCGGCAGCTCTTCCATTCCTCCGGCCCGGAGGCCAAGGTCTGGATCGTGAGCGCGCTCGGGGACATGGAGATCGAGGGCAACGAGCGCTGGCTCCTCGACATCGCGCGGAACGGCGCCGAGCCGCTCGAGGTCCGGGCGCGCGCCGTCTACGAGGCGGGGACGAACGGCGCGCCCATCGAGGAGCTCGTGGCGCTCTACGACGCGATGCCCGAGAAGGAGCTGCGGAGCCGCCTCATTTCCGTCTACGCGCGCCGGCGGGAGGCGGCCGCGGTCGACAAGCTCATCGACATCGCCCGGCGCGAAACGGACATTGAGCTGCGCACCCGCGCGATCACGGCGCTCGCGCGCTCGGGGGATCCGCGCGTCGCGCAAGTGCTCCAGGAGATCATCGGGACGTGAACGCGCGCCGCGCAGGGTGGGGGCGACGTCGTCGCCCTCATTCTGCGCGGGACGCGACCGCAGGGTCCGGAGCCGCCTCCCGCGTCTGTTGTCCGAGCCCGACCAGTTCCAGCAGCCGCAGCGCGTTGGTCGAGGTGGCGAGCCCCGGCCGAAGCCGGTAATCGAAGCTCATGCCCGCCCCGTCCCCGGACGCGTGGATCGTCTCGCGGAAGTGGACGGCGCAAGCCGCGGCGCGCAGCTCCTCGCAATCGGCCAGGGTGAGGTCGTGCGTGGCCGCCGCGCCGATCGCGCCTTGCTCGAGCAGGTGGCCGAGGATCGTGCGCGCCGCGATCTGCCGCTCCGCCGTGTTGGTGCCCTGGAGCAGCTCGTCCAGGAGGTAGAGCAGCGTCCCGCCCTGCCGCCCCACCTCGCGCGCGGCGTCCACGATCTCGCGCAGCCGCTCCAGCTCGGCCATGAACTGAGACACCCCGCGCTCCAGCGAATCACGCACGCGCATGCTCGTCTCGAGTCGGACGGGAGGGAGGCGCATCTCGCGGGCGCACACGGGCGCCCCCGCTTGCGCGAGCACGACGTTGGTCCCGATCGCGCGCAGCAGCGTGCTCTTGCCCGACATGTTCGAGCCCGTGAGCAGCAGGAACGTGCCGGGCGGGCCGATGGTCACGTCGTTGGCCACGCGCGTCCCCGCAGGGAGTAGCGGGTGCGCGAGGTCGCGCGCCTCAAGGCGCGGCGGGCCCGCCGCATCGAATACGGGGAACGCCCAATCCGGGTTGTCGTGCGCGAGCCGGGCCAGCACGGCGAGGGCCTCGATCTCGCCGTAGGCCTCGAGCCAGCGCCGCACATGCGGACCCGCCACGCGCTGCCACGCCTCGAGCCGCGCCAGCACGTGGAAGTCCCAGAGCGTGAAGAGCTGGATGGGCAGGTAGAACATTCCGTTGAAGCGGAGGTCCGCCAGGTCGAGCAGCCGCTCGACCCGGCGGAGCAGCGTTCGCGGCTGCATCCCGTTCGCCGTCAGCTCGGCCTGCAGCCGCTGGAGCGCGGCCGCCTCGAAGCGGGCCTCGCTCACGCGCGCGAGGAGCTCCGAGTACTTGCCGATGCCGCCGCGCTCCGCGGCCGCGCGCGCGAACGTCGCGCGGATGCGAGCGCCGAACGCGCCGGTCAGCACCAGCCCGGCCAGCACGGGCAGCGCCCACGCGGACACACCGATGATGCCGGCGAGCTGCAGCGTCGCCAGCACCGCCGTCGTCACCGGAATGGCCCGCGCGGCCCACACCACGGCGGGGCGCCGCGTGAGCCACGGCTCGCTTTCCGCCCAGGCCAGGAACTCCCGGATGTCGCGCTCGGAGCCCGACACGAGCCGCCGGCCATCCAGTGCGAGCGCCTCGCGGAGCTCCACGTGCCGCGCGAGCTCGCGCACGGCCTGCTGCCGCTCCGCGATCCGCTCCGGCTCGGCCGGCGCGAGCAGCCACCTTTCCAGGGTCGCACGGCCCGGGGGCGTGGCCGGCGCGCCCAGGAGCTGGTACAGCGAGGCCCTGCCGAAGATGTCCAGATCATCCGCGTACGCGTGCCGCTCCGGTACCGCGACCGGGGGATGGGGCGGCAAGCGCTCCCAGCGCCGATGGACGCGGTCGTCCCACTCCTCGTTCACGCGTTGGAGCTCGACGAAGAGCCGCTCGCGGCGGCGGACGCGGGCGTGGAGCACGACCAGGACGACGAAGGCGGCTGCGACGGCCGCCGCCGCCCCCGCGAGCACGGGCCCCAGGCCTGCCGCCTCAGCCCGGACCAGCAGCGCCAAGAGCAGGAGGAACAGCGCCGCGCGGCCGTTCGACAGCCTGCGCGCAAGGCGCCCGTGCCGCTCAGCTTCTGCCCGAAATCGGTCCGCGCGCGCGCGGTACGATCCTGCCTCGCTCGAATTCGAACCCATGGGATCCGCCATCCCGGTCCTCGCCCGGGCGGTACCCCGCCCGCGGGCGTGTGAGCCATGCGTGCGGCCCGCGATTGACAGCGCCTGGCGTCGCGCCGTACGTTCCCGCCGGCATGCCAAGGGATGAGGGAGCAGCCCCCGTGTCAGACGGTCAGAGCGGACCCGCCGCGTTCTCTCTCGCGCCCTTCCTGCTCAAGATCGGGTCGCGTCAGGACCTCACGGTCGACGAGGCGGAGGCCGCATTCGACGCCATCATGGAAGGGCGCGCCCCGGCGCTCCAGGTCGCTGCGCTTCTCGCCTCGCTCCGCGCCAAGGGCGAAAGCCCCCAGGAGCTCGCCGGCGGCGTGCGCGCGCTGAGGCGCGCCATGCTGCGCGTGCCGGTCAGCAACGGCGAGTCCGTGCTCGACACGTGCGGCACCGGCGGCGGCAGCTTCACCACGTTCAACATTTCGACCGCGGCAGCGCTGCTCGCTGCCGGCGCCGGCGTCCCCATCGCCAAGCACGGCAACCGCTCGTTCACGTCCCGCAGCGGCAGCGCGGACGTCCTGGAGGCGCTGGGCGTCGTCATCGACCTGCCCGCGGCCAGCCTCCCCGACGTGCTCCGCGAGGCGGGCATCGTCTTCATGTTCGCGCCGCGGCTACACCCCGCCATGCGCCACGTGGCGCCCATCCGCCGGGAGCTGGGCATCCCCACCATCATGAACCTGCTGGGTCCGCTGACCAACCCCGCAGGCGCGCGCCGCCAGCTCCTGGGCGTCGCCGAGCCCGCGCTGCTCGAGCTGATCGCGGCCGCGCTGCTCGAGCTGGGCCACGAGCATGCCCTCGTCGTGCACGGCGCGCCCGGGCTCGACGAGCTCAGTCCGGTGGGCCCCAGCGAGGTGGTGGAGGTGAGGGACGGCCGCCTGGAGCGCTACCGCTTCGATCCCGAGCGGCAACTGGGCTGGAGAGGGCTGGATGTGAGCGAGCTCGCGGGCGGCGAGCCAGCAGAGAATGCGCGCTTGATCGAGGCCGTGCTCGAAGGGCGAAACCGCGGCACCGCCCGCGCCGCCGTGCTCCTCAACGCCGGCGCGGCGATCTACCTGGCCGGCCGGGCCGGCTCCATCGAGGAGGGCGTCCACGAGGCCACCAGGGCACTCGACGCCGGCGCAGGGTGGGATGCCTTGCAGCGGCTGCGCGCCGCCTCCCGCGCCGCGGCGGAACGGGTGGCCGCTACGAGCTGAAGCCAGGACAGGATCCGGATCTGCCGGCGGCGAAGGACATCGGGTGCCGCCACGCGGGCGCCGATCGATCCCGTCCTCCGTCCGCGCCGAAACCGCTCAGTTCGCCGAGACGACCGCCCGCACCACCCACGGGCCCACGATCGGCGACCGCGCCGCGCACAGCACGACCAGCGTCACCAGCCGCCCCGTCTTCCGGCCGACAACGAACGCCCGCCTGTTCCCCATCAGTACCTCCGGATGACGCCGACCACGATCCCCTGGATCTGGACGTCCGCCGCGTCGTAGTAGAGCGGGGGCATATCCGGGTTCGCCGGCTGCAGCCGGATGCGGCCATCCGGCTCGCGGTAGAACTTCTTCACCGTGGCCGAGTCGCCGTGCACCAGCGCCACCACCATGTCCCCGTTCTCCGCCGTCGGCCGCGCGTTGACGATCACGTAATCGCCGTCGCGGATCTGCTCGTCGATCATCGAGTCGCCCTTGACGCGCAGCACGTAGTTCTGACCGCCCCGACCCAGCAGCTCTTCCGGCACCGCGATCGTCTCGCGGTCCTCGATCGCCTCGATCGGCAGGCCCGCCGCCACGACGCCCAGCAACGGCAGCTCCACCGCCCCGGTCCGCGTCCCCGTCGGCACGAGCTCGATCGACCGGCTCTCGTTGTAGCTCTTTCGGATGTAGCCCTTGCGCTGCAGATTCTCCAGATGCTCGTGGACGGTGGCCAGCGAGCCGTACGCGAAGTGCTGCGCGATCTCCTCGTAGCTCGGCGCGTAGCCGTGCTCCTCGAGATAGTCCCGCAGGAAGTCCAGGATCTCTTTCTGACGTTTGGTCAGCGGCATGGCACAGCTCTCGGGAAGATCACGACGCGTCACCCTCCGGCATCGCGGCCGGGGGCCGGCCGCGCGGGCCACCGACCCGCACGGTCTGCCGAAGAAGAACCGAATCCAACTTACCCGAAGGCGAACCGAAGCGCAAGAGGCTCGATGACGGTCCTCGACTCCATCGTCGCCGCGAGGCGCCGCCGAGCCCGGGAGCTGGCGCCGCGCCGCGCCGCGCTCCGGGCGGCCGCCGAGGCCGCGCCGCCGCCGCGGCCCTTCGCGTCCGCGCTCATGGGAGGGGCGTGCATTTCGCTCATTGCAGAGGTGAAACGACGCTCGCCATCGGCGGGCTGGATCCGCCGGGAAGCGGACGCCGTGGCCATCGCGGCGGCCTACGAGGCGGCGGGGGCCGCGGCGATCAGCGTGCTCACCGAAGAAGAGCATTTCGGCGGCTCGCTCGCCGACCTGGAAGCCGTGCGCGCCGCGGTGCGGGTGCCGGTGCTGCGGAAGGACTTCATCGTCGACCCGGTGCAGCTCTGGGAGGCGCGTGCCGCGGGAGCGGACGCCGCCCTGTTGATCGTGCGCGTGCTGGACGACGCGGAGCTCGCCGACCTGATCGCGGCCGCGCGTGACTGCGGACTGGGGACTCTCGTCGAGATCCATGGCGCCGGCGAGCTCGAGCGCGCGCTGCGTGCGGGCGCAGAGGTGATCGGGATCAACGCGCGCGACCTGGGCACGCTGAAGACGGACGTGGGCGTCGCGCTCGCCCTCGCCGCCCGTGTGCCGGCGGGGCGCGTGCTGGTGGGCGAGAGCGGGATCCGCTCGGTGGAGGACGTCGAACGCCTGGCGGAGGCCGGCGTCGATGCCGTGCTGGTCGGCGAGTCCCTCATGCGGGCGGAGGACCCGGGGGCTGCGGCGCGGGCGCTGACCGGGGTGATGCGCCGCGCCCCGAGCGCGGTCGAGGTGAAGATCTGCGGCCTTTGCCGGCCCGAGGACGCGCGCGCAGCGGTCGACGCGGGGGCAGACTACGTGGGCGTGATTCTGGCGCCGGGCGGGCCCCGGTCGCAGACCGTCGGATCGGCGAAGGCCATCTTCGACGCCGCCGCGGGCGCGCGCCGCGTCGGGGTCTTCGTGGACGCCCCCGTCGAGGAGGCGGCCTCCGCGGCGCGTGCGCTCGGGCTCGCGGTGCTGCAGCTCCACGGCTCGGAGCCGCCCGAGCAGGTGGCGGCGCTGGCGGTGGCAGGGCCGTGGCAGGTCTGGAAAGCGGTGCGGCCGCGGCGCCGTGAGGACGTCGCGGCCGCGGTGGACGCGTATGGCGGCGCCGCGGCGGCGTTGCTTCTTGATGGCTGGCATCCCACCCGTGCCGGGGGAACGGGTTCGACCTTCCCGTGGGACGAGGTCGCGCCGGCGCGTGGCCTGGTGCCGCGGGGCGTCCGGCTCGTCGTGGCCGGCGGGCTCTCGGCGGACAACGTCGCCGCGGCGGTCGGCCGGCTGGCGCCGGACGTGGTGGACGTCAGCTCGGGCGTGGAGTTGCGGCCAGGGGTCAAGTCAGCGGAGCGCATGCGCGCCTTCGTCGCCGCGGCGCGCTCCGTGGTCCCGGGACGCGCGGCGCGCCGCGGTGCTGCGGCGGCACAGGAGGCATGATGGAGGAGACGACGGCGCTCGGCGCCGAGAAGACGATGGAGCGTTCGGGGTGGTTCGGCCGCTTCGGCGGCCGGTACGTGCCGGAGACGTTGATGGCCGCGCTGGACGAGCTGGCCGCGGTCTACGAGGATGCGCGGCAGGACCCGGCGTTTCGAGCGGAGCTGGATGCGCTGCTGCGCGACTACGTCGGCCGCCCGAGCCCCCTGTATCTCGCCCGTCGGCTGGGCGAGGCGGTGGGCGGCGTGCGGGTCTATCTCAAGCGCGAGGACCTCAACCACACAGGCGCGCACAAGATCAACAACACGATCGGCCAGGTGTTGCTTGCCCGTCGCATGGGGAAGCGACGCATCATCGCGGAGACCGGCGCCGGCCAGCACGGCGTGGCCACCGCGACGGTCTGCGCGTTGTTCGGCCTCGAGTGCACGATCTACATGGGGGCCGAGGACGCGCGGCGGCAGGCGCTGAACGTCTACCGGATGCGGCTGCTGGGGGCGGAGGTCCGCACGGTGGATGCCGGGACGCGGACGCTGAAGGACGCGACGAACGAAGCGCTGCGGGACTGGGTGACCAACGTCCGGGATACGCATTATATTATCGGATCCGTCGTCGGCCCCGACCCGTACCCCCGGATCGTTCGTGACTTCCAGTCCGTGATCGGCGAGGAAACGAAACGGCAATTGGAGGCGGCGGAGGGGCGGCTCCCGTCTGCGGTCATTGCGTGCGTGGGCGGGGGATCCAACGCGATCGGCATCTTCCACGCGTTCGTCGACGAGCCGTCGGTCGAGCTCATCGGCGTCGAAGCGGCGGGCGCCGGGATCGAGACGGGCCGCCACGCGGCATCGCTCGGCGCGGGGCGTCCCGGCGTGCTGCACGGCTCGTTCAGCTATCTTCTCCAGGATGACGCCGGTCAGGTCGCGCCGGCGCACTCGGTCTCTGCGGGCCTCGACTACCCGGGCGTGGGCCCCGAGCATGCGTTCCTCAAAGAGAGCGGACGCGCCCGCTACGTGAGCGTGACCGATAAGGAAGCGCTGGAGGCGTTCCATCGCCTCGCGCAACTGGAGGGCATCATCCCGGCGCTCGAGAGCGCGCATGCCGTGGCGTACCTTCTGCGCGCGGGCGGCGAGTTCGCCGCAGAGGCCGGCCCGGTCGTGATCTGCCTCAGCGGCCGCGGGGACAAGGATGTGGCGCAGGTGGCGGCGCTGACGGGCGGCGATGCTCCCCGACCGGTCTGATGACGGACGTGGGCTGTGAGCGAGACGACTGACCTGATGCAGCGGCGCCCGGACTCGCCCCCGGAGGGCGGGCCGCTCCCCGTCGAGGTCGGCGACGTTCTGAACACGCTCGCCAAGAGCGTTCGCGCGTACCAGCTCTATCAGACCAACAACCCGATCTACCAGCGCTTCGTGAGCGCCGCGGCGAACGCGTTCGCCCGACTCTGGGAGCGGACGTCCTCGCTCCACCTCATGGTCGAGGAGCAGGCCTTCGTGTGGGGCTCTGAGCGTTTCCCCATGCCGGGCGGCCGCGAGAGTCTCGCCTTCCAGTTCTACAAGGATGGCATCCGTTACCTGACCTTCCTGCCTGGCTTCGAGGACGAGGTCGAGGCGTTCCTCGGGGTGCTCCAGCGTGCGCGCCAGCTCGAGGCGCAGGGCGAGGACGATCTGGTCTCCCTTCTCTGGGAGCACGACTTCGTCGCGTTCCAGTACGGCTACGTGGATCTCCTGGCGGAGCACGTGCCGCTGCCGGGGCCGGCCGGGGTCCAGCTCCAGCCCATGGATCGTGCGGAGATCGAGAGGGAGCTGGGCCTCCACGCGGGGTCGGAGGAGGGGGCGACGTCGGCGTCGGCCGGCGCCGCCGACACGCTCGCGACGTTCACGCGAGAGGATTTCGCCGAGACGCTGTTCTTCCTCGATGAGAACGAGCTGCAGATCCTCCAGCACGAAGCGGAGCTCGAATGGCATCGGGACGTGCGCGCGGACGTGCTGGCGGCGCTGTTCGACCGCCTCGAGGATGGCACGCCCGCGCGCCAGGACACGATCCTCGGCATCCTTCGGCAGTTGCTGCCGAGCTTCCTGAGCCGGGGTGATCTCCGCTCCGCAGGGCTCGTGCTGCGCGAGCTGGAGGGCGTGCTCGCGAGCGGCGTGCTCGGGGAGGAACAGCGCGCGCGAGTGGACGAGCTCTTCGGCGAGCTGAATCGGCCGGAGGTCCTGGCGCAGCTCATCGCCGTGCTCGAGCAGAGCAGCAACGCGCCGGAGGTCGAAGACCTCGGTCTGTTCCTGGCGCACCTGCGGCCGGAAGCGCTGCCGGTGTTGATCGCGGGAGCGGAGCGCCTGTCGCATGCAGCCCTGCGGGAGCGCGTGCAGGCCGCCACGGACCGGCTGGCCGAGCAGCACCCGGAGCACGTGGTGGAGCTGCTCCGCTCCGCGGACCCGGTCGTGGCTGCAGGCGCTGCGGCGGCGGCCGGCCGCCTGCGCCTGCTGGCCGCCGCACCGGCGCTGCAGGAGCTCCTCGGGCACCCGGATACGAACGTTCGTCGCAGGGTCGTCGAAGCGCTGGCGGCGCTGCGCTCCAGCGCAGCGGTCGCCGGCCTCGAGCGCGCGCTCGAGGATGAGGACCGCGATGTCCGGATCGCTGCGGCGCGCGGCCTCGCGGCTCTCCGGTATCAGCCGTCGCGCGCGCGCCTCGAGCAGGTCCTGACCAGTCGCTGGCTGCGGGACGCCGACCTCACGGAGAAGATCGTCTTCTTCGAGGCCTACGGCACGCTGGGCGGCGCCGAGAGCGTCGAGTTGCTGGATGGGATCCTCAACGGCCGCGGGCTGTTTCGCCGTCGCGCCTCCACCGATCTCCGGGCTTGCGCGGCACTGGCGCTCGGCCGCATCAACGTGCCCGCCGCCCGCGCCGCCCTCGAGCGCGCCGCCCAGGATCCGGACGCCGTGGTGCGCAGCGCGGTCGCCCGCGCGCTGCGTCGGCAGTCGCAACCCTCCTCATGAACACGGCGACCACCCCTCTCGTCCAGGGCGGCGGCGCCCTCCAGGCGCAGGGCATGGCCCTCCTGTCCGCGATCCACGCGGCCGCGCAGGGCTTGCGGCTGTATCCGCTGGAAAACGCGACGGTGCAGAAGGCGCTGGACGAGCTGAATCGGGTGGCCACCCGCCTCGCCGAGCGGGAGGGCGGCATCGAGCTCCGCCTCGTCGGCGACTTCCTCTTCCTGAACGACGCGCGTCTGCGGCTGGACCTCTCGAACTACGTGACGTTCTCGTTCCTGACCTCCGCGCTCTCGCGCCACGGCATCGGGAGTGTGGTCGTGGAGAAGGGTGTGACGCGCGATGAGTGGGCGACCTTCATCTCGCTGCTCCTGCGCGACCGGGAGGGGGACGACGACGCGTTCGAGCGTTTCCAGCAGCGGCTCCAGGCGAGCACCGTCCGCCGCATCCACGTCGAACCGGACAAGGGCACCAGCGCGCCACCTCGCGACGATGACGAGGCCCGCGAAGCCGCCAAGCGCGTCTACGCGCAATCCGTCCAGGTCGCCCGTGAGGTCCTGACGGACCTGCGGCTCGGCAAGGCCGTCAACGCGCGCCGCGTGAAGCGGGCCGTGCAGGCCATCGTGGACCAGGTCCTGACCAACGAGAACTCGATCGTTGGCATGACCATCCTGCGCAACTACGACGAGTACACGTTCACGCACTCGGTGAACGTGTGCATCTTCAGCGTCGTGCTGGGGCAGAAGCTCGGCCTCTCGAAGGTGCAGCTCTACGAGCTGGGCCTGGGCGCCTTGTTCCACGACATCGGGAAGATGCGCATTGACCCCGCGGTCATCAGCAAGCCGGGCGCGCTGACGGAAGAGGAGGCGGCGCAGGTCAGGGAGCATCCCACCGAGGGGTTGCTCGCGCTCTTCACCACGCAGGGCTTCGGCGATGTCCCGTACCGGGCGATGCTCGTCGCTTACGAGCATCACATGCGGACGGACCTGAAGGGCTATCCGCAGAACCGACGGCCGCGCCGTCCCACGCTGTTCAGCCGCCTTGTCGCCATCGCGGACGCCTTCGACGCGGCGACCTCCAGGCGCACCTACCAGCCCATGCCCTGGACGCCGACCGAAGTCTTGCGCGAGATGCGCGACAATCCGGACCACGGCTACGACCCGCTGCTCGTGAAGGCCTTCATCAACGTCACCGGCGTTTATCCTGTGGGGACGCTGGCCATCCTGGACACCTACGAGCTGGCGGTCGTCGTTCGGCCGAACCCCGACCCCAGGCGGCTCCACCAGCCCATCGTCAAGATCATCGCGGACCCGATGGGGATCCCGCTGATCGAGCCGATCGTCGCAGACCTGTCCGAGGTGGATCCCTCCACAGGCCATCCGCGGCGGACCATCATCAAGACGACCGACCCGGAGAAGTATGGCATCAACATCGGGGACTACTTCGTCTGAGGCGGACCGGCTCGCCACGCGTTTCCACGCGTGGCGAGTTGCCGGCCGCCGTGCCCTCATCCCCTACCTGACGGCGGGCTACCCAGCACCGCAGCACACGCTCGACCTGCTCAGTCGGCTCGAGGCGGCCGGCGCGGACATCATCGAGCTGGGCATCCCGTTCAGCGATCCGCTCGCAGATGGCCCCACGATCCAGCGTGCCTCGCAGCAGGCGATGGAGCAAGGCGCGACGCTGGCCTGGAGTCTCGACGTGCTCGCCGCGTTTCGCGCGAAGAGCGAGGTCTCCGTCGTCCTCTTCAGCTACCTGAACCCGATCCTCGCCTACGGCGTCGAGCGCTTCATTCGCGATGCCACCGCGGCGGGTGCCGACGGCGTGTTGATCACGGACCTGCCCGAGGGCGCGGACCCTGCGCTCGAGGAGCGCTTCCTCGCATCACCGCTGTCGCTCATCCGCCTCGTCGCGCCGACGACGACGCCGGAACGCGCACGCGCGATCGCCAGCCGGGCCCAGGGGTTCATCTACTACATCTCGCGCACGGGAGTGACCGGTGCGCGCGACGTGCTGCCGCCCGGGCTGGACGAGGAGGTGCGCGCGCTACGCGCTGTGGCGTCCGTGCCCGTCGCGGTCGGGTTCGGCATCGCGACGGCCGCCCAGGCCGCCGCCGTCGCGCGCGTGGCGGATGGGGTCGTGGTCGGAAGCGCGCTGATCGACACGCTGCAACGGGAGGGCGCGGCAGCTGCGGAAGCGTTCCTCCGCGGCCTGCGGGCGGCGGTGGACTCCGTGGCCTGACAGGGGCGGGGACCGCGGCCGGAGCGCCAGCCAGGGCCAGGGCCGGGGCCCCAGCCGGGGGCGGGCTGCCGCCAGGGTCCCGGCCTGCAGCGTTGGGTCGGCGCGGCGAGCCGCCGGCGCGGGCCGGACGCTGATTCCGGGCGGCACCGGCAACGCCGGGCCGGCCTGGCCAGCACCGGCGCGCGCCGTCACTCGGGTCCGGGTTCGTCCACCCGCAGCCGCCGCTCGGTGGCCGGGTCCGGCACGACGAACAGGGTTCGCACCCTCTCGGGGGCGACCAGGCCCGGCGGCGCTTTGCGCGGCTTGCGCACGTACTTGCGCCGCGTCCAGTCCACGGCCACGGTGCCGGAGGTGCGGGCGCGGCTGTGCAGCGCCGCCAGGACGGCCGCTTCCGTCAGGTCCCGAGCGGGCGGATTCGCGTCGGGATCGGGCCAGCGGAGGATGACGTGCGAGCCGGCGGCCCCGCGCGCATGGAGCCACACATCAGAAGGCGACGAGTGGTGGAACGTGAGCTCGTCGTTCGCCTCGCGGTTCCGGCCGACGCGCACCTCGAGGCCGCCGCTGGTGCGGTAGCGACGGTAGGGCGGTAGACGGCGGGGCGCGCCGCCGGCCGTCGCGCTTCCCGCGCCGATGGCAGCCCGCACCTCCTCTTCCCGGGCTTCCCCGGCCTCCGCGCGGGCCAGGAGCTCCTGGAGTCGCGCGTGCTCCGCCTCCAGCTCCCGGATCCGCGCGGGGAGCTGCGCGGCCGCACGCTCGCGCTTGCGCGCCGCCTCGTACAACCGACGCGCGTTCTCCGCCGGCGCGAGCGCCGGGTCGAGGGCCACACGGACGGTGCCGCCCGCGAAATCGGAGATCTCCACCTCTGTCATCCCCTTCGCCACACGATCGAGCTGGGCAAGCAGCAGGTCCGCGTGCCGGCGCAGCTCTGCCGCGCGTGGACCGGACCGCTGCTGCTCCTCACGCAGCAGCGTGATCCGGCGCTGCAGCGCCGCGATCCGGTCGCGCAGCCGCTCGAGCGACGCGCTCGTTACGGGCGGCAGCCGCTCCGGCGCTGCCACGCCGCTCGCTGCGGCGGCGATCGCCGCCAGCAGGGAAGGGAACGGCTCTCCCGCCACGCCCGGCAACGGCAGCGGATACGGCTGGGCCACCTCACCCTGGCGAAGCACGTGCGGGGCCGGAGCGGGGAAATCGACGAGTGCGTGGTACCGCGCGTAGGCGGCGTCCAGTGCTTCCGCGCCTGCGGCCGGGTCGACCGCGTCGCCCAGGATCGCGCGGCTGTTGATGGGACTCGTGTACGCGACGCGCGCGAGCAACACGCGCTCGCGCTCCGCGGCGGGCACGCCGTCGAGCAACGCGCGCCACTCGTCGAGGCCGATGGGCTCCTCCGCGCCGGCGCGCCCGCCCGCCCGCGGCGCAGCGTACGACGCGCCCGGGCGGAGCTCGCGCCCTGCCGCCTCACGCGGCCGGAGCACGCCGAGGATGCGCCCCCGGGCGTCCAGCGCGAGGACGTTCCAGTGGTTCGTCAGGAGCTCGACGACGATGCGCGCGAGCGAGTCGGCCCGCGCGCCGTCGCTCTGTGACGACTCGGTCTCTGCAGCGGCGGGCGGTGAGAGGTCGATGTGGAGCAGCCGTTCGTCCGGCGGCGCAGAGACGCGCGCGATCCGCGCGCCGCGCGGCGGCTCGATGACCGCCACTCCTGCCGGCGCCGGGGCGCGCTCGTCCTCCAGCCAGCGGACGACGCCACTCGATGGGTGCAGGTCCCAGATGAGCACGCCGCGGCGGAACGCGAGCGTGGCGGTGCGCGAGGCGCCATCCAGCCGGAGCGCGCGCAGCACGCGGTCGCCGAGCAACGCCTCCAGCTCGGCGGCCAGGTAGCGCACCAGGAGCGAGTCGTAACGCACGCCGTTTGACACGCCCGGATGATGGCGCTAGCTTCCGCGCAGCGTCAACTCGTTATGCGGCGTGGCGGTGGCTGGATCACTGTGGCGCGCCCGCGCCGGACGGGAATGGCCGTGGAAGGGGCGGCGGCATCGCACCGTGTGCGCGCCGTGACCATCCGGGAACTGCTGGAGATGAAGCGGCGCGGCGAGAGGATCGTCGCGCCGAGCGTTTACGACCACCTCCTCGGCCGCCTGCTGGGCGGCGCCGGCGTGCGCTCGGGCTACCCCGCCGCGCGCTTCGACGCCACGCGTTTCATCGACGACATCGCCCTGGCGTAGGCATGGAGCGTTGGACCGGCATCGCCCTGGCGTTGCGTATGCCTGCCGATGACCGCATGGCATCCCGGCTGCCGACCTTCCTGCACCCACTCGCCGGGCGGCCGCTCGCGTGGCACGTGCTGCAGGCCATCGCGGGCGCGCGGCCGCCGCCGCGCCGCATCCTCTTCTGCAGCGCCCCCGGCGTCGAGTTGTCCGGGCTCGCGGCGATTCCCGCGGATGCCGTCGTCGCCGAACCCGGCGCCAACTGGTGGCATACTGTGGCGCCGCAGCTCGGCGACGATGACGGGCCGTTCCTGGTCGTGGACGCGGCGGCCGCTGCGCTTCTGGTCTCGCTGCATGCACTCGTCGCCGGCCCACCCGGCCGCGCACTCCGCGCGCCGGGGGGTGAGGTGCTCGCGGTTTGGGTAGCGGATCGGGAGACGCTCCAACGCGGGGGCGTGGGCGGCCTGGAGGCGCTGGCCGCGGCGTGCGAGACCGTGTCCCCCGCTGACCCCGCGGAGGCGTTCGTCGTGCGCGACCGCGCCGGCCTCGCGCGCGCGGGGGCGATGATCCAGAGGCGATTGATCCGCCGGTTGATGGACGGCGGCGTCACGTTCTTGCAGCCCGAGAGCGTACTGGTGGACGTAGACGTGGAGATCGGACCGGACACGGTGATCTACCCCGGCGTGGTGTTGGAAGGCCGCACGACGATCGGCTCGGAAACCGTCATCGGCCCGGGCTGCCGGATCATCGACAGTCAGGTCGGCAACGGCGTCGAGCTCAAGGGCTGGAACTACCTCTCCGGCACCACGATTCGCAACCGCGCGGTGCTCGAGCCGTATGTCCGCCGCGGCTTTGATTGAGGCGGCCGCCGCTGGCGAGCTGCCCGCCTGGGCCGAAGCCGGGCCGCGGCGGCGCGCGCACATGGCGCGCGTGGCCCGGCTGATGGATGCGTGGGCGTCGCAGCTGGGGCTGGACGAGCCGGAACGCATGCGCTGGCGCGCCGCAGCGTGGCTCCACGACGCGCTGCGGGACGCGGATCCGGAGCGGCTCCGTGCGGCGCTGGGCTCAGCGCGGCCCGAGTGGCCGGCCGGGCTGCTTCACGGCCCTGCAACGGCGGCGCGGCTCGAGGAGGAAGGCGTGAGGGACGAAGCGCTCCTCCGCGCCATCGCCTGGCACACCATCGGCCATCCGGAGATGGATCGACTCGGCCACGCCCTGTACATCGCGGACTACATCGAGCCCGGGCGCACGTACGAGCCCGAGCGGCTCGCCGTCCTGCGCGCGCGAATGCCCACCGCACTGGATGCGGTGCTCCGCGAAGTGGCGGAGCGCCGCATCGCTCATCTCCTCCACTCCCGCCATGCGCTGGCGCCGGAGAGCGTCGCCTTCTGGAACCGGTTGACCGTCGCCTGACGTGCGCGTGTCCTACCGCTTGCCCCTGCTGTTCGCCGCGCTGCTCGCGGCGGTCGCCTTGGCGGGCTCGTTCATGGCGAGCCGGCGTGACCGCGGCGCGCCCGAGCCGAACGCCGCCGGCGTGACGGCCGGAGCGGCACGCGCGATGGCCGATCCGGCTCCGGACCTGCGACGGATCCGGGTCGAGGTGCTCAACGGCACCAACCGGCCGGGGCTCGCGCGCAGCGTGACGGCGCGACTGCGCGATGCGGGGTTCGACGTCGTCTACTTCGGCAATGCACCGCGCGCGGACTCCTCCGTGGTCCTCGACCGTGCGGGGCGTGAAGACGCTGCGCGTGCGGTCGCGCAAGCGCTCGGCATCAGCCACGTGCGGAGCGCGCCGGACCCCGGCCTGTACCTCGAGGCGACGGTGATCCTCGGCGCCGATTGGCCGCCATCCCCTGGTGCGCAGGATCACGCGGACGGATGGTGGGCGCGGGCGATGAGCTGGTTGCGGCTCGACCAGTGAGCCGACGAGTGACGACGCCCGCGGCGGCCCGCGTGGAGCCGGAGCGCACCGCGCCGGCGGACGGGCGTACCCCTAGCGGCGACCGGCCCTGCCGGCCGGCGGCGACGCGTGCGCCGGTCCGGATGCCGCAGACCGCTGCTCCCCGTTTTCGCCCGATCGGCGTGTGAGGGCGAGGAACGGCCGCGGCGGCTTCAGCGCATACTCGGCGCGCAACTGGCCGCACGCAGCCGCGATGTCCCGGCCCCGCGGCCCGCGCACCGTTGCGGGCACCCCCCGCGCCCGGAGCACCTCCGCGAACTCGCGCTGCCGCTCGCGCGGCGTCGGCCGCCAGCCGGTGCCCGGCACCGGATTGAACGGGATCAGGTTGACGTGCGCGGAGAACGGGGAGACGAGCTCCGCCAGCTCCGCGGCCAGCGACAGGTCATCGTTGATGCCGTCGATGAGCACGTACTCGAACGTGATGCGGCGGCCACCCGCGGCCTCGAAGTGGCGCAGTGCCTCCAGCAGCTCAGGCAGCGGGTATTTCTTCTCGGCCGGGACCAGCCGCGCGCGCAACTCATGGTTGGGTGCGTGCAGCGACACTGCCAGCCGGAACTGCTCCGGGCGCGCCGCGAGTTCGAGGATGCCGGGCACGATCCCCACCGTGGACACCGTGATCCGCCGCGCCCCGACGCCGTACGCGGTGTTCAGGAGCGTGAGCGCGGGCATCACCGCCTTGCGGTTCGCCAGCGGCTCGCCCATGCCCATGAACACCACGTTGGTGATGGGCCCGAGGCCGTGCTCGGCGGCCCAGCGCCGCGCGCCGCGGAACTGGCCGACGATCTCGCCTGTGGAGAGCTGCCGCCGGTAGCCGGACCAGCCCGTCGCGCAGAACACGCAGGCCTGCGCACACCCCGCCTGCGACGAGATGCAGAGGGTCAGCCGGCCCCGCCGCGAGGGGATGAGCACGGATTCGACCAGCTCGCCATCGGCCAGGCGCCAGAGGTGCTTGACCGTGCCGTCCGCGGAGCGCGCGACGTGCGCCGCCACCGGCGCGCCCATGCGGAACCGCTCCGCGAGCGCCGCCCGTTCCCGGGCGGGCAGGTCCGTCATCTCGTCGATGCTGGCGGCATCCCGCTCGTAGAGCCACGCGCGGACCTGCGCCACCCTGTAGGCCGGCTGCCCGCGGCTCGCGAAATGCTCGCGCAGGTGTTCAGCCGCCTCGTCCGGCAGCAGGTCCAGGAGCGTCGCCGCTCCGCCGTGTTCGCGTTCGACCTCTGGCATCTGTGCACAACTCGTCGGCCGGTCCCGTGAGCGCCCGGCCGGTCGCGCGGAGCGCCGCTCGCCGTCACCGCCCGTGGCCGGCAGAGCCGCCCGCACGGTGGCCCGGAGCCGCCGCCGACCGCGCGGCCCCGGTGAGCGCTTGATGGGGTATGACCCGACCGTTAATTTACGTTGTTTAGGTGAATTGGAGGATCCCCCACAGAGTTCGACCTGAGGCGCCTTTGCTCCTGACGGACCTGCTCTCGCCGGAACGGATCCGCATCCCGCTGCAATCGCGGTCGAAGGATGAGCTGCTCGAGGAACTCGTCGAGCTGATCACCCGGGAGAATCGCGTGGATGACCCCGGAGACGTCCTGCGCGCGGTCCGCGAGCGAGAGGCGGTCCTCTCCACCGGAATCGGCAACGGCGTCGCGATTCCGCACGGTAAGTCTCCCGCCGTGCCCGAGCTCCGAATGGCGGCTGGCCTCACGGAGGAGCCCGTCGACTTCGATGCCCTGGACGGGCAGCCCGTGCGCCTCTTCTTCATGCTGGTCGGACCCGAGACGGCTGCCGGTCCTCACATCAAGGCGCTCAGCCGGATCTCGCGCCTGGTGCGCAAGGAGTCGGTCCGTCAGCGGCTCGTGTCCGCCCGTGACGCGGAGGACTTCTACCGCGCGCTGCGCGAGGCAGAAGGCGCGTAGCCGTTGCCGCGCGTGATCACGCCGACGACATCCCCTGAACTCGATGAGTCATAGTCTACCGACCACCCTGCGCAGCTCGCTCGCCGGCACGCTGCGCCGGGAAGATGCCGGCGGGCACGTCAGGCTCGTCGGCTGGGTCCATCGCCGCCGGGACCTCGGCGGCCTCGTGTTCGTGGAGCTGCGCGACCGCTCCGGCCGCATCCAGCTCTCGTTCGGCCCGGACTGGACGCCCGCGGACGCCCTCGAGCGTGCGGGCCGGCTGGGGGCAGAAACCGTCATCGCCGTCGAGGGCGAGGTCGTCGAGCGGCCCGCCGCCAACGTGAACCCCGACTTGCCCACAGGCGAGATCGAGGTCCACGTCCGCACGCTCGAGGTGCTTTCGGAGGCCGAAACGCCGCCGATCCCGGTGGCGTACGGCCCGGGTGAAGAGCTGCCCGCGGAGGAGCTGCGCCTGCGCTATCGCTACCTCGACTTGCGCCGCGAGCAGATCCAGCGCGCCCTCGGTATCCGCCACCGTGCGCTCCAGCTCGTCCGACGCCACCTCAGCGAGGAAGGGTTCTGGGAGATCGAGACGCCGATGCTGACGCGGCGCACGCCCGAGGGCGCGCGCGACTACCTCGTGCCGAGCCGCGTCCATCCCGGCGAGTTCTACGCCCTGCCGCAGTCTCCGCAGCTCTACAAGCAGCTCCTCATGGTGGCGGGTTACGACCGCTACTTTCAGATCGCGCGTTGCCTCCGCGACGAGGACCTGCGTGCGGACCGCCAGCCCGAGTTCACCCAGATCGACGCCGAGATGTCCTTCGTCACGGAGGAGGACATCTTCCGGGTCGGCGACGGGCTGATCGCCACTCTGTGGCGCGAGCTGGCCGGCGTGGAGCTGGCCACGCCGTTGCCCCGCCTCACCTACCGCGAAGCCATCGAGCGGTACGGCACGGACAAGCCGGACCTCCGCTTCGGCATGGAGTTCGTGGACCTCACCGAATTGCTCCAGGCCACGGATTTCCGGCTTTTCCAGCAGACCCGAGGCACCGGCGAACGGATCAGGGGTATCCGTGCACCGGGTGGTGGCGCCCTGTCTCGCCGCGAGCTGGACGAGCTGGCCGAGGTGGCCCGCGCGAACGGCGCTGCCGGCGCGCTCTGGGTCCGTCGCACCGAAGAAGGCCTCGCCGGCACGTTCGCCCGGGCGCTCGACGAGGGCCAGACCGCGCAGTTCATCGAGCGCACGGGCCTGGAGCCGGGTGATCTGTTCGTGGCGGTGATCGGCTACTACCGGTTGGCCCCGGTCGTCGCGGAAAGCCACCTGGCCACTACGGATGCGCCCCGTCTGGGTGGCGCCGAGGCGGCGCTCGATGCCCTGCGCCGCCACCTCGGCGACCGGCTCGGCCTGCGGGACCCCGGTGCCCACTGCTGGGTGTGGATCACAGACTTCCCGCTCTTCGATTGGGATGTGGAGGCCGGCCGGCTGGTTGCGGCGCACCATCCGTTCACCATGCCACATCCCGATGATGTGCCCCGCCTGCTCGAGTACACCGCGGCGGGGCCGGTCGGCACGGAGGATGCCCGCAGGTTGTTCGCGGAGGGGCTCCGGGCCCGCGCCTACGACGCCGTCTACAACGGCATCGAGATGGCGAGCGGCTCGATCAGGATCCATGACCCGGCGCTCCAGCGGCACGTCTTCGCCGCCCTCGGCATGTCCGATGCCGAAGCGCAGCAGAAGTTCGGGTTCCTGCTCGAGGCGCTCCGGTACGGCGCCCCGCCACACGGCGGGTTCGCCTTCGGGTTCGACCGCCTGGTCATGTTGCTCGTGGGCGCGGGCAGCCTGCGAGACGTGATCGCGTTTCCGAAGACCACTGCGGCGCGCGCCCTGTTCGAGGGCGCGCCCGCGCCCGTCCCGGCCGAGGAGCTGGCGCAGCTCCACATCGCGCTGCTGGACGGGCAGGGGAGCCGATGAAGCGATTGGAAAACAGCACGGTCCAGCACAGAATTCCGGCAGAAGGTGCCGACCTCCTGTTGCTCGCGGGCGTCGGTGATGCGAACCTTCAGGAGATGGCGCGCCTGTGCGGCTGCAGGGTCATCCTGCGCGGCGATGAGCTGATCCTGTCCGGCGACATCGCCGATGTCGAGCGCGCCGCACCCGTCGCCCTGCGCCTGATCGAGTTGGCCCGCATTGGCAACCCGTTCGGCGTGGAGGAGGTCCGGCGCGCCGTCGCCGACCTGGGCCTGAACGGCCGCGGGGATATCGAGGTCGTCACGCGGCAGGACGACTACCGACTCATCCTGCCCGGTTCGCGCAAGGTGATCGTCCCGAAATCCGAGGGCCAGCGCGCGTACCTGGACGCCATCGCGAAGAACGACATCGTCGTCTCCATCGGGCCGGCGGGCACGGGGAAGACGTACCTGGCGGTGGCCATGGCCGTGGACGCGCTGCAGAAGAACCGCGTCAGGCGTATCATTCTGGCGCGACCCGCGGTCGAGGCGGGGGAGAACCTGGGCTTCCTGCCCGGCGATCTGCAGGAGAAGGTGGACCCCTATCTCCGGCCGCTGTACGACGCGCTGGAGGACATGATGCCGCCGGACCGCGTGCGCCGTGCCATCGAATCCCGGACGATCGAGATCGCGCCACTGGCCTACATGCGGGGCCGGACGCTCTCGGATGCGTTCGTGATCCTGGACGAGGCGCAGAACGCGACCACGGCGCAGATGAAGATGTTCCTGACCCGGCTCGGTCTGAACTCGCGGACCGTGATCACCGGCGACAAGACGCAGATCGATCTGCCGCGCCGGGAGGACTCGGGCCTGCTCCAGATCGAGCGGATCCTCCAGGGGATCGACGGGATCAGCTTCGTCTACCTGGACCGCGTTGACGTGGTGCGCCATCGACTGGTCAAGGAGATCATCGAGGCGTACAACGCCGCGGACGGGGAGCACCAGGAGCGCTAGCGAGTGGACCGGCGTTTCGGCCTGCGCGACGCGGTACGCGCGCTGAGCGAATCCGATGCACGCGGCTGGCCCGCGGGCGTCATCCATCACGGCGCCCGTGTCCTCCTGCTCATGGGCCTCGCCCTCGCCGTCTCCATCCTCTTCCCGGTTTCCCCCGTTCAGGACTTCCCGGTCCTCGAGAAGGGGATGGTCGCCGAGGAGGACATCATCGCGCAGGTCGGTTTCCCGATCTTCAAGTCCGAGCTGGAGCTGGAACGCGAGCGGGCCGAGGCGGCGGCGGGCGTCCCGCCGATTCTGGACTACGTGCCGTCTGCCGTCGACACCGTGCGCGAGCGGGTGGAGACGTTCCTTGCCAGCCTCGAGGCGGCTGTGGACTCCGCCGCGGCGGGGGATGCGGACGCGCTCGCCGAGTTCCTCAACGCGCACGGTTTCCCGGTCACGGAAGCATACCTGGACGTGCTCGCGGATCCGCGGCAGCGCGGCCGCCTCGCCACGGCCGTGCGCCGTGCCATCGAGGAGGACCTGCCGGTCGGCGTCATACGCGGCGCGGATCTCGAGGGCAGTTCCGCGGAGCAGCTCCGGCTGCGGCGCGACGGCGTGGAGCGGACGGTGCTGCGGGACTCGCTGCACACGGCCTCCTGGTTCTACGACCGTGCGGCTCGGCACCTGCGCGGCGCGTCCGCGCCGCTCGTCGAGCTCCAGCGCCTGGTCCTGGTCCGCTTCTTCGAGCCCACCATCCGGCTGAACGAGCAGGCGACGGAGGCCGCCCGCGAGCGCATGCGGCAGGCGGTCCCGACGATCAAGGGCGAGGTCGTCAAGGGGGAGAAGATCGTGGGCGCACACGAGCTCGTGCGCGACGCCGAGCTCGAGAAGCTGCGCGCGTACCAGGAGCATCTGGCGCGGATCGGCCAGATGGACCCCGGCGCCAGGAGCGGGATCCGCGCGTTCGGCGCTTACCTGTTCAACCTGCTGATCCTCTCCGTCTTCGGGCTGCTGCTCTACTTCTTCCGGCCGACGGTCTATCACGCCTGGCGCGAAGTGTTACTCGTGGCCGGCCTGATCCTCGCCGTGGTCGCCGCCTCGGCCCTCATCGGCCGCTTCGGCTGGCCGCCCGAGTTGATCCCCATCGCGTTCCCGGCCCTCGCCGTGGCTGCGCTGTGGGACGGGCGCATGGCCCTCAACCTCTCGCTGGTCGTGGCGATCCTCCTGAGCGGCCAGACGCCGTTCCTCGGCACGACTGCGCTCTTCACCACGGTCTTGGGCGGGGCCGCCGCTGGCTTGAGCGTGCGCGTGGTGCGGCGACGCGCCCAGACCTGGATCTTTATCTCCGCGATCGCCGGCGCGTACGTCGCGGTCGCGATCACGCTGGGCATGCTGCGCTCGCGCACGATCGAGGAGATCCTGCTCTCGGCCGCGTTGGGCATCGGGAACGCGATGGTGAGCGGCATCATGGCCATGGGTCTGCTGCCGCTCTTCGAGACATTCACCCGCATCACGACGGACATGACGCTGCTCGAGCTGACGGACCTGAATCGTCCGCTGCTCAAGCGGCTGGCCCTCGAGGCGCCGGGCACCTACGCGCACTCGATCAACGTCGCCAACCTGGCCGAAGCCGCGGCGCGCGCCATCGGCGCGAACGCGCTGCTCGCACGCGTGGGCGTTTACTACCACGACGTCGGCAAGCTGGTCAAGCCGCAGTACTTCATCGAGAACCAGCCTCCGGGCCGCAACCCCCACGACAAGCTGAAACCCGCGATGTCGGCGGCCATCGTGCGCAACCATGTGGTGGAGGGGCTGAAGCTGGCGGCCGAGGCCAAGCTGCCCCGGTGCGTGCGGGCGTTCATCGCCGAGCACCATGGCACGCAGCCCATCAGCTTCTTCTACGACCGGGCCCGCGAGCTGGACCCCGACGCCGAGCTCGACCCGGTCGCGTTCTCGTATCCCGGCCCCAAGCCCCAGTCGCGTGAGACCGCCATTGCGATGCTGGCGGACTCCGTCGAGTCCGCCGCGCGCGCGCTCCAGGACCCCACGCCCCAGCGGATTCGCGCGCTGGTCGACCGTCTCGTCGGCGCGAAGGTCGCGCAGGGTCAGCTCGACGAGTCCCCGCTCACCCTCCGGGAGCTCACCCTGATCAAGGACCAGTTGGCGGCGGTCCTCACCGGGATGTACCACCATCGCATCGACTATCCCTCGACGCGGGAGGCCACGGCGCCCCAGCCGGAACCGGAAGCGGAGGCGGTGCCGGTTCCGCCCGGCCCCGCCCGGCAGCACGGCTGACGCACAATGCCCCCGCGCGTTCGGGTCAGCATCGCGGCTACGCCTCTCCAGGAGACCGGGCGCCCGCCGCTGCCCCGCCGCGCACTCGAACGGCTGCTGAGACGGGCCGCACGGGCTGCCCTGGCCGCCGAGGGGGTCACCCGGGGCGAACTCTCGCTCACGCTCCTCTCCGATGCCGCCATTGCCGACCTGAACGAGCGCTACCTCGGGCGCCAGGGGCCGACGGACGTCATCGCGTTCCCACTCTACGAGGGGGATGAGGCGCCGGTCGGAGACGTGTACATTGGATACGACCAGGCGCTTCGGCAGGCCGCGGCGCTGGGTGTGCCGGCGGCTGAGGAGTTGGCGCGCCTCGCCATCCACGGTACGCTACACATCCTCGGCTACGACCATCCCGAGGGGCGGCGCGAGAGGAGCCGCATGTGGCAGGTGCAGGAACGGATCCTTCATGAGGTGATGGAGCAGTGAGCAAAGGTGGGGTGGTGCGGGCGCTGCGGCGCCACTTGATCGCGGGGCTCGTGGTGACTGCACCCGTCGGCATCACGGCGGCTGTGCTGTGGTGGATCTTCCAGTGGCTGGACGGCCTCCTCGGCCGTTTCCTCTATCCCGCGATCGACGCCGAGATCCCGGGGCTCGGTCTGCTCCTCCTCCTCGTCGTCCTCGTGACAGCGGGCTGGCTGGCCGAACGCGCGGTGGGCGCCCGCCTGATCGCTGGCTGGAACGCGCTCCTGGAGCGCGTGCCGCTGGCGCGCCGGCTCTACAGCGCATCCAGCCGCATCGTGCGCACGATCCTCGGCGAGGAGAAGCGGTTCCTCCGCGACGTCGTGCTGGTCGAGTATCCGTGCCCCGGGCGCTGGTCGCTCGGCTTCGTCACGGCACGCTCGCCGGAAGAGCTTCAGGCCCGGCTGAACGAAGAAGCCGTCACGGTGTTCATTCCGACGACCCCCAACCCCACGACGGGTTTCCTGGTCATGGTGCCGCGTCGCGATGTCGTGTTCATCCGGATGACGACGGAAGAGGCCTTCACCTACGTCCTCTCCGCCGGCGCCGTGAAGCCGGAGGAGGAGGCGCTGGCGAGCGGTGCGCCGCCCATGGCGCGGGAGCAGGGCGCGTGAGCACCAACGAGCCCCGCACGGAAGCGAGCGAGCGCCTCGAGCACGTCCGGTCGCTCATCGAAGCCGGGCGCGAGGACAACCTCGCCGAGCTGCTGGCCGACTTCCACCCCAGCGACCTGGCGGACCTCATCGAGGACCTGGATGAGGAGGACCGGCTGCGTGTCCTCTCCATCCTGCCGGCGGAGCTGGCCTCCGAGGCGCTCGCCGAGATGGAGAGCGAGGAGCGTCCGGAGGAGATCCTCGCCGCGCTCGATCCGACCCGCATCGTAGAGCTGGTGGCGGAGCTGCCGGACGACGATGCGGTGAACCTGCTCCGGGAGCTCGACCCGGAAGACCAGGCCCGCGTCCTCGCCGCGCTGCCCCGGCTGGAAGCAGGCTTGCTGCAGCGGCTCCTCCGCTACGACGAGGAGTCCGCCGGCGGCATCATGACCACCGAGCTGGTGGCCGTGTCCGTGCATCTCACGGCCGCCGAGGCGATCGAGGAGGTCCGCCGCCAGGCTCGGGAGCTGGGCAGCGAGTTCTATACGGTCTTCGTCGTCGATCTGCTGCGGCGCCTGCTCGGCACCGTCAGTCTCCAGGATCTCGTACTCGCCGAACCCGACACGCCGCTGAAGGAGTTGGTCGAGCCGCCCCTCGCAACGGTCACCCCGGACACGGACCAGGAGGAGGTCGGCCGGATCATCGCGCGCTACAACATGCCGTCCATCGCGGTCGTGGGGCCGGACAACGTGCTGCTCGGCCGGATCACGTGGGATGACGTCGTGGACGTGATCGAGGCGGAGCAGACCGAGGACATCCTGCGCCTCGGCGGCATCGTCACGGAGGAGCAGCTCCGGGGTGGCGCGCTGGACGCGGTGCGCAGCCGGCTGCCGTGGCTCTTCGTGAACCTGCTCACCGCCGCGGTGGCTGCGTCCGTCGTCTATTTCTTCCAGGAGACTATCGAAAGCTTCGTCATCCTGGCGGCGATCATGCCGGTGATCGCCGGCATGGGTGGGAACGCGGGTACGCAGGCGCTGGCCGTGACCGTGCGCCGCCTGGCGCTGACGAAGGAGACCGCGGCGCGGCGCTGGGGCGTCGTCGTCAAGGAACTGGTCGTCGGGCTGGTGAACGGAGCCGCCCTGGGCGGGTTCGTGGGGCTGGTCAGCTATCTCTGGCAGGGCGAGGCCACGCTCGGCCTGGTCGTCCTGCTCGCGATGTGGGGCAACCTGATCGTCGCGTCCATCGCCGGCGCGTTCGTCCCCATCTTGCTCGAGCGGCTGGGCGCGGACCCTGCTGTGGCCTCCTCGATCTTCGTGACGACGTTCACCGACATCGGCGGCTTCTTCCTCCTGCTCGGCCTGGCCAGCGCGTTGCTGCTATGAAGCGCTGGCGGCGTGCCCTCACGATCATCGCGCGGCTCACGCCCTTCCTCGTCGCCTTCCTGCGCGACCGCCGCCGGTGGATCCTCATCGGCCGGCGCCGGCATCTGCCCTACGCGAAGCACGAGCGCCGCGCCGAGCGGCTGGCCGCCACGATCGCCGCGCTCGGCCCGACGTTCATCAAGCTCGCGCAGGTGTTCAGCGCTCGCGCGGACATCTTGCCCGAGCCCTACCTGTCCGCGATCGGCCGGCTGCAGGACCGCGTCCCGCCCCACCCGGCGGAGGAGATCGAGGCGGTCATCGCCGCCGAGCTGGGCCAGCCGCTCGACGCGGTGTTCGCGGAGTTCGACCGCGAGCCCATCGCCGCCGCGAGCCTCGGCCAGGTCCACCGTGCCCGGCTGCGCCCGAGCGGCGGCGCCCCCGGCGCGGACGTCGCCGTCAAGGTCCTGCGCCCCGGAGTGGAAGAGCTCGTCGCGGTGGACCTTGAGATCTCGTTCCGGGTCCTCTTCGTCCTCAACATCCTCTTCCCCAACCACCACGTGCGGGCGCTCACGAACGTGGTGCGCGAGTTCAGCGTCAAGGTGCGCCAGGAGATGGACTTCCGCGAGGAGGCCGCGCACATGGCGCTGTTCCAGCAACACTTCGCCGGGGACGCGCGCGTGCGCGCGCCCCGCGTCTACACGGAGCTCGCGCGCCGACGCGTGCTCGTGATGGAGTGGGTGGAGGGGGACAAGGTGGACCGCCTCGCGGGCCGCTTCGCCTCCGGCGAGCTGGATTTCACCCGGCTCATGGAGACGTTGACCGAAGTCTATCTGCGCATGCTGCTGGTGGAGGGCTTCGTCCACGCGGACCCGCACCCCGGCAACATCCTGGTCACCGCGGCCGGCACGGTGATCTTCCTGGACTGGGGCATGGTCGTCCAGCTCAGCCGTTCCACACGCGACTCCATCCTGCGCCTCGCGCTCGCCGCCGGCCGGCAGGACCTGGATGGGATGATCAACGGGATGTACGAGCTAGGCATGATCGACCCATCCATCTCGCGGGCGGAGATCCGCGAGGCGGCCGCGGAGGTGCTGGACATCCTGATGCGCGTCCGCGAGCTGGGCACCCGCCGGGTGCAGCAGATGGTCCAGGAGATCATGAACACGTTCTATACCTGGCCGCTCATTCTGCCGCGCGAGCTCGTGTACTTCTTCCGTGCTGCCGCCTTGCTCGAGGGCATCGGTTTTCGCTACGACCCTCGCTTCAACGGCATCGAGCTCGCGCGCCGCGTCATCCGCCGCATGCGCGGAGAACTGTTGCGCGCCACCGCGCGCGAGCCCGTCGAGGTTGCCCGCGGGTTGGTCGATGAGGCGCGGGCCGCCGTGCAAGGCATCCGCGAGGTCCTGCGCCGCGCCGAGCGCGAGGAGTTCCGCGTGCGCCTCCACCCGCGTGACGTGCTCCACGGCGAGCGATTCATTCTGCTCCAGGTGCGGCGTATCCTGCTGAGCACCTTCGCGGTCACGACCGCTCTCATCAGCGCCATCGTCTTCACCGTGATCGAAAACGTCTGGCTGCTGTTCGCGGGCCTGCTCGTCGCGCTGATCCTCTTCGTGATCGCGTTCTTCATCCCGACGCACCTGCTCGAGAACCCGCTGCGCCACGCCCGGCGCATCCGGCCGCCGGGTGAGTGGCCCGACGCAGGATAGGCGCGACCGCCGAACGAGGGTTTGACAGCCATCGTGCCGTCCGGCCATCTTTCGTTCATGGGGGAGGGTTCGGCCACGCAAGCGTTCACACCGGGCACCGCCGAAGCGCGGCTCCTCGAGGACTTTCTTGCCGGCAAGCGTCCCGCCCTCGCGCGCGCCATTTCGATCGTCGAGAACGGGCGCGCCGCGGGGCCGGCGCTGCTCCACGCCCTGCATCCGCGCATTGGCCGCGCCCGCCGCATCGGTATCACCGGCCCGCCGGGTGCGGGCAAGTCTACGCTGACCGCCGCGTTGATCGGCGCTTTCCGGGCGCGCGGCGAGACCGTGGGCGTCGTCGCCGTGGACCCGACCTCCCCGTTCACGGGCGGGGCACTGCTCGGCGACCGCATCCGCATGGGTGAGGCGACGCTGGACCCGGGTGTCTTCATCCGCTCGATGGCCACGCGCGGCTCCCTCGGCGGCCTGGCCCTCACCACCAAGGAGGTTGCGGACTTGCTGGACGCCTTCGGCTTCGACCACGTGCTGATCGAGACGGTAGGCGTCGGCCAATCCGAGCTGGACATCGCCGCTGCGGCGGACACCACGATCGTCGTCCTGGTCCCCGAGTCCGGGGATTCCGTCCAGGCGATGAAGGCCGGTCTCATGGAGATCGCCGACGTGTTCGTCATCAACAAGGCCGATCGCCCCGGCGCCGAGCGCCTGGCCCGCGAGGTCGAGATGATGCTCCGCCTGCGCGCGGGCGATGTGATGCACAAGGTGCCTGCGCACCACGGCGTGGACCTGTCCAGGGTGCGCCGGCGGGCGGCGGAGCCCGGGGCGCGGGCGGCCGGCGGCCGCGACGGCGCCCGGGAGTCGGGAGCGCCCGATGCCGGCGAGGCGGCCGCGCCGGCCGCCGCGGGAGGGCGGCCCGGGCCCGCCGGGGACGGAGACGCGGCCGGGGGCGAACAACCCGGCCCCTGGGCGATCCCTGTGCTCCAGACCGTGGCCGCCACCGGCCAGGGTGTGGATGAGCTGGCGGCGACGCTGGACCGCCATCACGCCTGGCTCCAGGCGTCCGGCGAGCTCGCCCGCCGCCGCCGCCGCCGGCTCGCCGAACGCGTCCGTGAGGCCGTGGATCGCGGCTTGCGCGAGCTGGCCTGGACAGAGAGGGGCGGGGAGGCGATCCTCGAAGAGTCCCTCCCCGCGCTCGAAGCGGGCACCACCACCCCCTACGAGGTCGCCGAGCGAATCGTGCGCGCGGCCGCAGGGTAGAGTAAGAGAGCGACGAGCGGCTCCTTCACCACGGAGCGGTGAACCATGAGTCTCATGGACAGCCAGACCACCTCTGCCGAACTCGCCGAGCGCGTGCGCGAGCAGGAGCGCGAGCTGGCCGAGCTCCGCGCCCGCCTGGCCGAGTGGGAGGCGGCCTACCGCCGCATCCCCAAGCGGGACATCAGCTTCACCACCATCTCCGGCGCGCCCGTCGAGCCGCTCTACACGCCGCTGGATGTCGCGGATCACAACTACCTCGAGAAGCTGGGCTTCCCGGGCGAGTTCCCGTTTACCCGCGGGCCGTACACGACCATGTACCGCACGCGGCTCTGGACCATGCGTCAGTTCGCCGGCTTCGGCACCGCCGAGGAGACGAACCGGCGCTACAAGTACCTGCTCGAGCATGGCCAGACCGGGCTGAGCGTGGCGTTCGACTTCCCCACGCTCATGGGCTACGACTCCGACCACCCCCGCTCCTTGGGCGAGGTCGGCAAGTGCGGCGTCGCGATCTCGAGCCTCGCCGACATGGAGACCCTGTTCGATGGCATCCCGCTCGATCAGGTCTCGGTCTCCATGACCATCAACGGCCCCGCGATCATGCTGTTCTGCTTCTACGTCGTCGCGGCGGAGAAGCAGGGCGTGCCGCCGCATGCACTCCGCGGCACCGTGCAGAACGACATCCTCAAGGAGTACATGGCGCAGCACGCCTGGATCTACCCGCCGGAGCCGGCCCTCAAGCTGATCGTGGACATGTTCGAGTGGGCGTCGAAGCACGCGCCCAAGTACAACCCGATCTCGATCAGCGGCTACCACATCCGGGAGGCGGGCGCCACCGCGGCCCAGGAGCTGGCCTACACCCTGCGCAACGGCTTCGAGTACGTCGAGCGCGGGATCGCGCGCGGTCTGGACGTGGACGACTTCGCGCCCCGGCTCTCCTTCTTCTTCGACGTCCACAACGACTTCTTCGAGGAGATCGCGAAGTTCCGCGCGGCCCGCCGCATCTGGGCGCGCCGCATGCGCGACGTCTACGGAGCGAAGCGCGAGGAGTCCTGGCGCCTGCGCACGCACGCGCAGACCGCCGGCGTCACTCTGGTCGCGCAGCAGCCCGAGAACAACATCGTACGCGTCGCGTACCAGGCCCTCGCCGCGGTGCTCGGCGGCACGCAGTCGCTCCACACCAACTCGATGGACGAGACGCTCGCCCTGCCCACGGAGAAGGCGGTCCGCATCGCGCTGCGCACCCAGCAGATCCTGGCGTACGAGACGGGCGTGACCAACACCATCGACCCGTTGGCCGGCTCCTACTACGTCGAGGCGCTGACGGACCGGCTCGAACGCGAGGCGGAGGAGATCTTCGCCGAGGTGGAGCGGATCGGCGGCGTGGTGCGCGGCATCGAAATGGGCTACTTCCAGCGCGAGATCGCGAAGAGCGCGGAGCGCCAGCAGCGGGAGATCGAGTCCGGCCAGCGCATCGTCGTCGGCGTCAACGCGTTCACCCAGGGCAACGAGGATTCCAACATCGAGATCCTCAAGATCGGCCCGGAGGCGGAGCGCCGGCAGTGCGAGCGGCTCGCTGAGCTGCGCCGCAACCGTGACGCGAGGCGCGTCGAGGCCACACTCGAGCGCCTGCGCGAGGCCGCACGCAGGGATGAGAACGTCATCGAGCCCATGCTCGAGTGCGTGCGCGCCTACTGCACCCTGTACGAGATCCGTCGTGCGTTGGAGGACGTGTACGGCGCCTACCGCGAGCCGGTGTTCTTCTAGTCGCTTGTACCTTCGTCCCGCGCCACGGTCTCGTCCGGCACGGCCGTAGATGGAAGCCCAGGCGTTGACCATCGGGGGCATTGCCTGGCGTTTGGCGGTCGCCCTCGTTCTGGTCCTGGCCAACGCATTC
Source organism: Longimicrobiales bacterium (assembly GCA_036563975.1). Taxonomy (GTDB): domain Bacteria; phylum Gemmatimonadota; class Gemmatimonadetes; order Longimicrobiales; family RSA9; genus RSA9. The sequence goes on along the minus strand of DATCLK010000165.1, from coordinate 17,719 downwards.
TTCGTCGCCGCCGAATTCGCGCTCGTTGGCGCGCGGCGGACGCGCATCGATGCGCTGGCGGAGCAGGGGAGCCGCCGTGCGCGCATCGCGCGCGAGGCGATCCGCAATCTCGACCACTACATCTCGGGCACGCAGCTCGGCATCACGCTCGCTTCGCTAGGCCTCGGTTGGGTCGGCGAGAGCACGATCGCCGTGATCATCCGACAGGCGTTCGATGGCCTGCCGCCGCCGTGGAACGTGATCGCCACCCACGGCGTGGCCGGTACCATCGCCTTCATCCTCATCACCTTCCTGCACATCGTGCTCGGGGAGCTGGCTCCCAAGTCGCTCGCTCTCCTGTTCCCCGAGATGACGAGCCTGTGGACCGCCGGGCCGCTGATCGGCTTCTCACGCCTGCTGGCGCCGTTCATCGCGCTGCTCAACGGATCGGCGAACCTGCTCCTGCGCGCCGTGGGGCTGCGTGCGCCCACCGAGGTAGAGCGCGTGCACCGGCCGGAGGAGATCGAGCTGCTCCTGACCCAGAGCTACGAGCATGGCCTGCTCGCCGAGGAGCCGGTCGAGATGATCCGCGGGGTGTTCGATCTGTCGGAGACGACGGCCGCCGAGGTGATGACCCCGCGCACCGAGGTCGTCGCCGTCCCGATGGACGCGACGCTCGAGGACGTCGCCGATGTGATCATCGAGGCGGGCCACTCGCGCATCCCGGTCTACCGTGAGTCGCTGGACCAGGTGCTGGGCGTCGTGCTGGCACGAGAGGTGTGGCGTGCGCTGCGACGCGGCCAGCCCACCACGCTGGCAGACCTGATCCGGCCGGTCCCGTTCGTGCCGGACTCCAAGCCGATCGAGGACCTGCTGCGCGAGATGCAGGCAGAGCGGACCCACATCGCCGTCGTCGTCGACGAGTGGGGCGGGACGGCCGGCATCGTGACGATCGAGGATGTGATCGAGGAGATCGTCGGCGAGATCCGGGACGAGCACGAGGAGGAGCCGCTGCCCATCGAGGAGAAGGACGGCGAGGTGCTGGTGAGCGGGAGCTTCTCGATCGCGGAGCTGAACGAGCTGTACGACCTGGAGTTGCCCGAGCAGGACTACACGACCATCGCCGGCTACGTGCTGGGCCAGCTCGGCCGCATCCCCCGTACCGGCGACGAGGTCACCTTCGCGGGCGGGCGGCTGCGCGTGCTCGCCATGGACGGCCGCAGGATCGAGCGCCTCGGCCTCGTGCTGGATGGCGGCAGGCCGGAGACCGCCGGCCAGCCGACCCACTGAGACGGGAGGCCCAGCGCCGTGCCCTGGTGGCGCCACTACTTCGACGAGGTTTTTTTCCGGCTCCACGAGCCACTCTTCCCGGAGCAGGAGAGCCGGCGCGAGGTCGCGGCCATGCTGGAGCTGATGGGCCTGCCGGCCGGCGCTCGGATCCTCGACGTGCCCTGCGGCTGGGGCCGGCACACCAGGCTGTTCGGGGAGGCCGGCGTCGAGGCCTTCGGCGCCGACCTCTCCTTCCCCCTGCTCCAGCGGGCGGCGCGCTCCTTCCGCGAAGCCGGCGCTCCCGCCCGGTTGGCCGCCGCCGACCTGCGCGCGTTGCCCTTCCGCGATGGCGTGTTCGATGGCGTCGCCAACGTCTTCACCAGTCTCGGCCTGTTCGTGGATGACGCGGAGGACCTGCGCGCGCTCGCGGAAGCCCGGCGCGTGCTGCGGCCGGGTGGCCGCTTCCTGCTCGAGACCATGCACCGCGACGACGTCGTCTCCGCCTACGCGTACCGCGACCGCTGGACGCTCCCGGACGGGACCGAGGTGCGCGTCCGCCGCCGCTTCGACGCGGTCGCCGGCATCAGCTATGAGCGGCTGTGGTGGCGGAGAGGGGAGGAGCGCGGTGAGAAGCGGCACGCGCTGCGCCTGCGGACGGCGACCGAGGTGGATGCGCTCCTCCGGGCTGCCGGCTTCACCCGCATGAAGTACTACGGCGACTGGACCGGCGAGCCCTTCACGCACGAGTCGGAGCGGCTGATCGCGGTGGCGGAGAAGGGCTGAGGGGGCGGTGAGGGCGGGCGCTGCGGCGCCGCAGGTCCGCCGACCACCCCCACCCCCGACTTGCCTACAACCGCGCGTTTTCCGTAAACTTTCGCCATCGGGCGCGCATGGCCCGGGGCGCCGTCCCCCCGTGCGCGCGATCTGCTTGCCCTTGGAACAATGACCGAACGGAAAATCCGAGTGCTGGTGGCCAAGCCCGGCCTCGACGGCCACGACCGCGGCGCCAAGGTCATCGCCAGCGCGTTCCGCGACGCCGGCTTCGAGGTGATCTACACGGGGCTGCATCAGACGCCCGAGATGATCGTCAATGCGGCCATACAGGAGGACGTGGACGTCGTCGCCCTGTCCATCCTCTCCGGCGCGCACATGACGCTCTTCCCGCGCGTGCTCGAGCTGCTGCGCGAGCAGGGCGCGGACCATGTGCTCGTGACCGGCGGCGGCATCATTCCGCCGGACGACATGGAGGAGCTCCAGCGCATGGGAGTGGGTCGCCTGTTCGGCCCGGGTACGCCCACCAGCGAACCGATCGAGTACATCCGCAACTGGTTCGCAGAGCATGGCCGTGACCGGGAAGGCTGAGGCGGCGTCGGCGCGGTCGGGGCGGCTCAAGCGCATGACGCGGGAGGTGCTCGAGCTAGAAGCGCGCCTCCAGCTCGGCGGCGGGCCCGAGAAGATCGAACGGCAGCACGCGCAAAACAAGCTGACGGCCCGCGAGCGCATCGGCCACCTCCTCGACCCGGGCACGCGCTTCCTCGAGATCGGCCTTCTCGTTGCTTACGACCAGTACGACGGTCAGGCGCCGGCGGCCGGCGTGGTGACGGGCGTGGGTACGGTGCACGGCCGCCCCGTCGTCGTCGTGGCGAACGACGCGACCGTGAAGGCGGGCTCGTGGTGGCCGGAGACGATCCGCAAGATCCTGCGCGCGCAGGAGATCGCGATGCGCTGCCGCGTGCCGATCATCTACCTGGTGGACAGCGCAGGCGTGAACCTCCCCTACCAGGGTGGCGTCTTCCCCGGCCAGTACGGCGCCGCGCGCATCTTCTACTACAATTCGATCATGCGCCGCTACCTGCGCGTGCCCCAGATCGCCGCGGTCATGGGGCCGTGCATCGCCGGCGGGGCCTACCTGCCCGCGCTCTCCGACGTGATCCTCATGGTCGAGGGCACGAGCTTCATGGGCCTGGGCGGCCCGAACCTCGTGAAGGGCGCGACCGGTCAGACCGTGGATGCGGAAACCCTGGGCGGCGCCTGGACGCACACCGCGCTGAGCGGCGTCGCGCATTACCGCGAGCCGGATGACGCCGCGTGCATCGCGCACATCCGCGAGCTGATCGCCGGCCTGCCCTACGTCCCGCCGGCCGGGGGCGAGGCCGAGCCGCGCCCGCCCGCGCGCGACCCGGCCGATGCCTACGAGGTCCTGCCGGACGACCACCGCCAGCCGTACGACGTGCGAGCCCTGCTCGACTGCCTGCTGGATGCCGGGCACCTGGATGAGTTCCAGGCAGATCTCGCCCCCGAGATGATCTGCGGCACCGCGCGGCTCCAGGGCCTGAGCGTCGGCGTGATCGCGAACGCACGCGGCCTCGTGCGTCCACCCGGGGGCGGGCCGCCGCGCTTCGGCGGCATCATCTACACGCAGAGCGCCGAAAAGGTGGCCTACTTCATCGAAACCATGAACCGCCACCGCACACCGTTGCTGTTCATCCAGGACGTGAGCGGCTTCATGGTCGGCCCGGAAGCGGAGCAGTCCGGCATCATCCGGGCGGGCGCGCAGTTCGTCGAGGCCATGGCGACCGCGACGGTGCCCAAGATCGTGCTCACCATCAACCACGCCTCGGGCGCGGGATACTATGCGATGGCCGGCCAGGGGTTCGACCCGGATTTCATCTTCACCTGGCCGACCGGCCGCATGGGCGTGATGGAAGGCGAGAGCGCGGTGTACGCGCTGTTCGGCCCGCAACTCGAGGAGTTGAAGCAGCAGGGCAGGGAGCCGGACAAGGGGCTCCAGGCCCGCATCGACGCCGTGCGCGCCGAGTACGAGCGCCAGCTCGATGCGCGCTTCGCCGCCGCGCGCGGCTTCGTGGACGCCATCATCTTCCCCGAGGAGACCCGCGAGGTGCTCGCGTTCGCGCTGCGCGTCGCGCGACACAACCCGGGCCCGCACCTGGGTCCCTTCGGGGGACTGGAGGTATCGTGAGGCCCCGCGCCGCAACCCGCCATCGTCACGGCGTGCGCGCTGGCGCCAGTCGGTCGGATCGCCGCGCCGGCGCCGGGAGGGCACGTCCGTGAGCCGACCCATCCGCATCGCCTCCGGCCAGGGCTTCTGGGGGGACCGCCTGGACGCGCCCGTGGACCAGGTGCGCCGCGGGCCCATCGACTTCCTCATGCTGGACTACCTGGCGGAAGTCACGATGTCCATCCTCCAGAAGCAGCGCTCGCGCGATCCCACGCAGGGCTACGCCCGCGACTTCGTCCCGCTCATGGGCGAGATCCTGCCGGACTGCGTGGAGAAGGGCATCCGCGTCATCGCGAATGCGGGCGGCGTCAACCTCCCGGCCTGCCGGGACGCCGTGCTCGAGGAGGCGAGAAAGGCAGGATTGGCCGGGAAGGTGAAGGTCGGCGTCGTCATCGGCGACGACATCCTGGACCGCCTGCCGGAGCTGATCGCGCGCGGCCACGAGCTGCGCAACATGGACACGGGCGAGCCGCTCGAGACGGTGCTCGATCGCGTGCAGAGCGCCAACGCCTACATCGGCGCACGCCCGATCGTCGAGGCGCTCGCACAGGGCGCCACCGTGGTCATCACCGGCCGCTCGACGGACACGGCGCTCACCTACGCACCCATGGTCTACGCCTTCGGCTGGGCAGCCGATGCCTACGATTGCCTCGCCGCCGGCGTCGCCGCAGGCCACATCAACGAGTGCGGCGCACAGGCGACGGGCGGCAACTGCCTGGCGGATTGGGAGACGATCCCGAACATGGCCGACATCGGCTTCCCCATCATCGAGGCGTACCCCGATGGCCGCTTCATCGTCACTAAGCACGAGGGCACCGGCGGGCGCGTGAGCCGCGAGACCGTGACCGAGCAGCTCCTGTACGAGCTGGGCGACCCGCGTCAGTACATCACGCCCGACGTGATCGCGGATTTCACCACGATCGGGCTCGAGGATCTGGGCGACGACCGCGTACGCGTCAGCGGCGTGAAGGGCCGGCCCCCGACGGAAAAGCTCAAGGTCTCGATCTCCTACCACGCCGGCTACAAGGCCGTGGGCACGCTGGTTTACGGCTGGCCGGATGCGGTGAAGAAAGCCGCTGCGGCGGATCGAATCCTGCGGGAGCGACTCGATCGGCTCGGGCTGCGGTTCGACGAGGTGCGGACCGAGTTCGTCGGCTGGAACGCCACCCACGGGCCGCTGGCCGGCCCGCCGCCGCCGGACCTGCCGGAGGTCGAGCTGCGGGTCGCGGTTCGTGGCCAGGACCGTGCGGCGATCGAGCGCTTCACGCGCGAGATCGCGCCGCTGATCCTGACGGGCCCGCCCACCGTCACCGGCTTTGCCGGCGGGCGACCCAGAGTGCAGGAGATCGTGGCGTTCTGGCCCGCGTTGATCGACCGCAGGGAGATCGAGCCGACCCTGCGGGTGGAGGTGACCACGGCGTGAACGGGAGCACCGGTATTTCCGTGGGGCTCGCCGTCGCGGTTCTCGCGCTGCTGGCGTTTGTCGGGCTGATTTTCAGCGGGCACGTGCTGCTGGGGTTTGCCGCGCTGGTCGTGGCGCTCGCCTTCGGCGTCTCGGCGCTGCGGCAGCGCCAGCGGCCGCCCGAACCGGGAGAGTAGCGATGTCGGCTGCATCACGCGACGGAGCGCGTCGCACGGTCCCGCTGCTCCGGCTGGCGCACGCCCGCTCGGGGGACAAGGGCGACACGGTGAACATCGGGCTGATCGCACGCCGGCCCGAGCATTACCCGTTGCTGGCCGAGCTGGTGACTGCGGAGCGCGTGAAGGAGCACTTCGGCTCGATGGTGAAGGGCGAGGTCGAGCGGTTCGAGCTGCCCAACCTGTACGCATTGAACTTCCTGCTGCACGGAGCGCTGGACGGCGGCGGGACGGTCTCGCTCATGACGGACGCGCAGGGCAAGACCTTCTCGACGGCGCTGCTGCGCATGGAGGTGGAGGTGCCGGAAGAAGTGGCCCGCGCCCTCGAAGCCACACAAGCCGCGACATGAGCGACGAGCGCCTGCTGTACGACGTCGCGGATGGCGTCGCGACCGTCACGCTGAACCGCCCGGAGAAGCGGAACGCGCTGGACGCGGCGACCGTGGGCGCGCTGCGCGGCGCCTTCGCGCGCGCCGGCGCCGATGAGGGCGTGCGCGTGGTGCTCTTGCGCGGCGCGGGCCGCGACTTCTGCGCCGGCGCGGACCTCGCGCAGATGGAGCGGCTCGCGGCGACCGGCGACCCACTCGAAAACCTCGCGGATGCCGCCGCGCTGGGTGACCTTTTCATCGAGATGCGGCGCCTCGAGAAACCGATCGTCGCGGCGGTGCACGGCCACGCGTTCGCCGGCGGCGCAGGCCTCGCCACGGCATGCGACCTCGTGGTCGCGAGCGAGAGCGCCGTGTTCGGCTATCCCGAGGTGCACCTCGGCTTCGTGCCCGCCATGGTGATGACTCTGTTGCGCCGGGTGACGACGGAGCGGCAGGCGTTCGAGCTGGTCGCGCGCGGCGACCGCATCGATGCCGCCGAGGCGCGACGGCTCGGCCTTGTCAACAGGGTCTTCGCAGACGCCACGTTCGAGAGCGACGCCCTCGAGTACGCGCGGGAGCTCGCCACGCGGCCGCCTGCCGCGCTCCGCCTGATCAAGCGGCTGCTCTACGGCATCGACGGCGCATCGTTCGAAGAGGGCATTCGCCGGGGCGCGGAGCTCAACGCGCTCGCCCGCATGACGGAAGAGGCGCGCGCGGGCGTGCGGCGGTTCCTGGAGCAGCGGAGCAAACGCTAATGGGGCTCTTCCGGCCGGATCGAACGCGCCGCGAGCAACCGGACCGGCTGCTGAAGCTGAAGATGATCATCTTCGCCGTCGGCGCGGCGGTCGCGCTCGCCGGCGTGGCGTACGAGCGCCAGGAGCTCATCCTCGCAGCCATCATCATCCTCGCCGTGGGCGTGCTGCTCCGCTTCGTCCCCTCGCGGGATGGCGGCTGACGCGCGAGCGGGGCGAGCGGGCGGGTCGGAGCACGGCCACGGCTAACTCGCCAAGCACGTCTCTTGCCAGCATTTGCGTCGGGAGTGGGCTGCGCGCGCGACACCGCGGCGCGCCGCCACCGGTGCAGGTGATCCCCGGGGACCGTGTGAGGTGGGAGCCCGCGGCGGCTCGGGCCGCGCTTCCGTGAGACCGCTATGAGGATCGGCAGGCCACGATACCGCAGAGACCCCGCGTTGCGGCGGCGCCTCGCGCTCGCACTGGCGGGAGCCGAGGAGCGATTGCTCTGCACCCACGGGGAGGCCGCGGCTGCGTTCGTGCGCGAGGTCGCGCACGTGTTGCCGTTCGAGACGGCGCTCGGCATCTACACCCGCCTGCTGGGCGTGCCCGCGGCGGATTCGCGGGCCGTGGCAGTGCGGGCGCTGGCACGCCTGGCCGAGACGCAGGTCGCGGCGGACCTCCCGGTCCCGGCCCCGCCGCAGGACGACTCCGCGCTCCGCCGCCTCGCGCGCCGACTGGGCGGCCGTCGCGATGGGGCTGTCCGCGCCCGGATCCAGCGCGCGGCCGAGCAGGCCCGCCGTACCCTGCGCGACGTCTACCTCGCCGGCGCCGCGGACGTCATCGCCGCGCTGCACGGCGTCGCCGGTCCCGCCGAGGCCGTCCAGGTCTACATCGATGCACTGGCGATCCCGCCCGGCTGGGCGGAGGTCATCTTCCACGCCGCCCTCGGAGGCGACGAGCCGGCCGCAGCCGCGTGAGCGGAGGCCCCCGCCCCCGCGCGTTGCACCCGCCGGGCGTCCTACATTAGCTTCCCCGGGAAGGCTTCCCGGCTCGCACCGGACCACTCATGGCAGGGAGGTCGCGATCGAGATCGCCTGGGGCCTCCTCCTCTGGGCCGGCTTCGTCGCGACGCTCGCCGTCTCCTGGCTCGCCGCCGTCGCCCGCTGGACCGGCCTGACCCGTCTGGAGCCCGCACTCCTGCTGGGCTGCCTCGTGCTCGCTCGCGCGGACGGCGTGCTCACGCGCGTCACGGGGGCCGCGCTGTACCTGCTCTGCGGCGTCGTGCTCCTGCCTGCGGTGTACGGCGCCGCGTTCGAGGCACTGCACCGCGCCGACGCGCTGCTCGGCATGCTCTTCGGCGCCGTGCATGCCGTGGCCGCGGGCCTGGGGCTCGACGTAGTAGGGCGGTGGGGCCGCTGCCCGCGCCTCGGCGCGGCCGGCTCGCCTGGCCTCTTCGGCTTGCGGCTCGGCGCCTTCACGCCGGCTGCAGTGGTCGTCGCCCACCTCTTCTACGGCGCGCTCCTCGGCTTCGTGTACGTCGTCCCTGGACGGTGAGCCGCGGGGCCGCACGGCCCGCCGGCGCGCGCCGGTTCCTGTGCGGCCGCGCGGCCGCGTGCGCGCGTGACGACAGCTCCGCGGACGCCCTCGCCAGCCGGCTTGCGCGCGACTGTGCGCGCGTGGGCTCGACGCCGGCTCCACGCACATCCGCGCCGGTCGCGTTCCGCAGCCCTGTGCGCGCGGGCTTGACGCGCTGCGGACGACCTGGTCATTGTCGTCTCCCATGAACAAGCGCCAGCGACACGCGGTCATTCTCGAGCTCGTCGAGCAGCACCGCATCCACAGTCAGGAAGAGTTGCGTGAACGGCTCGCGGAGCGCGGCGTGGACGTGACGCAGGCCACGCTGTCCCGCGACATCCGCGAACTCCGTCTCGTCAAGGTCCCCGATTCCGAGGGGCGGCCCTACTACACCCTCCCGCCCGAGACGTGGACGAAGAGGCCTCCGCTGGAGCGCCTCCTTCCCACGCTGTTCGTCGGCGCGGAGGGAGTCGGCAACCTCCTCCTGGTCACCACGCTTCCCGGCGGCGCCCAGCCCGTCGCCGAGGCCATCGATTGGGAGGAGTGGCCGGAAGTGCTCGGCACCGTCGCCGGCGACGACACGATCCTCGTCATTCTCCGCTCCGCCCGCTACCGCCGCGCCGTCCAGAGCCGGCTCGAAGAGCTCGCCGGGTTCGGCACCGAGTAGCGGTCGCGCCCGCGCGCGCGAGCGCCCCGGCCGCCGACCGTCCGCCCTGTACGTCGGAGCGGTTGCGCGCGCGGGCGGGCGCTTTGGCCGCCGGCCCTGTTCTCGTCCTGGTCCCCGCGCCCGCGGCCGTGCTCGTGCTCGTGCTCGTGCTCGTGCTCGTGCTCGTGCTCGTGCTCGTCCTCGCCCTCGTCCTCGCCCTCGTCCTCGCCCTCGTCCTCGCCCTCGTCCTTCCACCAGCTCCCTTGACGTCCGCGCCGCACCCCTGTATTACTATAACCCAACCATGAATAATTACTCACGCGCCGGGATCCTCGGCGCTTCCGGATACACGGGCCTCGAGCTCGGACGCCTGCTCCAGAAGCACCCCCGCTTCGAGCTTTGCTTCGCCACGTCTGAGTCGGAGGCGGGCCAGCGCATGCCCGGGACGGGCCTCCGCTACGTCCGGGCGGAGGAGGCAGACCTCGGGGCCGTGGACGTGGTGTTTTCGTGCCTGCCGCACGGCGAGTCGGGGGCGTGGGCGCTGCGCGCGCGGGAAGCGGGCGCGGCAGTGGTGGATCTCTCGGCGGACCTGCGCGCGGGCGAGGCGGGGGCGGTCTACGGCCTGCCGGAGCTGTGGCGGGAATCGATCCGTGGAGCCCGGCTGGTGGCGAATCCCGGTTGCTACCCGACGGGCGTGTTGCTCGCGCTCGCGCCCGCGCTGCGGCACGGGCTGGTGGATCGGTCCCGGCCGGTGATCATCGATGCCGCTTCGGGCGTGACGGGGGCGGGCCGTTCGCCGAAGCGCGAGATGCTGTTCGCGGAGGTGGCGGAGGACTACCGCGCGTACGCGGTGGGCAACCGCCACCGGCACGTGCCGGAGATCCGGCGCGGGCTCGGGCGCATCTCGGGCAACGGCCCGGTGGACTTCGTGTTCACACCGCACTTGCTCCCGGTCCGGCGCGGGATCCTGGAGACCATCTACCTGCCCCTGTCGGCTCCCTTGTCGGTCAGCGATGCGGCTGGGCTGTGGGCGGAGGCGTACGCCGGCGAGCCGTTCGTCGAGGTGCTGGGCGAGGATCTCCCGGGGCTCCAGGCCGTGGTCGGCCGGAACGTCGTGTCGATGGGATTCGCGGCCGTCGCGGATGTGGATGCGCCGATGATCCTGCTGGTCGTGGCGCTGGACAACCTGGTGAAGGGCGCTGCAGGTCAGGCGCTCCAGAACGCGAACCTGATGCTCGGGCTGGACGAGCGGGAAGGGTTGGCTCGTTGAACGTGCGGGTCTTGAAGGTGGGTGGCCGGGCGGTGGCGGATGCGGCGTGGCTCGGACGCCTTGCCGCTCGTCTCGCAGCGGGTGGGCCGCCCACGGTCGTGGTGCACGGGGGTGGCCCGGAGGTGACGGATCTCTCCACGCGCCTGGGCATCCCGGTGTTGTGGAACGGGGGGCGGCGGGTGACCACGCCGGAGGCGTTGCGCGTCGCCGCGATGGTGCTCTCGGGCTGGACGAACAAGCGCGTCGTGGCGGCGCTCATCGATGGCGGCGTGGACGCCATCGGCCTTTCAGGAGAGGATGGCGGGCTGCTCGTGGCGGAGCAGGCGGACGGAGGCGCCCTCGGCCTCGTCGGCCGGATCGTGCGGGTGCGCGTGGAGCTGATCGAGCGGTTGCTGGCTGCCGGTTTCGTCCCCGTGATCTCGCCGATCTCCCGCGGCATCGACGGCCAGCCGCTGAACGTCAATGCGGACGACGCCGCGGCTGCCGTCGCCGGCGCGCTCGGCGCTTCCGAGCTCCTCTTCCTCACCGATGTGGATGGCGTGCGTGACGGCGACGTGGAGCGTCGCGTGTTGACGATCGCCGAGGCGGCTGCACTGATCGCGTCCGGCACGGCGCGCGATGGCATGGCGGTGAAGCTCGATGCGGCCGCCGCCGCGGTCGCAGCAGGCGTGCCGTCCGTCCGCATCGGTCCGCCGGGCATCCTGGACGGAACGGCGCCCGGCACCACGCTCATCCCGGAAGCGGAGGCCGTCGCGTGAGCTGCCTCCGTGCCATCTCGATAGAGGAGGGTTTTCGACCGTGACCGCCGCCCCTGCCGCGACCGGCATCGCCGCTGCCGCGGCTTCTCCGCTCCTCGCCGTCTACCGGCCGGCGCCGCCGGTCTTCGTCGCGGGCCGCGGCGCCTACCTCATTGCGGAGGACGGCCGCGAGTACCTGGATTTCGTCAGCGGCATCGGCGTCAACGCCCTTGGCTACGGCGACCCGGACGTGACGCGCGCCATCGCCGCCGCAGCAGAGACCGGGCTGATCCACACGTCGAATCTGTACCGCACGCGTCCGGCCGCGGAGCTGGCCGCCGAGCTCGTGCGCCTCTCGTTCGCGGACGCCGTCTTCTTCTGCAACTCGGGCGCGGAGGCCAACGAGGGGGCCTTCAAGTTCGCGCGCCGCTGGGCGCGGCAATCCGGCGCGCGGGAGAAGGTCGAGATCGTTGCGCTCGGAGGGTCGTTCCACGGCCGGCTCTTCGGCTCGCTCGCAGCGACGGACCGGCCCGCCTACCGCGAGCCGTTCGAGCCGCTCATGCCTGGTGTGCGCTTCATCCCGGTGGGCGATGTGGATGCCGCGCGCGCGGCCATCTCGCGTGAGCGCACGGCCGCGATCATCGCGGAGCCCGTGCAGGGAGAGGGTGGCGTGCGGCCGCTGGACGCGTCGTTCCTGCGTGCGCTCCGTACGCTCGCGGACGAGGCGGATGCCCTCCTGATCTTCGATGAGGTGCAGTGCGGCCTCGGCCGCACGGGCCACCTCTTTGCTTACGAGGCGGCGGGCGTCGTGCCCGACATTCTGACGCTGGCAAAGCCGCTCGCCGGCGGGTTGCCGATGGGCGCCGTGCTGCTCTCCGCGCGCGTCGCGGCCGCGATCCAGCCGGGCGACCATGGGACGACGTTCGGCGGCGGGCCGCTCGTGGCATCAGTGGCCCTCGCGGTGCTGCGGCGCATCGCGGCCCCGGAGTTCCTGGCCGAGGTGCGCCGCAAGGGCGAGCGCATGGGTGCTGCGCTGGCCGCGCTCGTCGGCCGTGGCGGCGTGCTCGAAGCGCGAGGCCGCGGCATGATGTGGGGCCTCGAGCTCGAGGGCGCCGCGGCGCCCGTGATCGGGCGGGCGCTGGAAGCGGGGCTGCTGGTCACGAGCGCCGGCGAGCGGGTGGTGCGCCTCCTGCCGCCTCTCGCGATCTCCGAGTCCGACCTCGAGCGCGGCCTCGGCATCCTGGCTGAGGTGCTGGAGTGAGCACGCTCGCCACGCTGCCGCTGATCCGCTCTGCGGCCCAGGCGGTGGCAGCGGGGATGACGGCGTTTCGGGAGACGTTGGCGCCCGCCACGCGCGAGGCGAACGCCGCACCCGCGCCGCTCGTCGTGATTCGGCGCGCGCGGCCGGCGGATCTCCCGGCGATGATGGAGCTGCTGGATCGCTACGCCCGCGAGGGGGCGCTGCTGCCGCGATCGCCCGAGCAGGTCCGCCAGCAGCTCCGGGACTTCGTCGTGGCCGTGGATGCGACAGGCGTCGTCGGTTGCGCGGGGCTGCGGCTCTACTCCCCGGCTCTCGGCGAGGTCATCGCGCTGGCGGTGGCCGAGCGTTGCCAGAGCCAGGGCGTGGGACGGCGCCTGGTGGAGACGTTGCTCGAGGAGGCGCGCGCGCTGGGTCTCCGGCGCGTATTCGCGCTCACGCTCCACCCGGGCTTCTTCCACCGCCTGGGCTTCCGCACCACGAACATCGCGGAGTTTCCGGAGAAGATCGCGTTGGACTGCAACGGCTGCGCGCGGCGTGCCGCGTGTGCCGAGATCGCTGTGTCGTTGGAACTGGAACCCTGAGAGAACACCGATAACCCGGAGTCCACCGTGTCGATGACTGTCGTGCTCGCCTACTCGGGCGGCCTGGACACCTCGATCATCGTCCCGTGGTTGCGCGAGCGTTACAACGCCGAGGTCGTGTGCATTGCCGCGGATGTCGGCCAGGGCGAGGAGCTGGACGGGCTGGATGCGCGCGCACGCCGGCAGGGCGCCGCCGCCTGCGTCGTCGAGGACCTGCGGGAGGCCTTCGTACGCGAGGCGGTGTTCCCCACGCTGCGCGCGGGCGCGATCTACGCTCGCAAGTACCTGCTCGGCACCTCCATGGCGCGCCCGATCATCGCGCGTGCGCAGGCTGAGCTCGCGCTGCGGCTGGGCGCCGACGCACTCGCGCACGGTTGCACCGGGAAGGGCAACGATCAGGTCCGGTTCGAGCTGACCTACGCCGCGTTCGCGCCCCATCTCCGCGTGATCGCGCCCTGGCGCGAGTGGGACATCCGCTCGCGCGAGGACGCGCTTGCCTACGCCGCCGCGCGTGGCATCGAGGTGGCGGCGAGCAAGGAGAAGATCTACTCGCGGGACCGCAACCTCTGGCACATCTCGCACGAGGGCGGCCCGCTCGAGGACCCGGCCACCGAGCCGCCCGCCGACATGTTCCTGCTGACGCGCTCGCCGGAGGACGCGCCGGACCGCCCGCTTTACGTCGAGATCGGCTTCGAGGAGGGCTACCCGGTGACCGTGGACGGCGAGCCGCTCGGCCCGGTCGCGCTGCTGCAGCGGCTGAACGAAATCGGCGGCGAGCACGCCATCGGCCGCGTAGACGTGATCGAGGACCGCCTCGTCGGCATGAAGTCCCGTGGCGTCTACGAGACGCCTGGCGGAACGCTGCTCTACACGGCGCACCGGGAGCTGGAGCAGCTCGTGCTCGACCGGCGCACCCTGGCGCTCAAGGACCAGCTCGCGCAGCGCTATGCGGACCTGGTTTATGAGGGCCGGTGGTGGACGGAGGAGCGCGAGGCGCTCGACGCGCTGGTCGACCATACCCAGCGCCACGTCACGGGCACGGTGCGCCTCAAGCTGTACAAGGGCAACATCATCATCGCCGGGCGCCAGAGCCCGTGCACGCTCTACGACCAGGCGCTGGCCTCGTTCGGCGAGAGCGAATACGATCACGCCGACGCGGCAGGCTTCATTCGTCTGTTCTCACTGCCCACGCAGGCCGAGGCGCGGCGGCGCGCCTCGCGGCCCGCGGCGCCGGAGCCGGCGGCCACGGCGCCGGCCGCAGAGCCGGGCCTGCTCGTCCCCGCGGGCGCGGGGCGAGGTGCGTCCTGAGGTGAGGGCGGATCGGGTCTCCGGGCCCTGTGGGGCGGCACACCCGCGCCAGGCGAGCGCGGCCGCAACCGCAGCGACGGCAGCGCGCGGGCCGCGTCCCGCACGGGGCCCGCAGCGCGTCCGCCGCTTTCGCGTCCACTCTGCCGCACCGACCGCAAGGAGGCATGCATGGCCGTGAGCGAGACCAGCGTGGAGCCGGCGCCGGAGAAGACCGCCGCCCCGCCCGCCATCCCGGCCCGTTCCGCCCACCGACTCTGGGGCGGCCGTTTCGCCTCAGGGCCTGCGCCATCGCTGGACGAGCTGAACCGGAGTCTGCCCGTGGACGCACGGCTCTGGCGCGAGGACATCGAGGCCAGCCGTGCCTGGGTCCAGGCGCTGCTCCGCGCCGGCGTGCTCACGCAGGCGGAGGCGAGCGCGCTTGATCAGGGGCTCGCGCGCGTGGCTCGCCGCATCGCGGAGGAGGGGACTGCTGGCGCGCCGGATGAAGACATCCACACCCTCGTGGAACGACTGCTCTACGAGGAGGTGGGCGAGGTCGCGGGCAAACTGCACACCGGCCGCTCCCGTAACGACCAGGTCGCCACGGATACCCGCCTGTGGGCGATCCGCCGCTGCGCGGACCTGGAGCGGGAGCTGCGCGGCCTCCAGGCCGCCCTCGTCACGCAGGCCTCCCGGACCGTGGATCTCATCATCCCTGCCTACACGCACATCCGGCGGGCGCAGCCCGTTCGCGTCGCGCACTGGCTGCTCGCGCACTTCTGGGCACTGGACCGCGATCGCGCGCGGCTCGCGGACGCGCAGGACCGCATCGCCGTCCTGCCGCTCGGCTCCGGCGCCATCGCCGGCTGCCCATTCCCGGTGGACCGCACGCTCCTCAAGGAGCTGCTCGGGTTCCGCGCGATCTCGGAGAACTCGATCGATGCGGTCGGCGACCGGGACTGGATCTGCGAGCTCGTCTTCGTCTGCGCGCTCATCGCGGCGCATCTCTCGCGGCTGGCCGAGGACCTGATCCTGTACTCGACGGAGGAGTTCGGCTTCGTGCGCTTGCCCGAGGCGTACACCACCGGCTCGAGTCTGATGCCGCAGAAGCGGAACCCGGACGGCCTCGAGCTCGCGCGCGGCAAGGCCGCTCGTCTCGCAGGCGACGTCGCGGCCGTCCTCGCCCTGCTCAAGGGCCTGCCTTCCGGATACCAGAAGGATCTGCAGGAGGACAAGGCGCTGCTCTTCGACGCCATCGACACGCTCGCGCTGCTCCTGCCGGCCACGCGTGAGACCATCGCCGGCCTCGAATTCGACGAGGCCCGACTCGCCGCGGCCGTCGCCGACGAAACGCTGCTCGCCACGGACCTCGCCGATGAGCTCGTCCGCCGCGGCGTGCCGTTCCGTGAAGCGCACGCCGCCGTGGGCAAGCTGGTGCGCCGGGCCGAGAGCGCTGGCATCGCCCTTTCCGCCCTGCCCGCCGAGGTCTGGAGCGAGGCGCACCCCCGCTTCCCCCCCGGCATGCCTGCCCGGCTGACGGCCGAGGAATCCGTCGAGGCCCGCGCGGTGCCCGGCGCGACCGCGAGGGCAGCCGTCCTCGCGCAGCTCGCCGCCGCACGGGCGCGCATCGCCTGAGCCGACCCGGCAGGACGTGGCCGCCGGTGTGCCGCGAACGCGCGGCGCGCCGGCGGCTCGTGCGTCAAGGGGACCGACAGCGGGTCACCCACGGCCACACCGTACTCCACGCCTCAGGCGCACGGGCGGCTCCTGCGCCGAGTGGCCCGCCCCCGGGCCGCGGAACCCCCGCGGCGCCGCCCGCAGGGCGCACCCGGAGCGCGGGATCGCCGCCCGCAGCGCGCCGACTGCAGGGCACGGTCGGAATGGAACTTGCACCCCAACGGCGGTGTGGAGCCTGCGACTGGCGTGACTCGCTACAGCAGGGAATGCCGGTGAGAGCGACTGTTCCCACCAAGATGCTGTCGCCCACGGTCCGCCGCCGTCTGGAGCTGGCCACCGCCGTGGCGCAGGAGCGGATCCTGGCCACGCACGTGGAGCACGCGCTCGGATTGATCGAGATGGTGGGCGATCAGGTGCCGTTCGATGCCGCGATGGACATCTACAACCGCCTGCTCCGCATGTCGGCCGAGGAGGCACGGAGCGTCACCACGCGGGCGCTGGCGCACATCGGCGAGCACGCCGTCGCGGCCGAGATCTGGCCGGAGCTCATGGCGCAGTCGGCACGGGCCGAGGAGCAACGGGGCGGGAAAGGGTCGGAGCCGAAGCAGGCCGCGCCCGCCGACGCGCCGCCCGCGGCGCGCAGCCGCGCGCTGTTCGCGGGCCTCCGCCAGCGGATGCGTGGCCGCGTCAACGATGACCTCCGCCAGCGCATCGAGCTCGCGGCCGCCCGCACCGAGGTCGCGCTGCTCCGCACGCACACCGACAACGCGCTCGCGTTCGTCGAGGTGCTCGAGGAGGAGCTGTCCCTGCCGGAGGCCGTCGAGACCTACATCGAGGCGCTCGACCTGCGGGACACCGTCGCGGAGATGGTCTACTACCACGCGCTCGCGCACATCGCCGATCAGCGCCTCCCACCCCGCCGTACGACCGCCCGGCTGCTGACAGGGCGTCCTGCGCTGCCCGCGGTCGCTTCGCCGGACGCGCCGGCCCCGCGTCTCCTGCGCACGGCGGAAGGGAAGGGGGCGTAGCCGCCCGCCTCGGCCAGGCCCGCCGCAAGGTGCCCTAGTCGGCTCACGCTTGTCGAAGCAGCGCGCACGGGCCGGCCACCGTCGCGGAGCCTCGCCGCGAGGCGCCTGACCCGCCAGACACGTCTCGCTCGCAGCCCTCAGGCCGCCGCGGCTTCTTCCGCCACCGGCATTTCCCGCCCGGCGACCCGTGCGAACTCCCGCACGCGCGCCATCAGGCCGGCGAACTCGTCGAACGAGAGCGACTGGTCCCCGTCGGACAGCGCCTCTTCCGGCCTCGGGTGCACCTCGATCAGGAGCCCGTCCGCCCCGGCCGCCACGGCCGCGTACGCAAGCGGCGCCACCAGGTCCCGCCGCCCGCCCGCGTGGCTCGGATCGGCGATCACGGGCAGGTGCGTCTCCGCCTTCAGCACGGGGATGGCCGCGAGGTCGAACGTGTTGCGCGTCGCCGTCTCGAACGTCCGGATGCCGCGCTCGCACAGCACGACGTTCATGTTGCCCTGGCTCATCACGTACTCCGCGGCCAGGAGCAGGTCCTTGATCGTGGCGGACAGCCCGCGCTTGAGCAGCACGGGCCGGTGCAGGCGACCCACCTCGGAGAGCAGCGCGAAGTTCTGCATGTTGCGCGCGCCGATCTGGAGCATGTCCGCGTA